>JBKPDS010000169.1:0-2300 GCA_046727995.1 Gemmatimonadota bacterium
GGCCAGACGCCGCCGGAGACTCTGGCCGAGCCATCAGAGGAAATGTCGGCCGAGCAGCTGAAGGAATACCTGGAGAATCTCCGGCCCGAAGACTTTGGGAAGTTCAACATGTAGTTTCGCGGTCCTGCTGTTGCTGCAGGCCGCTCTCCCATCGGGTCCACAACAAGTATCGGGGCGAATCGTGCGACCGGCCGCGAGGCGTATGGAGGCGGTTCCCGGAGCCTGGGTTGTTCTGCACCGCGTTGGTCCGGATCGCGCCGGACCCCTCGACTCCGTGTTGTCGGACGCTCGCGGTCGGTACTCCTTCAAGTACACCCGGACCGGAAGCGACGCCGCCATCTATTTCGTTTCAGCTTCGTATGACGGCATCGCCTACTTCACGCCGCCACTGATGGAAGGAAAAGTCAGCGGTGATGACGGCGAGATCACTGTATTCGACACGACATCGCGTCATGTTCCGTTGAGCCTGCGTGGCCATCACGTCGTCATATCAACGGCCGACGCCAACGCTCGCCGTTCGATCGTGGAAGTCTTCGACCTTTCCAATGACACGTCGGTCACCAGAGTGGCAGCTGGTGAAACGCCGGACGCAGCGACCTGGCAGACGCACATCTCTCCCGGCGCCAGCGATTTCAAAGTTGGCCAGGGCGACATCTCGGCGGCAGCAGTTTCATTTGCCAACGGAATCGTCAGCGTGTTCGCGCCGCTCGCCCCGGGTCTCAAGCAGCTGTCGTTCTCCTACTCGTTGCCGGCAAAATCCTTCCCACTCAAGTTGCCGCTGGAGAAAGAAACCGGGATCTACGAGATCATGATCGAGGACAAAGCGGGGAGCGTCACTGGGCCGCACCTCCGCGAAGTCGATCCCGTGTCGGTCGACGACCGGAATTTCCGGCGCTTCCTCGCCTCCGACATGCCTGAGAATTCGGTGGCCGTCATCGATCTTCCGCCGCCACCGATGTCGCGCGACATCGATCCGCGATATCTCGTCGCGATTACGCTGGTGATCGGCGGCTCGATGGTTCTGGCGCTTGCGCAGGCGCTGCGACGTAGATAGCTTCGCCGAATAATTGATCGCGGACGGGAGCCACGGAAACCGGTTCAACGCCGGTGCGGCCCCGCCACTGTATCGGGCAATGAACGCCGACTCGTAACGCCACTGGTTGCAGGAGCAGCCGGGAAGGTGGGTCGGACGGCCCGGAGCCAGGAGACGATTCTCGTCCGCGCCACTTTTAGCAGAACCTCGGGGGAGGTCCTGGTGGCGGTCAGGCGCTTTGGCGCGTGCTCGTTGCGGGCATTCCTCTGAGAGGAGTGTCCGTTTTGCTTTTCCGTTGGCGTCGATGGTCGTATTCATACCTGGTGCTGGCACTCGCGGCGTGCGAGAAGAGTGCCCGCGGGCCGGTTGAAGCGCGCGACGATTTCGGCGACCAGATTCGCATCGGCGCCGCGGCACCGACAAGGATCGTTTCCCTCAATCCCGCCACCACCGAGATCCTCTTCACTCTCGGCGCCGGGTCGAAGGTGATCGGCCGGACGCAGTACGACATGTGGCCCGACTCCGCACGCCTGGTCCCGGCTATGGGCGGCGGCATCAGCGTCAACGTCGAAGCCGTGCTCGGCAGCCATCCCGATCTGGTGCTTCTCTATGCCAGCCGGGACAACCGATCGGCTGCTGATCGTTTGCGCGCGGCGGGCGTCAACACCGTGTCGCTCAAAGTGGATCACATCTCCGATTTTCGACGCACCACCCGGCTGCTTGGCGCGATTCTCCACGATTCTGCGCGCGCGAAAGTCGTAATCGATTCGGTGCAGCACACCCTCGACAGCGTTCGTCTCGCGACGACCAACGCGCCCAAGCCAAGAGTGTTCTGGCACATCTGGGATGCTCCGCTCATCACGATCGGCTCCGGCAGCTTCATGAGCGAGCTGGTAGACATTGCCGGCGCAAAAAACGTTTATGCCGACATCACCGGGCCGTCCGGGCCGATCAATCTCGAAGATGTCGCGCGTCGCGATCCGGATTTCATTCTCGCCGGACCAATCGGCGCCCGGCAGATCAAGTCCGACCCACGCTGGCAAATTGTTCGGGCCGCCCGGGATGGCAAGGTGCTGATAGTCGACACGGTGCTCGTCGCGCGCCCGGCGGTGCGTCTGGGTGAGGCAGCGGTGTCGCTCGCGAAACTGCTGCACCCCACACAGTTCCGATGAGACAGTTCAGAGGCTGGTACTGGATCGCTCTTGTTGCAGTGCTGTTGCTGATCGCGATGGTTGCGGTCGCGCGGGGCGCAGTGTCGGTTCCTTTG
>JBKPDS010000170.1:0-5162 GCA_046727995.1 Gemmatimonadota bacterium
GCTCATTTACTCCTACGATATCACCGTCCCTGGCAAGAGCGGTGTGCAGGAAGTGAACGTCAACGCCATCGATGGCACCGTCGTCAACACCGAGCACGAATCGGCCAAGACGGAGAAGAAGGAAGCCGCGAAGGAAGCGAAGGAAAAGAAGACGCCCGCGAAGAAGTAGCCGCGCGATTTAGCTCGCTGCCTCGCATTGGGAGAGGAGGCAGCGTTGGGTGGGGTGAGGCACTAGAATACGCCTTGCCCCACCCGTCTTGTCTTCGGCGGCTTGCGTAAATTTCCTGATGCGATCGATCCTCCGGCCGGCTGCACTCCTCCTCCTGTACGCGGCGGTTGCACGGAGCCAACAACCCATCACTCGTCAGCAGGCGATTGCAGCGGCCATCTCGCGTGGAGCGCGTGCTGGCATCGCCAGAGCCGACACGCTGGTCGGTGCCGCCCAGCTCCTCTCGGCCCGACAGTTCGACAACCCCAGCCTCAGCGCGACCTACACCAAATCGACGCCGCGTTATCACGAAATCGTCGATCTTCCTTTCGACATCACTGGCGCGCGCTCGGCGCGCATTCAATCGGCTCAGGCGACGAGACTCGCCAGCCAGTATCGTTTCCAATTTGAGCGTGCGGCCGCTGCCCTCGATGCCGACACCACCTACACCAGGGCGCTCGCCGCCCTCGAACACGTCCGGCTGGCGCGCAGAAACGCGCGGGACGCCGACAGTTTGCGTCGGATGGCAATCGTCAGACGCGACGCCGGGGATGCAAGCGAGCTCGACGTACTCCTGGCGACGGTGAATGCGGGTCAGGCGGCAAACCTTGCGGCTGCCGATTCTCTGGCCTTCGTATCTACTCTGTTCGATTTGCAGGCAGTGATGGGCCTCGACACCAGCGCCATCGCCATAACTCCGAGCGATTCTCTGGTGATGCCGACCGACATTCGGACTGACGGGGTTTCGTTCGTGGTACTTCCAATCGCGGCGGCCGAACAGTCGCTGACCGCCGCAGAACTGTCGGTGCGCGCGCAACGTCGCAGCATCTTCGCGCCGTTCAGCATCCAGGCGGGCGTCGAGCACGGCGATCCGTCCGAGCCGGGAATTCTCCCCACCTTCGGATTGTCGATCCCATTACCAATTCTCAATCGAAATCGCGGCGCGATTGCACTGGCAGAAGCGGAGCGGGAGCGCGCGCGCGCCGAGCTGGCTTTGACGCGCTTCGAAACACAGACTGCTATCGGCCGGGCACTGCGATCGCGCAATCTGGCGCTGGAAAAAGTTCAGCGCGACCGGCTATTGGTCGAGAGCGCGTCGCGCGTCGCCTCGATGTCGCTGACGGCATACCGCGAAGGCGCTCAAGGCCTGCCGGCGGTGCTCGAAGCGCAGCGCAATGCGCGCGAGATTCTTACGCAGTACGTGGACGATGTCGCCGAAGCCTGGATCGCGACGGCAACGCTCAGACTTTACGATCTCAGGCCGACTCGATGAGACGTATTCTGACTTTCACCGTCGTGCTCGCGGCGATCGCCTGTCGCAAGACAGACACCGAGTCCGACACCCACGCGCTGGTGCAGGTAAAAACTTCTGCCGTCACCATCGCTCCGTTTGCGGAGATCGTGAGCGCGATTGGAACCGTTAGCGCCAGGGCCGGTCACATTGCCTCGCTCAGCGCTCCAGCCCCGGCGCGCATCGCTGTCGTGTATGTGTCGCAAGGTCAGAAAGTGGCGGCAGGAACGGCGCTGGTCGCGTTCGAGCAGGCGCCCTTCATCGCCGCCCGTCAGAGCGCTGACGCCGCGCTCACCGCGGCAGAACGGAATTACGACAGAGCACGACGACTCGCCGAAGCCGGGATCATTCCGCGTAAGGATGCCGATCAAGCCGCCACCGAGCTCGCACAGGCCCAGGCAGCAGCGGCGCTCGCACGCCGCGCGGCACAGCTCGCCGTATTGCGTGCACCTATTGCCGGAATTGTCACCAGGCTCAACGCACCGCTCGGCGCGTCGGTCGACGTCAATCAGCCGATCGTCGAGGTTGCTGACCTCGGCGCACTGGACATCATCTTCAACGTGTCACCATCGGACGCTGCCCGCATCGCTCCCGGAGCATCAGTCACGCTGAGCGCTGGGGAGAGCGCCAAGGGCGAGCCGCTGGGAGTTGGGCACATCATCGACGTCGGCGGCACTGTGGATTCGGCGACGCGCAGCGTCTCGGTGCGGGCACAAGCTCCTCCCACGGCGCGACCACTTCGCATTGGGGAGACGATTTTCGGCCAGATCTCCACGGGTGTGCATCCCCGCGCGATCGTGATTCCCGTCGCGGCTCTGGTGCCCGACGGCGAGGGGTACAAAGTGTTCGTCGTTGCTCCCGGCAACATCGCTCGCGAGCGAAAGGTGACAGTCGGTCGTCGAACTGAGACGACGGCAGAAATTCTCTCCGGACTCGCCCAGGGCGAGCAGGTCGTCACCGAAGGTGCGTACGGGTTGGAGGACAGCGTCAAGGTCGTACAGGCGAAATAGTGAGATCGCTCTTCGACTTCCTTGCCGCGCAGCGAAGGTTCATCTACCTGCTCGTTGGGCTGCTCAGCGCCGGCGGGATTTACGCAGCGACGCGGCTGCCTTCCGCCATTTACCCGGAGCTCGCGTTTCCGCGGGTTCTCGTCGTGGCTCAGGGAGCGTCGCTCGGCGCGCGGCAGATGCTTTTCAGTGTCACGCGTCCCATCGAAGAGGCAGTGAGCATCGTCCCCGGTGTCACCCGGGTGCGCTCGCGCACGATTCGAGGCTCGACGGAAATCAGCATCACGTTCTCGGACAACGCCGACATGATCTACGCGTTGCAGCAGGTGCAAGCGCGGGTCAATCAGGTTCGGACGTCGCTACCGGCGGAGCTCGACATCGAAGTCGAGCGGATGACGCCGTCGTTATTTCCGATTGTTTCATACAATCTCGAGGGCGGCGATCCAGCGACGCTCTACGATATCGCGCGGTACCAGCTGAAGCCGCTGCTCTCACGTGTGCCCGGCGTCGGCCGGGTGGAGGTGCAGGGTAGTGACGTGCGCGAGGTCGAAGTCATCGCCGACCCGGCGCGGCTCGCCTCGCAACGCCTGACGTATGACGACCTCGCCAATGCCATCAAGGAAGCGACCGGAGTCACCGCGGTTGGACGCCTCCCGCAGGATTACAAGCAGTATCTCATCGTCGCCGCGCAGGAAGCTCATAGTGCGGACGACATCGCTGCTACCGTCGTTGGACACGGATTGAGGGTGCGTGATGTGGCAACCGTCACCCTCGGTACCGAGGACCATGTCCGCATTATCGCCGGCGACGGAAAACCGGCGGCTCTGCTCAACATCACCAGACAGCCGGGGGGTAACACTCTGGAAATAGTGGACAGCGTCGCCAGCCTGGCGCGCTCGGTCAAAGCGTCGCTGCCACCGGGGGTGACGCTCAAGGCCGTCTACGACCAGGGCGCGCTCGTTCGTGATGCGATAAAATCCGTTCGCGACGCGATGATCATCGGCGCCATCCTCGCCGTCATTATCCTGCTGCTGTTCCTGCATCACGCGCGCATCACGGCGATCAGTGCGTCTTCGATTCCGCTGACGCTGGCGATCAGTGTCTTCGCCATGTACCTGATCGGGCAGACCTTCAACCTGATGACGCTCGGCGCAATGGCGATCGCCATCGGACTGGTCATCGACGATTCGGTCGTGATTACCGAAAACATCGTCCGTCATCTGCGGCTAAACCCGAATCGGCACGAGGCCATCCGCGAGGCGGTGCACGAGCTGATCTGGCCCGTTACGACATCGACGCTTACGACAGTCGTCGTCTTCCTTCCGCTGCGGCTGCTGAAGGGTGTAGTGGGACAATTCTTTGCCGCGCTGTCGATCACCCTGACGATCGCCGTGCTGGTCTCGCTCGTGCTGGCGCTGACGATCATTCCACTCATGAGCGATCAATTCCTCACTGCCGCCGACGCGGAAGCCGAGGACATCGACAAAGAGCCAGTGAAGGCGAAGCCGACTGCGGCGGGGGTGTTCCTGCATCGCGTTCGCCACCAGCTCGACACCTTGTCCGTCAGATATCAGGAAGCGCTCGAGCGCGTGTTACACCATCGACGCTGGGTGCTCATTACGGCGGCGATCCTGATCGTCGCTGGAGTAATCGCCGAGCGATTCGTGGGAACGGGATTCCTGCCGGCGATGGATGAAGGCGCGTTCGTGCTCGATTACTTCACGCCCGGTGGCACCGCACTGACGGAGACGGACCGCGAGATCCACATCGTCGAGCGAATTCTCGCCGAGACACCCGAGATCGAAGGGACATCACGTCGCACCGGTGCCGAGCTCGGCCTGTTTGCCACGGAACAAAACACTGGCGACATCGTCGCACGCCTGAAGCCCCCGGGTCGGCGATCACGCTCGATCTTCGAGGTAATCGACGACGTGCGCGTGAAAGTCGAGATGGCGGTGCCGAGGCTGCGCATCGAATTCGTACAGATCCTCTCCGACGTGATCAACGATCTGGCGGGCGCGGCGCGTCCCGTCGAGATCAAGCTTTACGGACCGGATCTCGATCGTCTCGAGGCCTACGCGCGGAGCATCGAGCCGAAGATCGCTGACATTTCCGGCGTGGAGGATTTGTACAACGGTGTAAGCGAGCCGAGTGCGGAGCTGGACATGCACGTCAATGAGGCGGAGTCGAATCGGGTGGGATTGACGCCACAGAGCATCGCCGAGGCAGCAACCGGTGCGCTACTCGGCGCACCAGCCGGGGAAGTCCGACTCGAGGACCGGTCCATCGGCGTTCGCGTCAGGGCTCCGGATTCCGTCCGCTTCAATCGCAACGCGCTGAGCGCGCTCCCGATCGTCTCGTCGCAGACCGGAGCACCAGTGCCGCTCGGCACGTTGGCGACCTTCGAGCCGGTCGAAACGCGCGCGGAATTGTTGCGGGAGAATCAGCAGCAGATGATCGCAATGACGTCCGATGTCAGCAGTCGCTCGCTGGGTTCGGTCATCAAGGATGTGAAGGTCGTGCTCACCGCGCACCCGCCTCCGCCTGGAATTCGACTCGAGCTGGGTGGACAGTACGCCAGCCAGCAGGACGCATTTCGTGGATTGCTGCTCGTGCTGGCGCTCGCAGCCGCCAGCGTCGTCGCGGTGATGGTGCT
>JBKPDS010000171.1:0-5063 GCA_046727995.1 Gemmatimonadota bacterium
GGCAGAGAGTGCGAGCGCGCATCGGCAATGGTAGCCAACACGTGCTGTGCGACATTGGCTGGCAGAACCTCGCGCAGCCTCGCCGACGGGTCTTTAGCGTTCTGGGCCGACGCAACGGAAGCAAACAGCAGCGTCGCACCAATGACAAACCGCTTCATAATGATCTCTCCGTGATTGGGAACGGGAGCTGGAGAGCTCCTATGAATAGACTGCAATGAGTTTGTTCAAGGTCACTGATGCGGGCGTTAATTCGCGCACCATCACACGCGAGATTCACTCTGTCTGTAATCGCCGCGTAAGCTGCCCCAGCAACACAATGGGACTATCGGCCGACTCTCAATGCCGTAGTCCCATTGTGTCCCTTCTGCCCCGCTTCAGGTGCAGGTGATTACGCCAGGAGTGGTGACTCCACTGTCGCAAGTCTTGGCAGACTGTGAGTGCGTAGCAGTGGCCGTCCAGCTCGGCGGCGGACCAGCAACTACTGTCGCCGTGATGGTGACGTTCTGCGACGGAGTGAAACCTTGCAGCGGCGAAGCGCTCGTCGCGGTTCCACCGAAGTACGCGCCGTTGTTGTCAGCCGCATACTGCTCTTCATAGGTGGCGAGGTTGCGGAGGTCAGACTTCATCGCCGCGACGTACGCCTTGTCCTTCGTGTTGGCAAACTTCGGAATCGCGATCGCGGCAAGAATGCCGATGATGACCACGACGATCAGAAGCTCGATAAGGGTAAAACCCTTGTTGTTGCGGTGCATAGAAAGGTGCTCCGAGTAGGATTTTTTGAGCGTCGATGCTCCACCTCTAGGACCGTTTTCCAGAGGGGAATGCAACGCTAAGAACGCATTAAAATCGGCATTTCTTCGGGCCATTTTATACTCTGCCAATCCGACAGCGGACTTAGGTCGTGATCCGCGGGATCAACGCTCGCGAATCACGACCTCGAGCCGCTGAATTACTGAGTCTTCGCTGTTTCCTGTTTTGCTCTGCGCCGGGAATTCACGTCGGTGAAAACGCCGAGATTCAGGGCGTAATTAGTGTTGATCTTGTTGTTCCACGCTGCCGCTTCGGCTGCGTGTCCGAGCGCAGCATGCGCTTCGGCGATCCGATTCATCACCAGCACATTCGTTGTGTCGGCAGCCATCAAAATCGGCAACGCCTCGGCGGCCTTTCCCTGTTGCGTCAGCTGATAGCCCTCGAGCGCAGCGAGTGGATCCTTCGGAACTGAGCTCGGATCTTTGGCGGCCATTGCTTTGAGAGTGGCGAGCTCCTTCGCCGCCGGAGTCCAGTGCTTCATCAGGCCGTGCGACATGGCGGCAAAGTAATGAACGTTCCAGGGCACGCTGTCACCCGCGGCTTCGGCGGTGGCGATGGATTGGTGCGCAGCGTTCGTGTTGCCGGCATTGGCCTGCACCGCGGCGAGTTGCGAGTACAACACCGCTGTGGTGCGCGAATCGCCCTGCGCTTTTGCCGCGGCGATTGCTGCTTCGATCGATTTCGTCTGCACATCGGCCGGTGCGCCCTGTATTGCGTAAGTGCCGATGATCTGACGCATGTATCCGAGCTTTTGCGCCGGAGTCCACGCGTTGGCGATCGCCTGATTCAGGTAGGATCGCGCCTGATCGTACTGACCTTGCAGCGTCGCTATCTCCGCCAGTCCGGCAAACGCTTCCGGGAATCGCGGCGACAGTGTCGTCGCTTGCTTGTAGTGAGCAGCAGCTTCAGCGAAGTTGCCATTCCACTGCAGAAGCTCGGCGTAGGTATCGTGGGGATTGGGAGCGTTTGGCAGGAGCTCGACCTGGCGCTTGGCGGCAGCCAGCGCAGCTGCGTGATCGCCGCCGAGCCAGGCCTGATAGGCGAGTGTGTTGTAACCGATTGGGTAATCGGGGTGATTAGCGACGAACTCTCGAGTCGTCGCTAGCGGCGCGTTGAAGCCGCCCGCAGCAGTCCAGGCGACGAGCTGATCTCTCGGCATCAACTGTGACGCAGCGCGAAACAACGCTTTGGAAGAGTCGGCATGCCCGAGTGTCGCTTCGCTGTACGCGGCGGCGAGAATGCGTTCGTTACTCGTACCGCGCGCCGCGTCGGCAACGCCGCGAGCGAGCTCCGTGTTGATCTGATCCCGCTTCAGTTCACCGGTGGTACTCGCATAAAGCACGCGTGCCAGCCCGAAGTTCGGATCCGCGTTGATCGCTGCCTTGAAGTGAGCGGCGGCGGATTCGAAGGAGACGTTCTGAAAATCGCTCATGCCGGCGCGGAATTCAGCAGCCGCGGCGGCGTTCGTTGTACTGAGCTTGAGCGAAGTATCTGTTTGCCCTCGTGCCGGCCCCGAATGGAAAAGGAAAATTGCGACTGCCGCGACGAGTGGATAGGAGCGCGTACGCATTGGTCCTCCTGAGTGGGATTTGGAGGCGGCCGAGTCAGGTCGGCCGTAGCCAGACTAAATAGTTGTAGACATCGAAAACATGCAAGACCAACCGAACTTATCCCGACGTGAAAGCGTCTGACGCGCCTCTGACGCCGCCGAAGATATTGCTCCGACTCTGGCGCCGAGGGCGAAAATGAGGGCGACGATGGCGCGTCAAATGTTCGCGTGGATCCCAGTAGTCGTTCACCGTTCAAAAACGATCACTCCCCGGAAACGCAGTATCGCGACGGCGGTGTTGGGGAGTCCTCCTCGTGTGGGGCGAGAATTACTCCCGCCCACGCCGCTTGCGCGTGCATCGCGGCTTAATCGAACGGAGGAGCAATGACTGTAACATTCATACGGAACATCAAGCTGCTCGCCGCAGTTGTTGCGATTGGTGCGCTCGCGGCGTGCTCGAGTGATTTGACGGGTGGCAACAGACAACTCGTCAAGGTGTCTTTCATCAGCAACTCTCCATCGGCGCCGGCAACGGGGATTCGCATGTCGCCAGACGTGACAGTCGGCGCGGCAGGCGATCTGGTGCTCACGAAGGTCGAGGTAGTGCTGGACAAGATCGAGCTGGATCGGAACGGTACCTCCAGCTGCGTGACGGAGATCGAGGATGCAGGTGACAATCACGCGCAAGTGGGCGAGGAATGCGAGGACGTTTCTCGCGATCCGGTCCTCATCGACATTCCGGTCGACGGTACGCTGCACGGCGTCCTGAATGTTCCGCTGAGCGAGGGAACTTACGCCGAGCTCGAGGCGAAGCTGGAGCCGGCACCCGCTGAGGCGACGACGTTCAACACCACCAATGCCGACATGCTCGGCAAGAGCGTGCGTGTCGAAGGCACGTTCAAGGGAACGGCATTCGTGTTCACTTCGTCGGTGCGCAGAAGCCTGGAGATGACGTTCGATCCACCGCTCGTCATCGACGCGACGACGAAGAACGCGACGGTAAATCTGGATGTCGGCAAGTGGTTCCTTGATTCATCCGGCAACGTGATTGACCCGACCACGGCGACAGAGGGCAGCGCCGCTCGTCAGCAGATCGAGGACAACATCGAGCGCGCGTTCCATGCGTTCGAGGATGAACACGAGTCAGGAATCGATGATCACAGCGGACACGATGGGTGATCTGGTTTGAACTTGTTCGATGAAGCGGGGGCGGCGAGAGCTGCCCCCGTTTCACTTTGAGGCTGTTGCAGAACCGTGTGCTTGACCTGTCCGAGTGTGCACGCGATTGTAACGCGAGCGGTTCCTGTCTCTCTACCGATCGCCGGTGCACAACATGAGATTCCGACCGACTTCGCCTGCCTGTGCGCTACTTCTCTCCGTCTGGGTTCTCCTCAGTCCTCGCGTAGCGCCAGCACAGACACCGACGGCGAAGGATTACCGGGCGCGATTCGTTGCGCTCGCCGCTGCGGCAGGCCTGAGCGATAGCGCCCGGTTTCAGAAACTCCTCGCTCTCGATTGGGAGTACTCCAACGTCATGTATCCGGAGTACGCGACGTACACCGGTTACCCGGGGCAGAACGATCGGTGGACGGATCTGTCGATTGTCGCTATCAACGAGCGAAATGCGACCGGGCGCAGCGAGCTCGATGTCGTGCGCGCCATCAACCGTTCGCGGTTGAATCCGTCGGACCAATTGAGCTACGACATCTTCAGGCGACGGGCCGACGAATTCATCGAGGGACGACGATTCCCGTCGGACCTGTTGCAGGTCACACAACGCGACGGGCCCCAGTATGCGGCGTCGACTATCGGCTCGATGCCGACGACGACGGTCAAGGATTATGCGGACATCGTGGCGCGGCTGCGCGGACTTCCGCCTGTCGTCGATCAGACGATTGCATTGCTCGACAGCGGATTGAAGCGCGGCGTGACGCCTCCGCGGATCACGCTGCGCGATGTTCCCGCACAAGTCGCGAATCTGATTCCCGAGGATCCGCTCAAGAGCGCACTGCTGGCTCCGTTCACGCAGTTCCCGGTCGGGATTGGCGAGGCCGATCGCGCTCGACTACGCGGCGATGCCGTGCGGGCGTACAACGAGCTTGATCGCCCGGCGTTTCAGCGTCTGCACCGCTATCTCGTCGACACGTATCTCCCGCGGGCGCGGGAAACCATCGGCATGAGCGCGTTACCGGATGGCGCGGCGTGGTACGCTTACAACGTCAAGGTTCAAACGACGACGACGCGCACCCCTCAGCAGATCCACGATCTCGGGTTGTCCGAGGTAAAACGCATCCGCGCCGAGATGGACAGTCTGATTCGGTCAACCGGATTCACGGGAGATTTCGCGGCGTTTACGAACATGCTGCGCACCGAGCCGCGATTCTTCTATACCGACTCAGCGACGCTGGTGCGGGCGTACCGCGACATCACCAAGCGTATCGATCCGCAGCTGCCGAAATTATTCGGACGCCTGCCGCGACTCACCTACGGTGTGTCGACCATTCCCTCGTACGCCGCGCCGTCGCAGACGACGGCGTACTATCAGCCCGGCTCACCGGCTGCGCATCGTGCCGGGCAGTACTTCGTCAACACCTATAAACTCGACAGCCGGCCGATCTGGGAGATGGAAGTTCTCACCACCCACGAAGCAGTACCGGGTCATCATCTGCAGATCGCCATCGCGCAGGAGCTGGAAGGCATTCCC
>JBKPDS010000172.1:0-14939 GCA_046727995.1 Gemmatimonadota bacterium
ACGAAGGCCGCCTGGATTCCGGGGAGTACTGCATCGACCCGGCCCAAATAGATGTCACCGACCATACGTCGGTTGTCTGGACGATCGACGAGAAGCTCCACGAGTTTCCCGTCCTCCAGAATCGCGATCCGCGTTTCACGCGGGACCGCGTTAATGAGGATTTCTCTTTTCACTTATTCACCGTCGCACGCATCGCTCGGCGACTCGGCGAGCGAAATGTGAGACGGTTCCAAAAAAGTCCGCGCGGTCGTGCTACAGGGCCGCGTTATGATTTTCCTTAGTGTCTTACCATCAATCCCTTCCCATCCATAGTTCGTGGGCCCGCGAGTCGGACGGGCTCCTCATGCATGGGAAGCAACAGTCAGTGCGGACAAATCTATTGAAGCCCTCGGTGTTTCCGCAACGGCGACAACAACTTACGAGTTGCGCTCCAACGACGCTTTCAATCCTTGTCCTACGCCATATATGTGACTGCTGACTCAGATTCCGGTCACGGTTCTATAGATCAGCCACGCTATCACCGCGAGGTAGGTCGACCCTGCTTTCCATTCCCCGTGTTTCATGTACAGCTCGAAGCTGAAGGAATTTTCCTCGTCGGGGTGCGTCGCCTTCCATGGGGTCGGTCGCGGGACGAACGCCGGGACGTTGGCGGCGTAGGCTTCGTACGCCTCTGGGAATCTGCCGGCGATGTTGGCTCGTTCCCGCTGCATCGTCGGCGCGTAAATCAGCACGAAGAAAGCAACTACGAGCAGGAGGAGTGCCCAATGTGCTGCAACGGCAAATCCTGCCGCGATCAGAAAGCTCCCGAAGTACAACGGATTTCTCGTGTGCGCGTACGGACCGCTCGTCGCCAACCGTTCGTTCTTGGAGATGTGCCCCGAAGCCCACCCGCGGACGATCACACCGACGAGCGCAATCGCACCACCGACCGCCAGAGTGAGCGGGGTCGGCCGAGCAAAAATCAGATAGCTAATGCCGAGTATGAAGCCAAGTGGAAGTCTGAGCTGTTTGGCTACCTCGGAATAGGTCAATCCGCCAGCTCCTTGAGCAAGTTTCTCGCGATCACCATCCGCTGAATCTCAGACGTGCCTTCACCAATTTCGCAGATCTTGGCGTCTCGGAACATGCGCTCGACCGGATACTCCTTCGTGTAGCCGTACCCGCCGTGGATCTGGATCGCCTTGATCGTCGTCCGCATCGCCAGCTCGGAACAGTATAGCTTGGCAATCGCAGCCTCCTTGCTGAAGGGCTGCTGGTGCTGCGCGAGCCAAGCGGCGTGGAACATCAAGTGCTTCCCCGCTTCGATCTCGGTCGCGATGTCGGCAAGCTGGAACTGAATTCCCTGAAAGTTCGCGATCGCCTGACCGAACTGCTTGCGAAGAGTGGCGTAGCGCAGCGATTGCTCGAACGCGCCTTCCGCCAGGCCGAGCGCGAGGGCGGCCATGCCGACACGACCGGAGTCAAGCGTCCGCATGAAATTCGTGAAGCCTGCACCCTCTTCGCCGAGGAGATTTTCCGCCGGTACTTCGACGTCCTCGAAAACCAACGAGCGCGTATCAGACGCTCTCCAGCCGAGTTTGTCTTCCTTCTTGCCGGCGCGGAAACCCGCCATCGCCGGCAGCGAATCGTCGTGACCGATTCCACCGGACTTTTCGAGGTCAGTCGCTTCCTTGGTAACTATGAACGAGCTGATGCCTTTGGTGCCTTGGCCGGGCTCGGTGACCGCAGTGACGACGAATACCTCGCCTACACCGCCATGCGTGATGAATGCTTTGGTCCCATTGAGGACGTAGTGAGATCCTTTGCGAACGGCGGTCGACCTAGTGCTGGCTGCATCGCTGCCCGCGCTCGGCTCGGTGAGCCCAAAGCCACCGAGAACTTTGCCGGTGGCAAGCAGCGGCACGTATTTCTTCTTTTGGGCGGGGGTGCCGAAGTTGACTATCGGCGAGGTGCCGAGTGTCGTGTGCGCCGAGATCGTGATGGCGTGCGAGGCGTCGACCTTCGCCATCTCGTTGATGACGATGATGTAGCTCAGTAAATCGAGTCCGGCGCCACCGAGCTCTTCGGGCCATGGAATGCCGAGAAGACCGAGCTCGCCCATCTTCTTCACGTTCGCCCAGGGAAACTCGGCCTTGGCGTCGAGATCGGCCGCGACCGGCGCTACTACACTGCGCGCGAACTCGCGGACCATGTTGCGGACCGCGAGGTGGTGCTCCGAGAAGTAGAGCGAGTCGTCCATGTAGTACTCTACCTAGTCACGGCTCCCGAGAAGTTCTCCGGGTAAAGCGAGACACGGACGTAATTGTCGGTGCGCAGGTACTTGGTTGCGGCTTTCTGCAAATCCTGAATGGTGAGCGCGGAGATCAACTTCTCGCCGCTCGGAATCTCAGCCAGCGGCCAGCCACTCTGATCGAACGTCGAGATCTGCGCCAGCCAGTATCCGTTCTGCTTCAACGCCGTCTCACGCGAGCGGAACGCTGCTTCTTTCACTTTGTTAAGGTATTCTGGAGTGGTGCCAAACTTCTTCACGCTGTCGATCTCGGCGAGGGCGGCGGCAGTCAGCGCTTCCAGCCGTTCCGGCGCCGAGCCAAACCCGATGGTGAAGCGATACGACGGCAGCGGATCTCTGCTGGCGCTTGGATTGACGCTGACGCCGTACGTTCCGCCGAGATTTTCGCGCAGCGCTTCGCGCAACTTGATGTTGAGCAGCTCGGCCAGCGCGCTCAGCTGGTAACGATTCTGTCTCGTGTACTCGAAGGGGCCGGTGAAAATCAGCGCCGTGCGCGCTTTGGGCTCTGCACCCTTTTTGACGACCCGCTGCACCACTCCCGTCGGCGGACGGATGCCGGTGTCGCGCCAGGTCTCCTTGCGCCCAGTCGATGGTAAGGCGCCGAGCCACTTCGCGATTCCCGGCTTGATCGAATCGGGGTTGAAGTTGCCGACGAAAACGAAAGTGAATCCGCTGGCGTCGGAGAATCTGTCCTTGTAGAAGTCGAACGACTTGAAGGGATCGATGCGATCGAGGATTGCTGCCGACACCGGCTGCTCGCGCACGGAGTGCTGCGCCATCGTCACCTGGAGGGTGTCGCTGAAGGCCGCTTCGGGACTTGCACTCCGGTTGGCGAGAACTCCCTTGAACCTGCCGATGAAGGTATTGACCAGTGATGTGTCGAGCCGCGGCTGCGTGAAATACAGGTAAATCAGCTGGAGCATCGTGTCCACATCCCGCTGTGATGCGCTGCCCGAGATCCCTTCGCTCAGATCATCGATCGATGGGAAGACGCTCACTTGCTTTCCAGCGAGGAATTTCTGTAGATCGATGACGCTGAACTTCCCCACGCCACTGGTCGTCGGGATGAGATCGGCCGCACTGGCGGCGACGTATGAAGCGTCGGGAAGCAGCGACGCCCCGCCCGGGCTATACGACGTGAACATGATCTGATCGGCGTTGAAGTCCGTCGGCTTGAGCAGGACGCGAACGCCGTTGGAGAGCTTCCACTCGGTGACGCCAATCTCCCTGATCTGTTTTTCGGAAACGACCCGGCCGCCGGAAGGTTCCTTGTCGACGAGCTGTTGCGACGGAGCGCTCTCGGAGTAAGCAACGATGTCCGCGCCTTTAACGGCGTCGAAGGCCAGCAGCAGTTCGCCTGGAGTCGGGGTGACAATGCCGGGCTTGTCAGGTGAAGTGGTCGCCAGGACTCGATTCTTGTCCGTCATCCACTCGCCGGCGAGCCGGTTCACTTCGGCCAGCGTTATCCCCGGCAGGAGTCTGGTGATGGCATCGCGATCGTACTGGATGCTCGTCGACGGTTCAGACTGCAGGAACGCTGAGACGTACGATTCCACGTAGACATTCGAGTTGGTTTTATCGCGCTCGGCGTATGCCTGCTCTATTCCACGCTGCAGATCCTTCTTGGCACGATCGAGCTCCGACTGCAAAAACCCGAAACGCCTCACTCGCTCGCCCTCAGTGAGCAGGGCGTTGAGGCCACGGGCAATTCCGTTGTCGGCGACGATCGCAGTCAGAGAGAAAGATTCCGCCGTCCGCACGAGATCACCCTGCACCGCGTACGCGGTGATGAACGGTGGATTTGGTTTCTGGGTTATCTCGGAGAAGCGATCGTTGAACATCGATCCGAAAAGCTGCTCCACGAGATGTTCTCTGTAGCTCGCCTCAGTGGTGTTGAATCTCTTGGGCTGCTTGTAGAGCAAGCGGATGACTGATCTCGTCGCTTCCTTGTCGCTGTTGATTGAAACGAGGGTGCTGTCGTGCGCAGGAACGGGGAAGAGCGGACGCGGCCTGGGGTTGGTCGCAGCCGGGATCGCTCCGAGGTACCGCTTGATGAGGCTTTCGATCTGCTTCTTGTCGAAGTCTCCGACGGCAATCACAGCCATCAAGTCGGGGCGGTACCAGGTATCGTAGAAGCTGCGCAACGTCGCGGGCGTGTAGGTATCGAGCACCGACTTGAGACCGATCGGAATCCGCTCACCATAGCGCGAGCCCGTGAACAGAACCGGGAACCACTTGTTCTGCATCCGATTCTCGGCGCCCTGTCCGAGTCGCCATTCCTCGATTACGACGGGTCGTTCCTTCTCGATCTGCGACGGCTCGAACGCAACATCGTGCGCCCACTCGGAGAGAATCTGAAAGCCCTTGTCGACGATGGTCGCGGTATCAGTGGGAATCGTAATCTCATAAACCGTCTCGTCGAAGCTGGTGAACGCGTTGATGTCAGGACCGTAGCGCATGCCGACCGATTCCAAATAGCTGGAGATCTGGTTCCCGGCGAACTTCTTCGTCCCCCTGAACGCCATGTGCTCGACCATGTGGGCGAGACCACGTTGATTCTCGTCCTCCAGCACCGAGCCGGCATTCACGACGAGCCTCAGCTCAGCCCGCTTTTCGGGCTTGTGGTTCTCGCGGATGTAATAGCGCATCCCGTTGCTCAGCGTGCCGACGGTAACGGCCGGATCGAATGGCAGCGGCGCTCTGGTCGCCGGCGAAGCACTCGAAGGCGAGGCCTTCGGCGCCGAGGTGGTCTGAGCCGAAATGGCGGGCGATGCAGCGAATAACGCTGCGAGAATGGCTGCGGATCTCGTTAATGCTGGTGTCATTACTTGATGAAAAGTTGTCGGCAGATTGACGCGTCAGGCTGCTTCGATGTCATCCGCTTTGGAGATTGCGTCGAGAAAGCGCTCGCCGTATCGCTCGAGCTTCATCGGCCCAACTCCGCGGACATCCTGAAAGGCACGCAGCGAACGGGGGCGACGCACCGCCAGTTCCGCCAGGGTTCGATCAGAGAATACAATATATGGGGGAACGTGTTCCTCACGGGCGATTGTTGTTCGCAACGACTTGAGGCTCGCCAGTAGCCGCTGTTCGTCATCGCCAAGCATCAGGTCATCGCTGTTCTCCACCTTGGCCTTCCTGGGAGCGGCGCGTGGCTCAGCAGCAGGCGTGGATGGAGCCCGCAACAACGCCACGCCGAGGCAGTTGTCGCAACCTCCGCAGTCGGCTCTAGCCGCCGGGTCGCCAAAGTAGCGGAGGACGAACGCCCGCCGGCACTCCTTCGTATAGGCGTAGCGCTGGACGGCCTGAAGCTTGGAGAGCTCCGCGGCACGTCGCCTGTCCAGCGATTCCCAGTCGACGCCGAACTTGGCCAGGGGCGCACCCGCCTCACTCAGGTAAAGTCCGGCCCCCAGCCTTTCCCAGACCAGGAACTGCTTCTGCTGCAGTGAGTCGAGCAGCGGCGCACAGGTACCCGACCCGCCGACACCGGGCGGCAGGCCATCGAGATCGATGACCGCCCCCGTTGCTAACGAGGCTCCGACGCCGCGCCACAGGGCTCGCAGGAGTCCCAGCTCCGCGTTCGCGTCACCAGTCAGCTCACGCTTGATTCGCTCCGGCGTCGCCAACAACCGCACCATGACTCGCGCTCGCTCGCCATTGCTGATTGTGATCGCGCCGGCACGTGTCAGGATCTTGAGCGCGCCTTCCACTTCTCGCGCGTTCGCCTTCGGCTTTATGCTGCGCGCGACATCTTCAGGCTCGAGATCCACAAAACCCTGGTGATTGGCGTGCTTCTTCAGCACCTCGTAGGTCTGCTCGACGACACGACGTTCCGGATAGGAGCCCTGAATGAAGAACTCGTGCGTGAATCGATCAGGAAATGCGTGGAGGAGAAACACGTCCGAGTGCAGGCCGTCGCGACCGGCGCGACCAGCCTCCTGATAGTAAGCCTCGAGCGTGCCGGGCATCGCGTAGTGAATCACCAGCCGCACGTTCGGCTTGTCGATTCCCATTCCGAAGGCGTTGGTGGCAACGATGGCGCGAATCTTCTCCGTCATGAACGCTTCCTGAACGTCATGGCGCCGCGCGTCGTCGAGCCCGGCGTGGTAGCCGGCAGCGCGAATCTTGGCGCGTTCCAGAACTGTCGTGAGCTGATCGACTGCGCGGCGAGTCGAGGCGTAAATCACGGCGAGTCCATCTCTGGTGCGCAGAATTTCGACGAGCCTTTGCTCCTTCTCAGCATCGTTCTTCGCCGGCACCACGTAATAGGTGAGATTCGGCCGATCGAAGCCGGTGATGATGGTCTCCGGGTTCCTGAGCGCCAGCTGGCGGCCGATGTCACGCCGGACTTCGGGCGTTGCCGTTGCCGTGAGAGCGATCGTGGTCGGTGAGCCGAGGGCAGCGTGCACTTTCTTCACCCTGAGGTAGCTCGGACGGAAATCGTGGCCCCACTGGCTGATGCAGTGCGCTTCGTCGATCGCCAGCAGCGAAACGCCGGCTTTCTTCAATCGCTCCGCTGTTCGTCCCGAGTCGAACCGCTCTGGAGCGACATAGAGGAGCTTGATCTCACCTCTGTCGACGCGAGCGAGACGGTCGGAGACCTGACTCGGTGTGAGAGTGCTGTTGATGAAGGCTGCCGGGAGCCCTCGGGCGGTGAGGGCGTCGACCTGGTCTTTCATCAGAGAAATGAGCGGCGACACGACGACGGTCAGCCCGGGAAGAATGAGCGCCGGGACCTGATAGCAAAGTGATTTGCCGCCACCGGTCGGGAGCACGACGACAGTATCGCGGCCAGAAAGAATTGCCGAGACAGCGGCTTCCTGACCCGGCCGAAACTCGTCGTAGCCAAAGGCGCTTTTTAGAATTGCGCGCGCGCTATCGATTGCTGATTTCGCCATCGAAAGAAAGTTACTTAGCCTGACGGCATTGGCGTGGCGATCGAGCGCTGGTGTAATTCAAATTCCTTCGACTAGCTCGGCATAGAGCTTTGGGTCCGCGTTCCCGCCGCTGATCACGCAGCAGACGCGCTTGCCCTTGAAACGATCGGGTTGCGCCAGCACGGCTCCGACAGAAAGAGCTCCCGTCGGCTCGGCCTTGAGATTGGCGAGTGCGAAGAGCAGGCGCACGCCTTCCTTGATCTGGTCCTCGGTGACCTCGACGACGTCAGCCAACCCGTGACTGAGAATCTCCCAGTTGTTCTCGCCAATTCGGAGCACCTTGGCCCCATCGGCGATGGTATTCGATTCCTCGGGTAAGCTGACAACGTGGCCCACCCGGAACGACTGGGCGGCGTCATTCGACAACAGTGGCTCCGCGGCGAGCACTTCGATTTTCTTGCCGCTCTCGGCCACCGCCTTCACCAGTCCGGACGTGAGCCCGCCGCCACCGATGGGAGCGATGATGAAGTCGAGATCGAGGCCGAGCTTGAACAACTCTTTGGCGAGGGTAGCGTTGCCGTCGATGACGAGTGGGTCATCGTACGGGCTGGCGACGTACGCCTCGGGGAATTCTTTCGCCAGCTCGCCCAGCCTCTCCAGGCGACTCTTTTTCTTTACGTCCACCAGATCCACTTCGGCGCCGTATTCGCGCACCGCATCGACTTTGATCCGAGGCGCTCCCGACGGCATCACCACCGTGCACCGTTTTCCGAACAACGCGCAAGCGTAGGCAATCGCCTGGCCAAAGTTTCCGGACGAAGCGGTGATGATGTGAGACTGGCTGACGTGCGAGGCGACGTTGTACGCCGCCCGAAACTTGAAACTCCCCGTGTACTGGAGAGTTTCGCTGGCGAGAACGAGGTCGACGCCGAGATGCTTCGAGAGGCGAGGCGCGTCGACGATAGTCGTTGGCCGCGGTGGTTTTGGCGTCACGGAAGACCGCGCGGCTTGCGTGGCTTGAGGAATCTGAGAATTAGAGCAGCGAAGAGGAAAAGGATTCCTGCCCAACGGAGAGCGCTGTCGTCACTCCTGATTCCCCAGGCGAGAAGGATTGCTGCGATCAACATCAGCGCCAGCTTCGCGATTGTGAATGGTGTCACAGCTCTTCCTTCTTGCGACTGGTGAATCGTTTCACGCCTTCCCGGAAGGCAGTCGTGGCGCGGGCGTCGGCGTTAGCGACGATGCCGGCGGATATGCTGTCCAGAAAACCGATGGTGTCCAGCTTGTAGAAAAGGCTCTTGGTGGCAGCCATCGCACTGGGAGGGGCGTCGGCGAGCTGCTCAAGAACTCCCTGCGAAACAGTATCGAATTCTCTACTGGGAAAAACGCGCGAGACGAGTCCGATCGATCGGGCTTCCTCGGCCTTCAGCACGCGACCGGTGCTGACCAGATCGAACGCGATTTTTTCGCCGACGGAACGACGCAGCATCGTCATCACCATCGCCGGCACGAATCCGATAGTGATTTCGGGATAGGCGAACCGCGCATCCTCGTGCGCCAGCACGATGTCGCACGCCGTGGCCAGGCCGGCACCGCCGGCATACGCGCGCCCTTTGACCAGCGCGACCACCGGTTTTTCCATTCGCCTGATAGTGTGAAAAACGTGGGCGAGGGCTTTGGCGTCATCGAGATGCTGCTGGCGTGGAGCATCCAGCATCGCTTCGAGCGCAGCCAGATCCGCGCCCGCGCAGAAGTCAGCGCCTTCCCCGTCGACGGCGACCACGCGTACGTCAGCTTCGCTCAGCGCGAACAGTGCTTCCGCCAGTTCGTCGGCCGTTGTTCGATCGAGGGCATTCTTCTTCTCCGGACGCGCGAGAGTAATTCTGCCGATTCGCCCCTCGGCCGTCATCCGAATGTTCTTCACGGGGCGGTCGGAAGCCCGAGACGTTTTGCTTCCACGTCCGGCACGTCCAGTGTCATTCGCAACAGCGCGGTCGAATACACTTTGCCCTGAGCGTCTGTCTTGAGCGAGAGGGTGCCGCCACCATCGAGCGCGCCGTGCAGAAGGAAGTTGAGCGCGTTCAGGTTCGGCAACTCGTATCGCTCGACGTCGCCTTCGATCATGCCACGAAAATGGTCGGCCACGCGATCGCGCGTCACCTGCTGCGCCAGCAGCTCGTACCACTGCGGCCGCAAAGCAATCAAGCCGACGTTCGCCGTGTCACCTTTGTCGCCGGAGCGGGCGTGGGCAATGTCGACGAGCCTGACCCTCACTGGATGATCTCCACCGAAGTCTTGACGACGGATTTATCGATCAACGCCGGCCAGTAGGCGACGATCTCTTCGACCTTCGGCCGGCCGCCGGCGAAACCGGTCACGCTGGGCGGTCCGTTGAGAACCAACGGGGCGATCTCCCGCGTGAATCGTTCCACTGCCGATCGGTCCGAGCCGCGGACACCGAAACGGAGCTGCACTTCCGCGGCGTTGCTCTGGTCGCCGGCCAATCGACCGTGGGTGGCGCTCGCGCCGACAAATTCTGTCAGAACTCGATCGAAGCCGAGACCCAGACGGTCGAGACGTTCCCGCAGAACCTTGTCCGCCAGCTGTGCCTTCTCCAGCGCATCGGGCCACGCATACACGAGCGTCCCAATCGCCTTGAATCCAGCCTCGTAGGCGATCGACACCTTGAGCTTGTCGGTTGGCGGTCGGCCCTTAATTCCGGACACGCGCACGCGATCGTCGCCATCCGGCGACAATCTGATGGTCGTGAAATCGGCGATCACATCGGGCGTGATGTAGGAGTGGGGATCGCCCATCTCGTAGACGAGCTGCTCGGTGACGGTCGGAACCGAGACTAGACCGCCGGTGTGGGGATGCTTGGTGACGACGAACGCCCCGTCGGCGCTTGCTTCGACGAGCGGGTAGCCGACGTTTGCCAGATCGGGAATGGATCGCCAATCGTAAAGACAATTCCCGCCCGAGCACTGCGCACCGCACTCGATGATGTGACCGGCGACAATTCCAGCGGCGAGCTGATCCCAGCTGTTAGCGCCCCAGGCAAATTCGTGGCGAAGCGGCGCCATCGTCAGCGCCGTATCGGTAGACCGGCCTGTGATAACTACGTTGGCGTTCTTCGCCAGCGCTTCGACGATCGGCACGGAGCCGATGTATGCATTGGCGGAGAGGACCTTGTCGCGAACTGTCGACAACGGCTCGCCGGTGTCCATGTTGTCGAGTGAGTGCCCCGCCGCCATGAGCGCGTCGAGGCGGTCCAGCAGATCGTCGCCCGTCACCACTCCGATGCGGAGCTTTCCTTTGGCGCCGCACTTTTCGGCGAGCGCCTTCACGGCGGCCGCGCACGAACGGGGGTTCACGCCGCCGGCGTTGGCAACGACCTTCACGCCCTTCTCGGCAATCGCCGGCAGGATGCTCTCCACCGCACCGAGGAAATCTCGCGCGTATCCGAGCGACGGGTCTCGCTCCTTCTGCTTCTGCAGAATCGACATCGTGACTTCAGCCAGATAGTCGAGCATCAGATAGTCGATTGGTCCGCCTTCCACCTGGCGCCGCGGAGCATCGAGATCATCGCCCCAGAAGCCCTGACCGGCCGCGACCCGAACGAGTTGCTTCAACTGCTCGCCTCGCTCAGGTGCGGAGGGAGCACGAATGGTCCCAGGTGTGGGCCGGGGTTGTGAAGAGTCGCCCGCAACGCCAGGCTCAGCATCTCGCGGGTGTTCTCGGGATAAACGATGGCATCGACGTAACCGCGCGCGGCGGCGAACTTCGCGTCGAGCTGGTGCTCGTAGTCAGCGCGCATGTCCTCAACTGCTTTTTCGAGAGCGGCCTCGAGCTGGGTCCCGGTCTTCTTCGCTGCCTCGAGAATCGGTCCGTGGACAGCCTGAATCGCCGACTCACCCTCCATGACGCCCATTCGGCCGGTGGGCCAGCTGAGAATGAAATCAGGATCGAAGCCCTGGCCGGCCATCGCATAATAGCCGGCGCCGGATGCGTGGTTGATGGTGAGCACGATCTTCGGCACGCGGGCGGTCGCCATTGCTTCGACGAACCGAGCGCCCGCCCGAATGATCCCCTCCTGCTCCGCTTCCACGCCCACCATGAAGCCGGAGACATCCTGAACAAACAGCAAAGGAATGCCGAGGCGGTCGCAGCGATCGATGAAATACGCGACCTTCTCGGCGCTTTCGGTATACACGATTCCACCGAAGCGCGGCTTCTCTCCTTCGCGCCTCTTGATGAGGCCGCGTTGGTTGGCGATGACTCCGACGGTGATCCCGTCAATGCGAGCGTCGCCACAAATCATTTCGCGCGCGAGTCCCTCCTGGAACTCGTCGATATCGCCGTTGTCGAGAATCACGCGCAGCACGGCGTGCATGTCGTAGGACATGCGGTGATCCGCGGGAAGCACATCGTAAAGGTTTTCTGCCGCCGCTTCTGACGTCGCCGCTTTCCCTTTGGACCTGGAGGCATTCGGCCCGCGTTTCTTCGCCGGCCGCTCTTCGCCCTCGGCTTCGCGCGGCATCAATGCCACATGGCGGGTCGAAGTGGGCAGTCGTTCGATCAAGTCTCTGATCCTGGCGATACAGGCCTCGTCGTTGTCGACCATGTAGTGGGCGACGCCGCTAATCTCGGTGTGGGTCGAAGCTCCACCGAGGGTCTCGGAGTCGACGACTTGTCCCGTGGCGCCCTTCACCAGATTGGGGCCGCCGAGTCCCATGAACGAAGTTCCTTTCACCATCAGGATGACATCGGAGAGCGCGGGCAGATAAGCCCCGCCCGCGATGCACTGCCCCATCACTGCGGCAATCTGCGGCACGTGGAGATAGCGCCGCATGATTGAGTTGTAGTAGAAGATCCGCGCAGCGCCGTACTGTCCGGGGAAAACCCCGCCCTGGTACGGCAGGTTGACTCCAGCGGAGTCGACCAGGTACACGATGGGAATTCGACACCTCATCGCGATTTCCTGGGCGCGGAGAATCTTCTTGATCGTCTCCGGCCACCACGAGCCCGCTTTCACGGTGGCGTCGTTGGCAACAACCACCGTTTCACGACCGTGTACCCTGGCGATGGCGGTGACCACACCCGCGGCGGGTGCCTGGCCGTCATACTGGTCGTAGGCAACGAGCAGCCCGACCTCGAGCATGGCGGAGCCTTCGTCCCGCAACAGCTCGACGCGCTCGCGCGCAGAGAGCTTGCCCTGTTGGTGTAACTTCTCGAGCCGCTTCGCGCCGCCCGCTTCGAGGAGCTTCGTCTCGAGCGCTTTGACTTCGTCGCTCAGCTCGCGCAAGCGATTGGTCACTACGCTTCCTGCTTTTCGCGCGTGGCGAACCACTCCTTGATGTACGCGATCAGCTCACCCGTCGGTGTTCCCGGGCCGAAAAGTCGGCCGATGCCGCGGGCCTCTAGGGCTTCCACATCGTCTTTGGGAATGATCCCGCCGCCGGTGATGAGGATGTCATCCCTTCCCTGTGCTCTGACGAGCTCCTGAACGCGCGGAATCAGGGTCATGTGCGCGCCACTCAGGATGGAAAGTCCGATGACGTCCACGTCTTCCTGGATCGCGGCGGTGGCTATCATCTCCGGGGTCTGGTGAAGGCCGGTATAGATGACTTCCATGCCGGCATCGCGCAGGGCAGCGGCGACGACCTTTGCGCCGCGATCATGGCCGTCCAGACCCGGTTTCGCGACGAGGACTCGAATTGGTCTCATAGAGAGTAAAAGTTAGCGGCAGCTAAGCGCGAGCGGCAATTGGCATTACTCCTTGCGCGCGACCAGGAGCATCTCGGACGAAGTTCTCTTCAAAGGCTTTTCGGTGAACGCATCGTAGGCGTTTTCCACTATCAGGCCGGCGTCCGCGAACAGCTCCGACAAGCGTGTTGCCGTATAGAGTCGCAGTCGATGTTCTCGCGTCGCGGTTCTCGATCCTTTTCGCCACGTCGAACGAACGGTCAGCACACCGGACAGCGGGTCGAATGCCCTTTCGTGCGCGAATAAAGTCTGCTGCGATTCCCACCAGTCGCGTTCAAGAAACCGAGCCATGACGCCGTCTCGGCTTCCGCCGTGCCAGATCAGAACGCCACCGGGCTTCAGCACACGTGCAAATTGACGGATCACCCGGACATCATCGGACGGATGGGCAAAGAACCCAAAAGAGGTAAAGAGATTGAGCACCGCATCGAATCGCCTCGTCCAGGGAGCGGGCATCTTTCGCATGTCGCCGCGCGTATACCGTAGTGCCTTGCTCGTGCCGCGTCGTCGCGCTACCGCCAGCAAGGAACTCGAGTAATCGAGACCGTCGACATCGTAGGCGGCCTCAGCCAGCAAATGCGCATGACGGCCCTGTCCGCAGGGCACATCGAGAATTCGCGCGCCGACCGGCAGGCCCAACAGCTCGATGAGTCGCGCTGCTTCGTGTCGATCGCGCTCCGGTGTAAAGAGAGGCCCGTACTCCAGGAGATAATGGGCGTCGAAAGCGGACTCCCACCACTCGCGCGTCTTGCTCAGAAGAACACGGGCTCGCGGTAGGCGCCGAACACCGATTCCATCGCCGCCCGAATCTCATAGAGCGTGCAGTAGGCGCGGGCGCAGTCGAGGATGTAGGGCATCAGGTTCTGTGACGTTTTTGCTGCGTCACGCAGAGCACCGAGTCTCTTCTCCACCAAGCCGGCGTCGCGGCGCCGCCGCATCTCGGTCATTCGCTGTTTCTGCTCGCGCTCGGTTTCCTCGGCAACTTTGAGCAGCTCGATCGACAGCTCGGGCTCGTCGGTGACGAAGTCGTTGACCCCGACGATGATGCGTCGACGCTGCTCGATCTCCCATTGCTGTCGCGCCGCGGATTCGTTGATCCGTCGCTGCAACCAGCCGGTCTCGAGACCGCGAACGACACCACCAACTTTTTCGATCTGCTCGAAAAGCGATTCCGCCTCCCGCTCCAGCTCGGTGGTGAGCGTCTCCACGTAGTAGGATCCGCCCAGCGGATCGATGACGTTGGGGACGCCCGTCTCGTAGGCGAGGATCTGCTGCGTGCGCAGTGCCAGACGCACCGCGTCTTCCGTCGGCAGCGCCAGTGTCTCGTCCATCGAGTTCGTGTGCAGTGATTGCGTCCCGCCCAGCGCCGCCGCCATTGCCTGGTAGGCGACGCGGACGACGTTGTTCATCGGCTGCTGCGCCGTCAGCGTGACGCCCGCCGTCTGGGAGTGGAATCTCATCATGAGCGAGCGCGGATCCTTGGCGCCGTAGCGCTCCTTCATGTGCCGCGCCCAGATCCGACGTGCGGCGCGGAGCTTGGCGATTTCCTCGAAGAAATCGTTGTGGATGTCCCAGAAGAAAGACAAACGGGGCGCGAACGTGTCGACGTTCATGCCCCGTGCAATTCCCCGCTCCACATAAGTGAATCCATCGGCGAGCGTGAAGGCGAGCTCCTGTGCTGCGCTGGCGCCCGCCTCTCTAATGTGATAGCCGCTGATGGAGATCGTGTTCCACTGCGGGACGTGCTCGGCGGACCACTCGAAGCAGTCGACTATAAGTCGAAGCGCGGGTTCTATCGGATAGACCCACGCGTGCTGCGCCATGTACTCCTTGAGGATGTCGTTCTGAATCGTGCCGCGGAGCTCCTTGATGTCTACGCCCTGCTTTTCCGCGGCGGCGATGTAGAAGCAATAGAGAATGACGGCCGGACCGTTGATGGTCATTGACGTGGAGACCTGATCGAGCGGGATGCCGTCGAACAGCACTTCCATATCTGCCAGGCTCGA
>JBKPDS010000173.1:0-8305 GCA_046727995.1 Gemmatimonadota bacterium
CCCCCCCCCCCCCCCCCCCCCCCCCCCCCCCCCCCACCAAAAACAATATATAACCACCCCCCCACCACCCACACCACCACGCCACAGCACTCGTCGGCAGCGTCAGATGTGTATAAGAGACAGCTCGGGAAACGCTCGGTCGCGGCAACGGTGCGTGTGATGTCGCGCGCGTCTCCCTTCTTCGCCGGAACAGTGATGATCTCTCCACGCGCCTCGAAAGCAGCGCGCACCCCTGTCGGGGAGATTACTGCATGTTGCAGCTTGTCCCCCACGGACACCCAGTGCGGTTGCGCTTCGGTGAGCTCTCCCTCGAGCCTAATTGGAACCGTTGCGTCGGTACCGCTCGCCAAATCGTGAATGCGTATCGCTCCGAACTGCTCGTACACGATCGCTCCGGGTCCCGCCGAAGCGTTCTTGATGTCGAGTCCGGTGTTGTTGATGACTCTGGTGACCTGTTTGGATTTCGCGTCGTAGGAATAGAGTGTCGTCGGCCCATCCCGATCCGACAGAAAGAACACTTTGTCGCCGATCCACATCGGCGACATATCGGTGGAATTGTCGCGCGGGATCTTCTCGATCGATGCATCCGCCAGCGACGCAATCCAAATGGGAGTGGTGCGGCCGCCGCGATAGCGCTTCCATATCTGGTTGGCGTTCGGGTACGGCATATAAGCGAGCATCTTCGCGTCGGGACTAAGGGCACCATCCCAGACAGTCGGCAGGTCGATGCGTTCCGGTTTTACACCGTCGATTGCCTGGACGAAGAGCCGCGGCGCGCCGAGCGCGGCGGTGATGGCGATTCCCTCGCGGTCGGACATGAAGAGAACTTTTCCGTCGGGCGTCCAGCCGCGGGCGACGTCGTTGCTCGGATTCCAGGTGAGTCTCTTCGGAACGCCACCGGTCGCACCGATGACGTAGACGTCCGCATTCCCGTTGGCCGTGCTCGTGTACGCCACCCACTTCCCGTCGGGTGAAAACTTGCAGCCTGTCTCCGAGCCGCGGGATGCAGTGAGGCGTCGCGCTGCTCCGCCCGCGCGCGGCACGATCCAGATGTCACCCGCAAAGGTGAAGCAGATGTCGGTGCTACTGAGCGCGGGCTGACGAAACAGCAAAGGCGCATTGTCTTGTGCCTGGGCTGACGCCAGTGGCAGAAAGGCCGTGATCACGACGGTGATGAGGCGCGCGCTTGGGCGCAGGACGGAGGGTGTCGGCATGTGCGACTTCAAAAAAGGGTTGACGCCAAGCTACGGCTGACTTTTTCAACTGTCTACGTATTCTTTCCCACCGGGACGGGCGAGAGTCTGGTATCGGACATAGTTTCCGTAGTCTTCAACACGGACTCTTTTCTAGCTCCGCTTCCGTAGGGCGGATGTCCACCTTTCTCTGAGGCAGCAATGAACCTTCCACCGGTTTTTTTCGGGACGCTCCGCGACCACTACATCATGCTCTTCAGCGCCGCCGGGAGCGTCGCCCTCGTTGCCGGATTCGTCGGTGCCTGGATCGGCAGTCATCTCGCTGCTCGGAGATCGGCCCGCCAAGTCGTGCAGGAGTTGGGCACCGAGATCTCCCGCGCACCTCAGTTCCAGGAGATCATGCAGGCGATGGACGTGCTGTCCGTAGAAGTCGAGCGCCTTTCGGAAGGCCATCGCTTCGTCGCCAGACTTCTGTCGGAGCGCGCCGAGCGCGACCGACTGGCCGCCTTGCCGCTGCACGAGCGGAAATCGGAGCACATCACTCCTCATTGATCGCAATGGTAGCTCATCATCCGTATCCTCGCAGTTCGAGATCGGAGTCAGGCATGGTCCTTCGGCGGTTGCTTCTCTCGATCACCCTCGTAACCGCTGGCCCACTCGCCGCGCAGCAGCCAGACGCGTCGCAGGCAATCCTAGAGCGCTCGGCGACATCGCACCCGATTCACTATTTCGTTTCCCTCCCTCCGGGATGGAATTCGCAGCGGACCTGGCCGTTGCTCGTCGTCATCCCCGACGCCGATCGTGAATTCCGCGCGACAGCCGGCACCTTCGCGGCAGCGCGACGCTCGGCGCCTTTCGTCATCGTCGTGCCGATGATCCTCGGCGGCGGCGGCACGGCGCAGCAGCACAAAAGGGATTTCGATTATCCCGACAGCGCCTGGAGCATCGCCGATCGCGTCGGGAGCTGCAGCTTCGACGAAGACGGGATGACCGCGGTGCTGGTGGATGTTCACCGCCTCTACAACACCGACTCGAAGATCTTCCTGACGGGATGGGAGGCCGGCGGCCACGTCGTCATTCCACAGCTACTCGCGCATCCCGAACGCATGCGCGCTGTCGTCGTCGTCACCCCGAACTTCGCCGGCCGCTGCGTCACACCGGCCACGCGCAGCCTGACCGGCGCCGAGGCACGCATACCGGTGCGCGTGTTTTACGGCGACAAGGATCCGGCGTGGAAGAGCACCAGCCCGCTCTTCGTTCAATCGGCCCGCTTCGACAGCCTCGCCAGAACGAGAGGATTCATGAGCGTGAGCGATTCCTTGATCAGAAACCGCGGTCACGGCTCACTGGCCGCTGACGTCATCGATTACTTCGCGACGCTGCTCAAGAACTGATCGAGTACGCGCCTCTCCATCGCCGGCGTTCGCTTGTCGCTACATCTGAAACGAAAGCGCCAGCCCGGCACGACCGTTCTCGAGCGTGGGACTCGCCTCCAACCCGAGCATGATGCGGTCGAGACGATTCTTTGGATGCGCGTGCGCGTAGCGGACGACCTTGAGTCCACTGAAAGTCCCAATCGCCGCGCCGAGCGCGACGTCGCTCGCCCAGTGCTTGTCGTGATACATGCGCGAGAGCCCGACCAGACTCGCGCCGCCGAACATTGCCGGCGCCACCAGCCAGAAATGGTGCGGCCAATCGCGCTCCGCCTCGCTGGTCACGGCGGCGGCGGCGGCGAAAGCAGCGGTGGTGTGGCCTGATGGAAATGACTGACGATCGGCGTTGCCGAAACCGCCGCCGAACTTGAAGTCGTGCGCGGTGGTGTCACCCGTCACGAACGGCCTCGCCCGTCCCGTCAATCCTTTGAGCACCCAGGCAGTGCCGCCGGCGAACAGCACCGCCTCCGTACCGTGCCACCCGAGGTCCTCAACGGCAGGGTGGTGTGTGAAGCGGCCGATCAGATACAGCGACGTGCCGATCACGATCGAGCCGGGATCGGCGATGTACTCAACGCCTTTCGATGCATTGTTGAGGAATCGATTCGCTTTCGATCTCTCGTTGGTGAGCCGCCGCGCGATCGACCTGTCGAGCGGGAACATCGCGATGGTGAGACCGGTGAAGCCCACCGCTCTGATGACATCCCGACCGTTGAAAAGTGGAGCGCCGGGCGCACTGTCGACCGGCGTCACGGTCGGCGACTGCGCATCGATTAGCTGGAGCGGCAACAGTATCGCGACAAGCGCGACGATTATTCGCGATCGAAATCGAGTTGTGCGCATGAGATGAGTTGTGTTGCCTGCACCGAGAGCAATGAGAGTGCCGCCTCACCTTGCACCGCCATTACACTGTTCCCGGCCCGGTCAGTCGGCGCAGTGCGGGGTCGCTGGAGCTTCTCGCCGCGCCCTGTTCGCAATCATTGTGAGTGGCGATCTGAGATGAGGCGCGGCTGCGCGACCTCCTGCGACCCCGCACTGCGCCTCCTTCCTGACCGGCAACTTGAACGCCGCGGCGTGCGCGAACGGAAGTCTCGCGCAGCGTGCAGCCATAGAGCTGTCTGGGAGAGGCGAGGGGCGTTCTCTGAAAAAATCCGCAGCCCGCCCCGTCTTAATCGCCACTCGCACGGCCTTCGCCGAGGTGGCGGGCGAGTTTTTTTCAGGGAATGCCCCTCGCCTCGACCCCAGCCGAGATTCTTTGGTCCCTGTGACAAGACCGTGGCTTTCGGTTTGTCGACCAACCGCGTAGGATCAGGTATGCCATCACACCGTCGAACCGAGAGCCGTGCGCGCACCGGCGGAAACGGAGCCCATTCCAAGTCCAATGGAGAGAAAGCCATGACCACCCTGACAGCGGAGAAAACGAGAGAACTCAAGCAGCGGCGCGAAGCTCCGTTGTCCACACCGACCGATCTGGGAGCGGCGGCGACCAAAGACATCTCGGCGGCGCTGAACGGCATTCTCGCCGACGTCTTCTCACTCTACGTCAAGACGAAGAATTTCCATTGGCACATGAGCGGCCCGCATTTTCGGGATTACCATCTGCTGCTCGATGAGCAGGCCGATCAGCTGTTCGAGATGACCGACCCGGTCGCAGAACGAGTGCGGAAGCTTGGCGGCATCACCATCAGGTCGATCGGGCAGATCGCACGCACTCAGCGCATTCCTGACAACGACGCTGACTACGTGTCACCGCCCGACATGCTGGCCGAGCTCGGCGACGACAATCGAACCCTCGCCTCGCGCCTGCGTCAGGCGCACAACGTTTGCGAGGAGCACGGTGATGTCGCCACGGCGAGTCTGATCGAGGTCTGGCTGGACGAAACCGAGCGGCGCAGCTGGTTCCTTTTCGAGGCAAATCGCCGGGGATAGAATCTGAGGCGGCCGAATGAGACGCATCATTCACATCGCCGCAAGCGCGTCAACCGCCGTCTTTGCCCTGACTGCCGCATCTCCGATCGGCAGGCAGACGCTCATTGCCCAGACGAACTGGCGCGAAGTGCGCGCCCTCAAGATGGGGCGCTTTCACTCGCGCATCGACGTCTCGTCTGCGCACACCATCCGGCTGTACTCCCAGCTCGACACGTCGCGCATCATGAGTCCGGAGCTCGGCCCGGATTCGGTGAAGGCGTGGCAGGAATTCGTTTTCTCGGAGCTCGACAAGCCGAGCAAGATGAACTACACCCTCGGCAACGCGATCCTGGTCCAGCCGTTCGCCGCCGATTCGGTGACCATCGGCTACCTGCTCACAGTCGCCGACACCGACGGCGTTTCACGGCAGGTAGTGACCGACAAGGATGGAATGGAAGAATTTCTCGATTTGCTCGCCAAAGGAGTCGCTGCCGCGAAGACACTCACCGACGACGAGCTAAAGCGTCCAGGACCCGTGACGCAGAAACCGATCTCATTGGCGAAGCACGTCAACTACGTCTATCCACGCACGGCCAAGCTCGCCAATCAGAGCGGATCGGCGCTGGTGCAATTCGTCGTCGACACGACGGGACACGCCAAGCCAGAGTCGATCGTTTGCGTGCAGGCGACGTACAAGGATTTCGCCGACGCGGCAATGTCGGCGGTGAAGATGATGGAGTTCAATCCGGCGACGCTCGAGGGGCACAAAATCGAGCAGCTCGTTCAATACCCAATCGATTTCAAGCTCAATGCGGTGCTACCGGTGAAGCCGTTCGAGGTGCCTACTCGTCGGCCGACCAGAAGGCCGCCACCATCTTTTTGAACGGAGACGCGCATGAAGAGACAGACTGTGAGAGTTGTTCTTGGATTGGTGAGCGGAATCGCGCTCTTGTCGGCGGCGCGATGCGGGAGCAAAGGATACGCGACGGCGCCGCAGATTCCCGGCGTCGGTATCGAGGTCCCGCTGGCGCAGGTTGATGGTCAGGCTGCCCAGGGTTATTGCATCAAACGCATCTGAACAGACTTCGGTCGTCGGCGGCAAGGCGATTCTTGGCGAAGCTATCGCCAGCGGGCAGTACCGGATCTCGCTGCTGCGCGGGACGGGAATGAGCGCGATGACCTCTACGGTTTCCGGAACGGTGGTCTTCACCTGGACCGAGCAGAATGTGTCAGCAGCCATCGATCTCGGCGCGGGACTCGGCAGTCACACCTTCACGTTCCAGCGATAGGCGAGGTTAGGTAATTCGGCGACTTCTAACCCTCTCCGCTGACGGGTCAACTGGTTGCCCCGCCCGGGGGAAACGAGTCCCTATTTAGGCTGAGAACGCCTCCCTTCGGTCTCCCGTCGTCATCAATAAATGCAGGTCATATCGGGCGACCCCCAGCCCGCCAGAAAACGCATTAACGGCATTCGCTTCGGCGGTTATCTCACGCTGCTGGCGGCAGTTTACTTCGTCGCCGCCAGGATCGGCTTCGCTGCGGCCGCCGTACATCCGGTAGTCTCTTCGGCGTGGCCGCCATCGGGAATCGCCTTCGCCATGCTCCTGCTACTGGGCATTCGATTCTGGCCCGCCATCGCCGTCGGCGCCTTTCTTGTCAACTTCACGGGTGGGATTCCCCTGCTCGGCGCGTTGAGCATAGCCGTCGGAAACACTCTCGAAGCGGTGGTCGGGGTTTGGTTACTCGAGAGGTTTGCCCGATTCCGCCCTTCGCTCGATCGGCTCCGTGACGTGCTCGCGCTGGTGTTGCTGGGCGCTACCGCCAGCACTGCCATCAGCGCGACAATCGGTACGATTGTCCTCAAACTGGTGGGCGGCGGCGCCGGTCGTTCCGCACAAACTATCTGGCTGGCGTGGGCGGCCGGTGATTCCATCGGCATACTGATCCTCACGCCGCTCATTCTGGCGTGGGCCATCGGCAGACGCCCCAGGATCACCCTGCACAATAGCATCGAGGCCGGTGTGCTGGCTGGGATCCTCGTCGTCTTCACCACAGTGTTGTTCGAGCTGCCGTTCAACTATGTGTACGCGATCTTTCCGTTCACTATCTGGGCGGCGGTACGTTTCGGACGTCGAGGTGCGGCAACGGCAAGCTTCGTCGTCGCCGTGCTCGCTGTCTGGCACACCGTTCGTGGGGTCGGTCCGTTCGCTGGACCGACACCCATCAACAATCTTTTCCAGCTACAGATCTTCATCGCGCTGCTGTCACTCACCAGCCTGATGCTCGCGGCGGTGATCGCTGAGCGCGAGGCGGCCGAAGCGGCGCTGGAGCTGACCCGACAACAGTCGCGACAGGCGCAGAAGATGGAAGCGGTGGGGCGACTGGCGGGCGGCGTTGCCCACGACTTCAACAATCTTCTGACTGTGATCGCCAGCTGCACCGACTTCGTGCTCGGCGACCCAACGCTGCCCGGCGAACATCGCGCGGACCTCGACGAGGTGAAGAAGGCAACGGATCGCGCGACATCGCTGACCCGTCAGCTCCTTGCCTTCGGCCGAACCCAGATGCTTCGTCCGTCGACCATAGATCTCAACGACCAGCTGTCTCACCTGCTACCGATGCTGAAGCGGCTGTTCGAGAGCACGATCGAAATCCGGATCGAGACTTCGCCCGACCTGTGGCCGGTGCGGGCTGATGCTACACAGATCGAGCAGGTCCTTCTGAATCTCGCCTTGAACTCGAGAGATGCGATGAAGGACGGCGGTGTGCTGACGTTTTCGACCGAGAATGCAGTGGTTGGATCTGGGCAAGGCCCCGACGATCGGGAATACGTCATGAAGCCCGGCGACTATGTGGTGCTCAAGGTTCGCGACACCGGCATCGGGATGGATGGCGAAACACAGCGACGCGTCTTCGAGCCATTCTTCACCACCAAGGAGACCGGGAAAGGAAGCGGCCTCGGCCTCGCCACCGCGTACGGCATCGTGAAGCAGAGCGGAGGCTACATCAAGCTGGTGACTGCGCTCGGTAAGGGCGCCGAGTTCCAGATCTATCTGCCGCGCACGGAGGGCGTGGTGGCGGATAAGGCTGCCGCTCCGACCCGACACAATGGCGTGCCCGCGCGCGGCATGGTTCTCGTCGTCGAGGACGAAGGAGCGGTGAGACACGCCCTCGAGCGGTTACTGATTGGTGAGGGTTACACCGTTCTCACCGCGCCGAACGGGGCGGAAGCGTTGCAGATATTTGCCAGTCGAAAGAACGAAATCGACCTGCTGATTACCGACATCGTGATGCCCGCGATGAGCGGGCGGGCGTTGGTCGAGCAATGCCGTGCGCTGCGCGAGTCACTGAAAGTGATTTACATCACTGGATACACGCGCGACTCTCTACTCAGCCAGCAGACTTTCGAGGACGGGACCGAGTTCATCGAGAAGCCGTTTACGCGCGAGGGTGTATTGGCGCGAATCGCGGACGTCCTGAGCCCAGCGTAGCAGGCGAGGGGCCTACTCGACAATCCCCGTCTGAATCGTCGCGGCGAGGTCGAGTCGGCCCGTCCACCGACTCCGCTTGAAGAGCCACGCGTACTGGGTGTGGCTCCAGCCGTTGGGACCGGCGAAGTACTCGTCGACGAGCGTCGTCCAGACGTCGCCACCCAGATCGACGTACTTGCCGCGTGAGTCGCGGATTCTCTTGAGACCCTCGGGCTGGCCGCGGAGCGGCAGGCCAACGGTGACGTAGCTCTCCGGCTTCTTCGGACAACCCGCGTGCGGA
>JBKPDS010000174.1:0-18563 GCA_046727995.1 Gemmatimonadota bacterium
AAGTGACGCCACGTGTTGGGATTACGAAGTCCGCGGATTGGCCGCTAAGATGGATCATACGCGGAAATCGATTTGTATCGCGAGGCAGACCATCCGGATGATGACTGCTCGCAGCTCGCAGTCTTTAAAAAAAATCGGCCCCAGTTCGGGGCCGTAACCATTGACCGGGTGCGCCGAGAGCTGCTAGTCCCGATCGATGGAGCTGCCAAAGTTCAAGCGGACGCCGAACTCGAAGAACGACATCACGCTGGTGAACATGAATTGCGAATTGCTGGGGACCAGCGTTTCCTGCCCGAAAATAGCCAGGCGGCGGGCCTGAATCTGCAGGCCAGCGAGTCCGATTACTGCTCCGCGGCTGCGCAGCGACTCGACCCTGTCGAGGAACGCATTGCTCGGGAAAGTGTTGGCGCTGTCGACGAAAACCCTCGCGTCACCAAGCACGGCGATCATGTAACCGACGCCGCCGTATGGCGTGATTCCGCCGAAATGCCTGGGGAAGGCGAGCGCACCGACGGTGATTCGCCGCATGTCATTGACGCGGATGGTGCGCGATCCGGTGTTCGATGCCTGATCTAAAACTTCGACATCTCTTTGGAAAATGGACTGGTCCCCCGATACGTAGAGGCCGCCCCTCGTCCGGGTGATGACCCAGTCGATACCCAGATCGACCGTCGACGTATTGCCGTGGCCCGGTACCGCAAAGGTGTTGATTCCGGACTTGAAACCCCAGAACCAAGAATTGTCGAAATTCCGCATCTCTTGCGCTCTCGCGCTCGCGGAAACGGCGACCGTGGCCGCCACCGCCACGACGACTGCTCTGAGCTTCTGCATGAAGGCGTCCCCTAAATGATTCCTAGCTGCGTCCCGACGGTCTTGAAGGCCGCGATGGCCTGGTCCAGATCGTCGCGTGAATGGGCGGCGCTGAGCTGACAACGCACGCGCGCCTGACCCTGGGGAACGACCGGAAAGCCGAACCCCGTCACAAAGACGCCTTCATCCAGCAACATGTCACTCATCTTTATGGCCGTGGCTGTCTCCCCTACGATTATGGGGACGATCGGCGTCTCGCCTGACAGCGGCTTGAACCCCGCCTCGGCGATGGCGGCGCGGAAGTACCGTGTGTTCTCGCGCAGCCTGTCCACCAGTTCCGGGTGGTGCTCCAGCTGGCGTATCGCACCGAGTGCACTCGCCGCAACCGTCGGTGGCAGTGCGTTGGAGAAAAGCTGGGGACGAGACCGCTGCGTCAGCATGTCACAGAGTGATGCCGATCCGGCGACGAATCCGCCCGCCGCGCCGCCCAGCGCCTTCCCCAGCGTCGACGTGACGATGTCGACCTCGCCCAGAACTCCATAGTGTTCGGCGGTACCACGCCCCGTCGCGCCCAGCACGCCGGTTCCGTGCGAGTCGTCGACGGCAACGATGGCGTCGTAGTCCCGGGCGATCTGGAGAATGTCGGGAAGCTTGGCAATGCTCCCCTCCATCGAGAAAACTCCGTCCGTCCAGATGATGCGACGCCGCGCGCCCTTGGCTGTCTCCAGCTTGGACCTCAGATCGTCGAGGTCGGAATGTTGATAGACCGCGGTCGTGCATTTGGTGATCGCCTTCGCCAGCCTGATCGAGTCGATGATCGAAGCGTGGTTGAGCGCATCCGACACCACGAAATCGTTCTGTTCGACAACCGTCGCCGTCAGACCCTCGTTTGCATTCCAGCATGAGACGTAGCTGAGCGATGCTTCGGTCCCGACTAGGTCGGCGATCGCTTTTTCGAGATCGCGGTGAATGGCGAACGTCCCGCAAATGAAACGGACGCTGCCGGTTCCGGCACCGAATTTCTTGAGCCCGTCGATCCCCGCCGCCACTACCTCCGGGTCGTTACACAACCCCAGATAATTGTTCGACGATAGAATCACGACCTGGCCGCGGCCCTCCATCTGCACCCGCGCCGCCTGCGGCGATGCGAGGTAATTGAGACGCTTGTAGACACGATCCTCTTTGAGCTTCTCGATCGCCGCTCTCAGGTCCGTATCGAACTTCTCGTTCAACGCCACTGAAGTCTCCTCAGTTTTCATGATCCCGCCTCTCGCCTCCCCGCCTCTCGCCTCCCGCCTCCCGCCTCTCGCCTCCCGCCTCCCGCCTCCCCCTCACGCAACCTCGAAGATGACCTTGCCAGCTTCACCGGTCTTGATCGCCGCAATTGCGGCGTCGGCTTCGTCCAACGGAAAGCGATGAGTAATTACCGGCGTCGGGTCGAACTCCCCTGAGCGCAGGAATCGCGTCATCTGGTGCCACGTTTCATACATGCGGCGTCCGACGACTCCGTAAATGGTCAGACCCTTGAAGATGACCTCCGCCGCCAGGTCGAAATCCACTTTCTTGGCGGGAATTCCCAACATCTGTACGCGACCACCGACCCTCACCAGCGCAAATGCCTGGTGAATAGCCGCCGGCACCCCCGACATCTCCAGCACCACATCTGCACCCAGGCCGTCCGTCGCGTCCTTCACCAGTTTCACCGCTTGCTCCGGATGCACGGCGTGGTTGGCGCCCATGTTCTTCGCCAGCGCCAGCCTGGTGTCATTGACATCGGTGGCGATGATCTGCGATGCACCTGCTGCGCGACAGATCCCCACCGCAAAAATTCCAATCGGCCCGCAACCGGTGATCAGGACGACGGCGCCGGGTATGTCGGCGGTGAGCACAGTGTGAAATGCGTTGCCCATCGGGTCGTGGATGCTGCCGACATCGTATGAGATGTTGTTGTCGAGATGCCAGACGTTCGTCGCCGGCATCGAGATGTACTCGGCGAAGCAGCCGTCGCGATCGACGCCGATGATCTTCGTAAACGGACAGACGTGCGAGTTCCCGGTTCTGCAAAGCAGGCAGCGACCGTCGACGATGTGGCCCTCCGCCGTGACTCGATCGCCTTCCTTGACATCGGTGACGAGCCGCCCGACCTGCACCACGTCGCCGGCGAATTCGTGTCCGACGACAAACGGCGGCTTGCAGCGTCCTTTCGCCCAGGCATCCCAGTCGTAGATGTGAACGTCGGTGCCACAAACTCCCGCGCGCCGCACCCGTATGAGAACCTCGTCCTCACGGATCCTCGGCTCCGCGACATCCTTCAATTTGAAGCCGGGTGCCGCGGATTCCTTGACCAGCGCTTTCACTAGCTACTCCGTTGAGAAGCGAGAGAGTTTTGGGGAAGTTCAAACTGCCAGTTGCGAGCCGCTTTTGGAAGCGGCGCAGGGAGCGCTGTCGGCCAGTTGCGTTTTCTCTATCGTGAGTAGCGCGCCGATGCCAGATCCGCTATCCGCGCGATGAGGGCGTTGTATTCGAGTCCGCCCTTCTGTGCTGCGCGCGCGAACTCACTGTTTCTTTCCAGGTAGCAGTTGGGATTCGCCTCGATGACGTAGATCTCCTCTTCGGGCGTGACGCGGATGTCGATACGGGCGTAGTCACGGAGTCGCAACGCCTGGAAAGAATCGATCGCTACGCGCTGGATCTTCTCCGTCAGCTCGTCGGAGAGGTTGGTGGGGAAAATCGATTTCGTGCCCTCGAACTGCGCTCCCTTCTCGTCGCCATCGTCGCCCCATTTCGCTTCCCAGCTCGCAATCTTGGGGAGGCCGGCGGGGAATTTCGAGAAATCGAGCTCGATGATCGGCAGCGCCTCGACTTTGCTGTTGCCGATGACACCGACATAGAACTCCCGCCCGTCGATGAATTCTTCCACCAGCACCGGCGACTGGTACTCCTGCTGGGTGCTGCTGATGACGTCGAGCAGCTCCTTCACATCGTTGACCACCGATTTCTGGGTGATGCCAAGCGACGCGTCCTCCTGTGGCGGCTTGACCAGCAACGGAAAGTTGATGTCTCCCACCCAGTCGGATTGACCGCGGTACATGGTCGCAAACTTGGCGCTCTGGATTCCGTGAAACGCCAGAACCTTCTTCGTCAGCGTCTTGTCGCCGGCGAGAATGAGTCCGGCCGGACTCGAACCCGTGTACCGGAGATCGAGCAGATTAAGCAGCGCCGCGACGTTGGACTCCAGCGCGCTCTTGCCGCGAAAGGATTCAGCCAGATTGAAAACGAGATCCGGCTGAAACTCTCTGAGTGCCGCGATCATCGGCTCGATCGCATCGTCGGCGGCGAGCCTGCGCGACGTGTGGCCATTCTCGGCCAGCGCGGCATCGAGCTGATCGAGAAGTGGCTCGACCGGCGGGTCGAGTGCGTCTTTGCTGTGCAGGACGGTGATCTTCACGAGTCGCCGGTTGATTCTGTGCCGTCGATCGCGTTGGTGTGGCGGTAATTCATCATCACCGCCGTACCGAATGCCGTCAGCTCGATCAGTGTGGAGGCTTCCAGTCCTCCCAGTCGTAGATCCAGCTCTCTGACGCGATTCGCCAGGAAGTCGACGAATTGCCGCACCACTGACGCGTTCTCGCCGGTCCAGTAAGAGATGCGGGTTACGATCTCACGCTTGTGTCGCGAGATGAAATCCGCGGCCGACGCGGCGCCGGGCGCGTGGCCGACGGAAACGAAGATCGTCTTCAGATCGCCGTCGAAGATTCGCGGATCGCGAATGGGAATGTTTTCCTCGTTTTCCTCGTAGTGCTCGGCCAGAGTGTACTGCATGGCAGTGACAGGCAGATCTTCTTCCGACGGCTCGGGCACTTCGGGGACCTGCTTGGCGATCTGATTCATGACCTTGTCGACGTACTCGAGCTTGGCGAGTGCTCCCCATCCATCGTAGGTCCGCCGCCAATCCATGCCCGGCGTGAGCCAGATGGCAAAGGTCTCGGCGAAGTCCTCATCGGGATGCTTTTGCGCGTACCAGCCGAGGATGTGTCGGACGAAGTCGCGCGAGAACGGATCGGCGCGGTACCGCTCCCGGTACGGGCGAGAGTAGGGGCCGAACATTTTCCGCCAATCGGGCCGATCGTAAAGTCGATACGCGTAATTGAACGCGTGACCCGCCTCGTGCCGCAGATACCGCATCGATTCCTCGGCGCCCTCGACCGCCGCCGAGTAGTCCTCCTCGATTTTGGAGAGGCGAGAATCGGCGAGATAAAAGGGAACCCCAATCAACGGCGTCCCATCGGGACACCCCCACTGATCGCTGAGGTAGACGGGCGGCCGAAACTCGAGTCCCTTCGCCGCGAGCTCCTCGTACAGCTGGCCGACGAGCTTCTCGAGCAGGGTCCCCCGAATCTCCAGACCAATGTCGGAGATGCGCTGCGACAAAAGCGCGTGACGCTCGCCTTCCCAATTGGGAGCAGCTTCTTCCACAAGCCGTTGGATCGGGCAAGGGACGTACCGATCCTCTGGCGGTTAGGCCGCCTGATACGGGCTTAACGTGATTCCGAATTGCAAACTGAGTCCGAACTACGAACCTGCTGCCAACTGCGAGCCGATTCCGAACTGACTTCGAACTGGCTGCGAGCTCACTTCGAACCGGTTCGACATTCGTAGTTCGGAGTCGGTTCGAACCTCGTAGCAGGTTCGTAACTCGCAATCAGTTTGCGATTCGCAATCCGCTCCTCATACAGAGCGGTCAGTCAACAAAAAAGGCCCCGCGATCGCGGGGCCTTTCTGGATATCCGATAAAGAACGTTACGCCGCTTTATGCGCCGTTTCCTGCTCGGTTTCGGGAACTGGTCCCCAAATGTACGCCGAGAAAACCGGAGTCGGCTCGGTCTTGTCGCCGCGCGAAATGATGATGCCGAGGGGCTCAGATGAACTCGTTTCCTTACGATCCTTCTTCATTACTCTCTCACTTTGTGATTGCCACACCGTGGCGCCGCGCCAAGTGAAAGCAGTCGATGTGCCAGGGAGGACCTCAGCAGTCAACATGTTGTCAGTCATTAACTTATGGCGCTGATGAAAATCGGGTCCTATGCATAGTGTCGCGGAATGACACTCCGATAAAGGACACCAGTGTCATTGCGACACAGCCCTCGCCCCTCGTCCCTCCTCCCCTCGCCCCTCCCTCAGCTAGCGATCTTTCTGGCGAGGAAGCTCTTGGAAGAGGCGGATTCGTCCTCGATCGAGATTGACCAACCCTTGTACTGCCGGCGAAGCTCGCTCACCGAGAGGCCCCGCTGACCGCGGACGATCGTCCCCACCAGGTGGACGCCGCCATCACGCGTCGCTCCCTGGAGTAGCTCGAAGGCTCTGCCTCGTTCTTCGGGCGAGAGGCCGGTAAACGCTTCCGGCGTGCACACCACCGCCCCAAGCTGAACATCGGGTGACCAGTCAGTGATGTCGGCGACATAGCTCTGAATCCGGTCGGCGAGTCCCGCTTCCTGCGCCGCGTTCATTACCCGCTCCAGCGGCTTCACCTCGCGGTCGACCGCCGTCACGTCGCAACCGTGGGCGGCGAGATAAAGCGCGGTGCGATCGATGTCGCCGCCGGCGACAAGTACTTTCGACTCGGCCGGGGGATGGATCTCGCGCGCCAGAACGCCATCGGGTCGAATGCCCCAGTGCTCGGGACGGCGATACTCCTCGAGCAACTTCAGTCGCTTCCTTCGCCATGTTGCATACGACGGGATGCGCAGTCGCCTTCTGATAATGCGATCGACTTCAGCCCAGAGGAGCAGCTCGTCCATCGCGAACTGTTCGCCGGCGCGCAGCGATGCCGCGGCTTCATCGCCAATCTTGAGAATGGCGGAGCGCGACACCGACTCCTTGTAGTTCTCGATCTCGTTCTCTACGTAAAGCTCGTACTCGTGCTTAAGAGAGCGAGGATTTTGTTGCGCCATGGCGTCGGGCAGAGGAAACGTGCTTTAGCCAGGTGTTTAAGGTAGACGGGCTGGCGCCGCCCGCAAGTGGCGAGTTTACAGCAAGCTCTTCCGTTATAACTACTTAGGAGTTCGCTGGAATCAGCCCTACTCTCAGCGCGTATCGAACGAGACTGACCACGTCGTGCATGCCGAGTCTCTTCATCACCTCACCGCGATGACTCTCGACGGTTTTTATGCTGAGCTGCAGCCGATCCGCGATCTCGCGCGTACGGTGCCCTTCGGCGACGAGGCGTAACACTTCCACCTGCCTGCCGGTGAGCTTGGAGAGTGGAGTCCGTTTCTCGATCGCACTCGTGATTGCTGCCGGAAGGCGTTTCAGATTCTTTCTGAGGACGATGTCCTCAACCCCCGCGCGCAGGCACGATACAGCAGCGAGTCCCGTCACCGATTCCGCCACCACGATCAGCGGTGTCTCCGGACTCTCGTAGCGTAGCACATCGACGACCTCGCAGGCGCTGAACCGGTCGGGCGAATACTCGGACAGAACGACGTCGGGTTTCGCATCCGAGAGAACAGTCTTGAATGATTCCCGCGAATCGGGGGTGGCTATTTCCAGCTTCATACCTGACGCTGTCAGCTCACGATTGATAGCGTCGGCATCGATCCCGTTTTGGTGGAGCAGAAGAACGTTTGTCGGTTTAGTCATTGGGAGAGGTCTGCACTTGGCGCCGCACCCGGCGCGACTGCACTTTTTGGTGCATTAACCAGGCTCGCGTCAGGGTTTCAGCCGATGCGAGCGCGTCTCACGCAAACTAAATCCATGTGTATTGGCGGGCAATGTCACTGGACGGCGGGGATAGATTACCGAATGACCTGCCCCATTCGACTGTGCCTGAGCTTCCCGAGGTAGAGGCCGCCGCCCGCGCGCTGACCCGCGCCGCTCTTGGAAAAACGATCGCCGCCGTCAGGGCAATCCATCCCGCTCTCAAGCGCAAGCTCACGCCGGCCAATTCGCGCCGGGCAAAGGGCAAACGGATCCAAAGCATCGATCGAAGAGGAAAGCATCAACTCCTCGGACTCGATAGCGGCGACACGCTGGTCGTCCACTTCCGCATGAACGGCGATTGGGAGATTGGAACGACCAACGACGAGCTCGACCGTTTTGCCCGCGCCATCATCGAGCTGGATGACGGAACGCGCATCTCACTGGTGGACCGGCGGGCACTCTCGTCGATTACCCTCGACAAAGAGGGCAGCTCATCGCTACCAAAGCTTGGTAAGGAAGCGAGCGATCCCACCCTCGACGCCGATTACTTCGTCAAAGTCCTCGCGCGCCGCAAAATCCCGATCAAGCCGGCCCTCATGGACCAGTCAGTTCTCGCCGGACTCGGCAACATCTACGCAGCAGAGGCTCTGTGGGAGGCGGAGCTCGATCCCAGATCGCCCGCCTCCTCGCTGTCGACGCACAAGCTGGAGCGGCTTGTCGCGGCGATCAGACTGGTCCTCAGTCCGCGCCGGCGCCGTCCGGGGCGCTACACCGACACCCGCGGCCGCGACCGCTTCGCGGTCTACGATCGGGAAGGAGAGATCTGCCGGAGGTGCGGGGGAACGATTCAGAGAATCGTTCAAGGGAGCCGCTCTACTTATTTCTGTCCGCACTGCCAACTCAGTTAATCCATCACTTCAAGTAGCGCTCCCTTGATATAGCCGGTCTCGGGAATCGAGAGGACCTCAGGGTGGTCGAGCGGCTGGCCAGTTATCGCTCTGATGGCCACCCGTCGTCCGCTATCGCTCGCCGCATCCTGCAGCATTTCCAGGAATAGCGGCTTCGTCAGATGGAAGCTGCAGCTGGCGGTGTAAAGCAATCCGCCCGGCGCGAGGAGGCGAATCGCGCGCAGGTTGATGTCCTTGTAGCCCCGCATCGCGCCACCCAATGCGTTTCGGGTCTTGGCGAACGCGGGCGGATCGAGCACGATGGTGTCGAACGTGATTCCCTCGCGCTCTTTCTCGCGCAAATAGTCGAAGGCATTCGCCTCGACGAACGAAATGTTGTTGAGGGAATTTCTCGCCGCGTTTTCCGCGGCTCTCATTAGCGCCGGTCCGGACGCGTCGAGCGCGGTCACGTGCGTTGCGTTTCTGGCGAGGTGCAGCGCGAACGAGCCGTGATAACTGAAGCAGTCGAGTGCCCGACCCCGCGCGACTGTACCCACAAAGTGCCTGTTCTCGCGCTGATCCAGAAACGCGCCTGTCTTCTGACCGGTCCACGGTGCAGCCAGGAATTTCACTCCATATTCGTGGACTTCGATCTCGCGCGGGACGTCGCCGTAAAGCATGACGGTCTCCCGCGGGAGACCTTCCTTCGCCCGCAGCGAGACATCGTTGCGCGCCAGAATTCCGGCCGGCTCGACGAGCGATCGCAGCGAAGCGAGGATTTCCTCCCTGAAGCGCTCGAGTCCCGCGCTCATGAACTGCACGACCAGCCATTCGTCATAGCGATCGCATATGAGCGACGGGCAGCCATCCGCCTCGCCGTGTACCAATCGCAGGGCGTTGGTGTGGTCCTCGAGCGGAACGCGGCGCGCAATCGCCGATGCGATGCGTTCATCCCACCACGCCTGATCGATGATCGCATCCGGATCTCGATCGAGCAGTCGTAGCGAGATCTCGGACAGCGGGCTCCACAGCGCCCAGCCGAGCGGTTTTCCGCGCTGGTCGTGAACGAGAACGGCACCCGCATCCATCACCGGGCGTTCGGTGACGTCGGTGCGATAAATCCACGGATGCCCCGCCTGCCACCGGCGCGCTCCCTTGGCGTTGACCCGGGCCACGGTCATGCGTGAATGATGGCTACTGCGTCAAGCAGGCTGGCTATCAAGGCGGGCCGTTGATGTGGGCGCTCATTCGCATCCACGAAACTAAAGCAGGGAGCTTTAAGCTTAGTCAGCTTCGTAGCTCCGAGCTCACATACTGGCGTTTAAAGATGCGCGCAGTTCCAGGATCGCGATTCTTCGTCGAGATTTATCCGAAGCTGCGAAAATTACGAACGTCCGAGGCTATAATCCGCCGGAATAGCTCGAAGCTATGAAGCTGTCAAAGCTTTCAGCTCCCTGCTTTAGTTTTGTGGATGCCAGCCAGTTGTCGATATCTCCGGCCCGACTTGATTCCTTCCCCGTACGCTTCTTGCGACCTCCAGGCCCATGCGCGACATCGTCCCGATTTCGGTTGGCGCCGCGGCAACTGGCCTCATTCTCCGCGAGCACACCATGCGCGGCCGTGCCGAGCGACTCAGCGCGGCGACGATGGAGACGCTGCTGAATACAATCGATGCCAACGACGCCGTCACCGGTGATCACGTCCGGCGCGTCGCGACCTATGCTTTGATCCTGGCGAAGGCAGCAGGACTCGATGAAAGAGCGCAGCATAGCGTCGAGCGCGTGGCATTGTTCCACGACATCGGCAAGCTGCACGGGGCGCTGTCCGACATTTTCCACGAGTCTTCGAAGCTCACGCCCGAAGAGCGCCGTGCCGTCAGGACGCACCCGTTGCGAGGAGCAGAAGTGCTGGCGCCGCTCAGCACTTTCTATCCGGAGCTGGCAAAGGGTGTCGCCGCCCACCACGAACGCTGGGACGGCAGCGGCTATCCGCGCGGCCTGAAGGCCAGAAAGATTCCGCTGGAGGCGCGCATTGTCTCAATCGCCGACAGTTTTGACGCGATAACACACCGCCGCCGCTACAGTCACGCGCGCAGCTTCAGCGACGCGGTGAAGTCAATTTCGGATGGCAAGGGTACCCAGTTCGATCCTGATCTCGTCGATGTGTTCCTGAGTCGTCCAGTGCTGGCCAGGATAGAGAGGGCGATGCGCCTTGCTCACTCGCCGCACAGGAAATCCGAGAACCGGCGGCGCGGTAAGAGGAACGGCGCCCCCGATATCACCTTCCGATGGCGGCCGCGATCTCGCGGGTCGCGATCTCGGGATCGCCAGCCTTGAAGATGGCATTGATGACGGCGACGCCAACCGCGCCGTGCACCGTGATCTGAAGCGCCCGATCGGCGGTGATGCCGCCAACCGCAACGGCGGGATGCGGCACCAGCGCCGCCAGTCTCTCAAATCCGTCGACGCCGATGGCGGTGCCGGCATCGTTCTTTGACTCGGAGCCGAACACCGGCCCGATCCCGACGTAGTCTGCATCCTTCGCGTTCGGCAGCTCCGCATCGCTCCCCAACGACGCGCCGATGATGAAGCCCGACGGCGCGAAGCCGCGTATCGCCGCGACTGGAAGATCTGCTTCTCCGACGTGTACTCCGGCGGCGCCGGCGGCGAGCGCGATGTCGGCGCGGTCGTTGACGATTACCGGAACGTCGACTCGCGCAATAATCGCTTTCGTTATTTCGACCACTTCGCGCGGAGCCGCGGTTTTGAGCCGCACCTGAATGCTGCTCGCCCCACCGCGCACGGCGGCTGCTACACGATCGACCAGGGTCCGCCGATGATCCTCGGCGTCGTCAGTGATTGCAACGAGCCGCAGGATCTTCGGATCGAGCATTGATGGACGCTACCGGCCGCTCGCCGTGGGGCCAGATGTCCGCTTCTTGGTACTGGTGCTCGTCTTTTTCGTCGTTGCCTTCGCCGGCGTCTTGCTGCTCGTCTTCGCCGAGCTCGATTTGCTGACGGTTCTGGCGGGCGTCTTTGTCGTTGAGCGCGACGACTTGCTGGTCGTGCGGGGTACGCTCTTCGCGCTGGCAGCTACGGATTTGCTCGCCGTTGACGGCGTTGCCATTGCCAGCATCCGTACAGGTGGTTTCTTCGGCATCGTCGCCCGCACTTCCCTTACCGCATCGGTGTGCTGCTCGAGCGTCATGCGGAATTCGTGGTGACCATCGCGGGTTGCCACGAAGTACAGGTACGGCACATTCGCCGGATTTGCCGCTGCGGCGAGGCTGGCGACGCCGGGCGAGGCAACCGGACCAGGCGGCAGACCTTTGTGCACGTAAGTGTTGTACGGCGAATCGATGGTGAGATCCTTGTAGAGCACGCGTCCAACGTGATGCCCAAGGGCGTACTGCACCGTCGGATCCGCCTGTAGCAGCATGCCTCTCTTCAGCCGATTGTAGTACACGGCGGCGATGACGGGTCGCTCCTCGGGGAGACGCGCTTCTCTCTCCACGATCGAAGCCATCGTCACCAGATCGTTGCGGTTGATGTCGAGAGCGGTGAGGCTGGAATCCCAGTCGGGTCTCCAGCGTCGCTCAAATGAGTAGACCATTTCGTGCACGGCTTGTCGCGCGGTGGTGCCGACCGGGAAAGCGTACGTATCCGGGAAGAGATAGCCTTCCAGCGTTTTGTTGGGAACGTCGAGGTGCGCCAGCAACGCCGTGTCGCCCACCGCCGCCGTCACCGAGTCCGCCGGAACCTTCAACGTCTTCGCCAGTAGCGGAGTGATCTGGGCGATGGTGTAGCCTTCCGGAATCGTGACCGTGTTGACCAATCCGTGGCCGCCGTTCAGCGCGCCGATGATCGCGTTCCACGGCGTGCCGTGCTTGATGAGATAGGTGCCGGGCTTGATGTTGCGGTCGCCGCCAGTGAGCCGGCCATACAGCCGGAACATTTTCGGCCAGCCGACCAGCCCGCCGTTGGCGAGTGAGTCCGTCGCCTGTCCGAAGCTCGCGCCGCGCGGAATAATGACGCGTGTCGGCCTGCCGTGCGGTTGACCGACGCACGCAGCACTCACCACGCACATCGCCACCAGCGCGATGCGCTTCTTAACCTTCAGCATTGAGGGCTTGCTGGAGCAGAATCGTCGCCGCGAGCGAATCGACATCGCCCTTTCTGCCGCGCGTTGATTGTCCCAGTTCTTTGACTGTACGCAAAGCTGCCGCCGTGGTAAAACGTTCATCATAAAAACGAACGGGCAGGGCTGTACGTTTCGCGATTTCGGCCCCCAAAACACGCACTTCCGCTGTCCATTCGGTCTCGTTGCCCTCTCCGTCGAGTGGAAGGCCTATTAAGTACCCCCGGGCGCCAAGCTCGGTTGCGCGCGCGATGATTTTTGTGATCGGGGGTCGTTTGCCTTCACGCCGCGCGATGAACCCCGCTGGCGACGCGATCATGCCCGTCGGATCGCTGATGGCGAGCCCGATTCTCTTGCGGCCGTAGTCCACCGCGAGAAAGCGGGCCAGCGCCGGATTTGCCAATCCTACCCCTGCGCCATCTGGATGAAGAATTCCTTGTTGTTCTTGGATTTCGTCATCTGACGCAGCAGGAACTCGATTGCCTCGGCCTCCGGCATGTCGGCCAGAAACTGCCTTAGCAGAACCGTGCGATTGATCTCCGCCTGGCTTAGCAGCAACTCCTCTTTGCGCGTGCCGGAGCGGAAAATGTCGATCGCCGGATAGATACGGCGATCGGCGATCTTGCGATCGAGCACCAGCTCCATGTTACCGGTGCCCTTGAACTCCTCGAAGATCACGTCGTCCATGCGCGAGCCGGTCTCGGTGAGAGCAGTGGCGATGATGGTGAGCGATCCACCTTCGTCTATGTTGCGCGCCGAGCCGAAGAATTTCTTGGGCTTGTGCAGCGCGGTCGCATCGACACCGCCTGATAGAATCTTGCCGGACTGAGGCGCCACGGTATTGTGCGCCCGCGCGAAGCGGGTCAGTGAATCGAGGAGAATCACCACGTCCTTCCCGCTCTCGACAAGCCGTTTCGCCTTCTCCAGCACCATGTCGGCAACCTGGACGTGGCGTGCCGCACCTTCGTCGAACGTCGAGCTCACGACCTCCGCCCGGATGGTGCTGGCGATCATCTCCGTCACTTCCTCCGGCCGCTCGTCGATCAGCAGCACGATGATCGTCACCTCCGGATGATTCTCGGCGATGGCATTGGCGATCTTGTGCAGCAGTATCGTCTTGCCCGCGCGCGGTGGCGACACGATCAGACCGCGCTGCCCCTTGCCGATCGGCGTCATGATGTCGACGACGCGCATGCTGAGATCGCCATCCTTCGATTCGAGCCGCAGACGCGTATCCGGATACTGAGGGCGGAGGTTGTCGAACGGAATGCGATCCTTGGCCTTTTCCGGATCGTCGCCATTGACGCTCTCGACCTTGAGCAGCGCCAGATACCGCTCCCACGGCTTCGGCGGACGAACCTGTCCGCGCACTTCGTCACCGGTTCTCAGACCGAACCGCTTGATTTGCGACGGCGAGACATAGATGTCGTCGGGGCCAGGCAGATAGCTCCAGTCCTGACTGCGCAGGAATCCGTAGCCCTCGGGAAGAATCTCGAGGACACCGTCACCGTGCAGCATGATGTCGGTGTCGAGCAGATTCTGCTCGATCTGAAAGATGAGATCCTGCTTCCGGAGACCTGACGAGCCGTCGATCTTGAGGCCGTCTGCCATCTCCTGCAGCTCACTGACGGATTTTCGCTTTAACTCTGCGATATCCACGGGCGGGGAAAGAAAAGTGCGGAAACTTCTGGAAGGAGGTACGAAGAAACGGAGGGATCGCTGAGCGATAGGCTCAGGGAAGCAGGTGCGTGCGGGAGTTAAGTCGGAGGGAGAGGAAGAAGGAGGGAATTACCGCGTCAGCTCGGGCGCCGGTTTACCCGAAGGTAGTCGCCACCAAAAATGCGGTCAAGTCAGAATCTGATGTAGCGCATCGGGTTGTTCTTGATGTCGTTGATCAGTTCGCGTAACAGGATGTGCTGACGATCGAGCTGTCGCGCGAGCACGCTGTCGGAATGTACGGCGGCGATCGTCCCGACCGGACTCTTAACCAACGCCCGCAAGGTATCGATCTCGGCAAGCACGTGTTTCGCTTTCGTCACGAGTGTGGTGTCGCGCCGGAAGCGACCGAAACTACCCTTCTTCGACGACGTCAGAGTGCGAATTGAATCGGCCGCTGCCATCGTCCGGGACGCCCGAGCGAACAGGTTCGTTCGACTCAGATTGGCCAGGGATCCATTTCCCGCCGTGGCTCTCGCGGTCAAGCTATTTAGACCAGCTTTGACGTCCGGGAAATCCTCGAAGCCATACGCCTTGGCATTCCCCAGCGTTCCTACGGGGCGATCGATTTTGTGCGCTAACTCCGCTGTCGCGGCGCCGAGCGATTTGAATTCCGGGGCAATCGATCCGATTTCTTCGCCCAGATCGCCGAGTGCCGCCTTCGGTCGCGCCCGAATGGTGTCGCCGTCACGCAAGCCTGGCGATCCCGTCGTCCCGGGCGAGATGAACACCACCGGGGTGCCAATCAGATTGCCTCCGGGCCGGATCTGTGCATACGAATCCCGCCGCACGCTTGGCAGCGCCTCCTTCAGCAGCTCGGTCGTGATGAGAACCCGCTCGCTGTTGTCGACTGTCGGCGGCCGGAAGGAGACATCCTTCACCAGCCCCTCGTGCTCTCCGGCGAGCCACACTTCCGTGCCCGCCAGCACGCCAGGCGCTTCGTCCGTTACGACGTACAGGGTCACTTTCTTGCCGTGAAGCGCGCCCACCCGCGCGTAGACCAGGATGATGATGGTCAACATGACTATGGTGACGACAGCGATGATCCCGCCGGTGAGCTCTCTCCAGTGGAGTTGGTGGGGCATCCCGCGAATATAAACACGGGCTACTATGAGCGCTTATCTTATGGGCCATACATGACCGACCAGAAACCCAGCGCATGCTGATCGGTGTCCCGCGCGAGATAGCGAGCGGCGAAAGACGAGTCGCGCTCGTCCCCGAAGTTGTTTCACAGCTGACGCGCGCTGGTCACCGCGTTGTCGTCGAGCGTGATGCCGGTCTGCGCGCCGGTTTCATCGACGATGCCTATCGTGCTGCCGGGTGTGAGATCGTCGACTCCGGTGCGGACATCTACGCCACCGCGCCAATGATTCTCAAAGTCCAGCGTCCGGGTCGGGAAGAGAATAGCGGCGAAGCCGAGCTGGATTTGCTGAAGGAGGGCACGGTTCTCATCGGTCTCCTCCAACCGTCGGGTGATCCGTCGCTCTTCCAGCAGCTCGCCGACCGAAGAATCATCGCCTGCAGCATGGAGCTCGTCCCACGCACGACGCGGGCGCAGATGATGGACGCTCTGTCGTCCCAGAGCACCGTCGCCGGCTACAAATCGGTGCTGCTTGCCGCCAACGCACTCCAGAAATTCTTTCCCATGCTCATGACGGCGGCGGGAACGGTGCGGCCGGCGCGGGTGCTGGTGATCGGCGCCGGCGTTGCCGGACTCCAGGCCATCGCCACGGCGCGTCGCATCGGCGCGGTCGTCGAAGCTTTCGACACGCGTCCCGTCGTCAAGGAACAGGTGCAAAGCCTCGGCGCGACGTTCGTCGAGCTCGACGTGCACATCGAGGATGCGCAGGACGCTGGCGGCTACGCCAAGGAATTGAGCGAGCGGCACATCCGTCGGGAGAAGGAGCTGATTCACAACCGCGCGCTGCAGGCCGACGTGATCATCACGACGGCCCTGGTACCGGGGAAGCCGGCGCCATTGCTGGTGAGCGCGGAGACGGTTCACGCCATGCGCCCCGGCTCGGTCATCGTCGATCTTGCCGGCGAGCAGGGCGGCAACTGCGAGTTGACGGTGCCCGGCGAAACGGTCGTCCGTCACGATGTCACCATCATCGCTCCGCTCCACATCTCCAGCGATCTCGCTTACCACGCCAGCCAGATGTACGCCAAGAATCTTGCCGCATTCGTGACGCTGCTCGCGCCGAAAGGTGAGCTCAATCTCAACTTCGCCGACGACATCATCAGCGCCGTCTGCATCACCGCCGAAGGCGAGGTCCGACACAATCCGACGCGCCTGCGGCTCGGCATGTCGCCACTCCCAACTCAAACCGCGGGGGCAGCAAGGTGAGCCAGGAGCTCGTGCTCGGTATCTACGTCTTCATCATGGCGATCTTCGTCGGCTTCGAGGTGATCAGCCGCGTGCCGTCGGTACTGCATACGCCGCTGATGTCGGGCACCAACGCGATCCATGGAATCGTCGTACTGGGCGCGTTTCTCGTCGCCGGCTCGGCCGACACTCCGCTGCTTCACGCGCTCGGATTCATCGCCGTCGTCTTCGGGGCCGCCAACGTATTTGGCGGATTTGTCGTGACGGACCGCATGCTCGAGATGTTCAGGAAGCGGGAGCCGGCACCGGGAGAGAAAAAGGATGCTTGATGTCCGCGGCTCGGTGATAGCGATCAGCTACATCATCGCCGCGGTCCTCTTCATCTTCGGGCTCAAGCAATTGAGCTCCCCCTCGACCGCGCGGACCGGCAATCGCACGGCGGCAATCGGCATGGCCATCGCGCTCGGCGCGACGCTGCTCGACCGTCAGATCGTTTCGTTCTGGACGATCGCCATCGGAACGCTGATCGGCGCAGTGGTAGGCATCTACTTCGGCAGAACCGTGCAGATGACCGCCATGCCGCAGATGGTGGCGCTGTTCAACGGCATGGGTGGAGCGACAGCTGCGCTGGTGTCGGTCGCCGAATTTCTGCGCCTGACAAGAGTTGGCAGTCCGGTGGGTACCGGCGAGGCCACGTCAATTGTCCTCGGCACCGCCATCGGGGCCATCTCGTTCACGGGAAGCATCATTGCGTTTGGAAAACTTCAGGAGATTCTGCCCGGACGACCACTGCAGTTCCCGCTGCAACGGTTCGTCAACGGGCTGATTCTCCTGGGAGTCGCCGTTCTTGGCGCGATGGTCGTCATGGGCGGCGGAACTACGCTGCTCTGGGCACTCTTCGGGGCAGCCCTCCTCCTGGGCGCGATGTTCGTGCTGCCGATCGGCGGCGGTGACATGCCAGTGGTGATCTCGATCTTGAATTCGCTCACCGGCCTTGCCGCCGCGCTCACCGGATTCGTGCTCCACAACCAGATGCTGGTGGTGGCGGGAGTTCTGGTCGGCGCTTCGGGTACGCTGCTCACACTGCTTATGAGCACGGCCATGAATCGCTCGGTCGCCAACGTTTTGTTCGGGGCGTTCGGTGCCAGCAGCAGCGATGCTGCGGCCAGTGCTTCGGCAGTCGGCCACACCGTCCGTCAGACGACCGCGGAAGACACCGCAATCGCTCTGGCCTATGCGCGCAGCGTCGTGATCGTTCCGGGTTATGGCCTGGCCGTCGCCGAGGCGCAGCACACAGTGCGCGAGCTGGCGACGGATCTGGAGAGTCGCGGCGTCAACGTGAAATACGCAATTCATCCCGTCGCCGGCCGCATGCCCGGTCACATGAACGTGCTGCTCGCCGAAGCCAACGTTCCGTACGATCAGCTATTGGAGATGGATCAGGTCAACGGGCAATTTCCGCAGACCGACGTCGTGCTCGTGGTTGGCGCCAACGACGTCGTGAACCCTGCGGCTCGCGACGATCCCTCGAGTCCGATCTACGGAATGCCCATTCTCGATGTCGACCGCGCGCGCAACATCATCGTCCTCAAGCGGAGCATGGGCCACGGCTTCGCCGGCATCGACAACGCGCTGTTCTATCATGAGAAGACACGCATGCTTTTCGGCGACGCGCGTCAATCGCTGACCCAGATCGGCCAGGCGCTCAAAGCCGCGTAGTTTTCAGCCGCGCGCGCGTTTCCTAAAGATCTCGGTCTGGGTCGAGGCGAGGGGCATTCCCTGAAAAAAACTCGCCCGCCACCTCGGCGAAGGCCATGTGAGTGGCGATTTAGACGGGGCGGGCTGCGGATTTTTTCAGAGAACGCCCGTCGCCTCTCCCGCACAGATCTGTAGCTGCGCGCACCTTCAGAATCGCGCGTGCGCTGTTCGTGGGCGGACACGGAATGAGGCGCGGTGCGGGGTCGCAGGAGGTCGCGCAGCCGCGCCGC
>JBKPDS010000175.1:0-19891 GCA_046727995.1 Gemmatimonadota bacterium
ATCCTGCCGCGGCCAGGGGGCCCACTACGCCATCCAGGTACTCGTTGGCGATTGCTATGTCTGCATCCCACCACGGCAAGCCCGGTTGCATGATTTGCTTTTGCGCATAGGTCTGCGGAACCAGCACCTGCACCAGACTGACGCTGGCGTTTACCCTGGTCGCGAATGTTTTGACCTGGGGAAGTACCTGCGCGGCCAGTGGCGATCCATCGAGTGGCACCACGATGCGGCTAAGCGTCTCTTGCGGTGTCGGACCGATGAAGGACACCGGCGGCTTGACGACCAGCACCGGAATGTTGGTATGCCTGATCAGGTAGTCCGTCACGCTGCCGAGCGTCACCCGCTTCACACCACCGCGCGAATGACTCGACATCACGATCAGATCAACGTTGTTTTCCAAGGCGTAATCACGAAGCGTGGATGCGACGGGTCCGTCCTCCAATGCGGTGATGACATTGATTTCACCGAGCGCTCGACATTCGGTCCCCAGCGCGTCGAGCTTGCGCAGACGAGCGAGTCGCTCCTCGACGAGCGTTTGCTCCGTTATCTCCAGCACAGGCGGCCGGGGCACGGACTCTATGACCAACGGTGCCGTCTGTACTCGCACCAGTCGCAGCTCAGCGTCGTAACGCTGCGCGAGTTTCACCGCCACCGCGATCGCTTGTCTCTCGCTGTCGGATCCTTCGGTTGGAGCCATGATGACCTTGTACATTTTTCCCCCTCTGCGGCTGACTTCCGTGAGGCTCACGACCAGCTCGCACGTAAAGCGTTCATGATTACCGCCACATCGATTGCTTCCTGCAGCAGCGCACCTTGGGTCGGCGGAATCAGTCCGTAGGTCGCGAAGATCATCGCGATTCCGCTCAAGGCGAGCCCGGTGATGATGCTCTGACGAGCCAGATGCATGGTCCTCCTGCTGATTGCCACTGCCTTCGCCACTCTGGATAAATCATCGACCAGCACGACTACGTCGGCCGCCTCCGAGGTTACGCCACCGCCGTGGCCGGCCAGCGCAACGCCGACATCGGCCGCCGACAGGGCCGGGGCGTCATTCGTCCCGTCGCCGACCATCAGCACGACCTCACCGTGCGCACGGTAGCGGGAAACCATCGCTGCCTTGTCTGCTGGCAGGAGCTCGCCGTGGACTTCCTTGATGCCTGCCGCCATTCCAACTGCTCTGGCGTTGGCGATCCGATCTCCGGACAGAAGCACGGTCCGGGACAAGCCGAGGTCGGCGAGAGTTCTCAGAAAATCGCTCAGCTCGGGACGCAGCGAGTCGGCGTACTCGATGATGCCGGCGGGATTTCCTCCGATCAGCACATAGGCGCGCAAACCTGCCTCGCTGTCTTCGGCAGCGTCGAACGCGTCGAGAGAAGCCGTGGCGTGCCGGGCGACGAATGCGCGACTCCCGACAACCACCTCTTTATCGCCGATCACGCTCGTTAGTCCTTCACCCGGCCACTCACGATGCTGCTTCGAGCGGGGTAACTGGCCGAATCGCTTTTCTGCTTCCTCGGCGACGACGCGTGCCAGCAAATGACTCGAGCCATGCTCGACTGCGCCGGCCTGGATAAGAACTTCCCGCTCCGTGAACCCCGGCAACGCCACGATGCTCTTCACCGCGGGCTTGCCGACAGTGAGAGTTCCCGTTTTGTCGAACACGGCCAGCGTGGCGTCGCTCAGCATCTCGAGCGCGGCGCCGTGACGCACCACGATCTTCTGGCGGGCGGCGCGGTTGATCCCGCCGATGATGGCGACCGGCGTCGCGAGTATGAGCGGACACGGTGTTGCTACCACCAGAACCGACAACACGCTGGTCCAGCTTCTGGTGATGGCGTATGAGACGACGCAGACGATCAACGTCGTCGGCGTGAACCAGACGGCATAGCGGTCAGCCAGTCTCTGCAGCGGTGACTTCGTCGCCTGCGCTTCGCGTACAAGCTCGACGATTCTCGAGTACTGGCTCTCGGCCGCCAATGCGCTGGCCCGGATGCTGAGCACACCGTGCGCGTTCAGCGATCCGCTCATGACTCGCGTTCCCGTGTGGGCAGGAACAGGGATGGCCTCGCCGGTAAGTTGTGAGGCGTCGATCTCGGAGATTCCGCTGAGCACAATTCCATCGCACGGGACCATCTCTCCCGGCCGCACGAGAAATACGTCACCGACTTTGACCTCGCCGACCGGCACATCGACAAGACCGCGTGTGCCACTTATCAGGTGTGCAGTCCGCGGCGCTGCCTTTTCCAGCTCACGAACCGCTACTGACGCCCGACGCTCGGCATACCGCTCCAGCGACTCGCCACCGGTCTGCATCAGCACGATCACGAGCCCGGCGAGTGGCTGGCCAATGACCGCGGCAGTCACGATCGACAGCGACGCTACAAAATCGGTCGCGTAATTCCCCCGTCGCGCAGCGAGGAGGGAGCGCCATACCACGGGGAACCCGGCGCCGACGAGCGCGATGGTCCACAGCGCGTGTGCGAATAGGGGCAGGTTGAAAACGAATTGTTCGATCGCTCCGAGCAGAATCCCGAGGATCGCGAACACGGGCGAGGTGGGTAAAATGCTGTGCTGACTTGACTCCGCGCCGGGTTGGCGTTGTGCGACTGGCGTTCGCCTCGGCGAGAACCGCCGGGCTGGGACGAGATCGCGCAAGGGCGCAGACATTCAGAAATCCCTGCGGCCCTCTCGGACCGATTGGGTCTCCTCAGCCTGCGGCAATCTCCGAGACGAGGCAGCGTGCGGGAGAACGAGCACCGAGCACCGCGCTCCCCGAACGAGCTTGGAAACAGTTTCTCCGCCGAGCATTCGCCCAACGAAGTTTCGACCATGGGTTCCCGCGACAATCAGGTCGGCCTCAAGCTCCTCGGCGCAAGCAAGAAGAGCCGGTCCCGGTTTTCCATAAATGATTTTTTGATGGATCCGGGAGGTTTGGTCGTCATCGAGCCAGCCGCTGACACGCTTCAAGTGCGCCGCGATGTACGCCTCGTGCTCCTGGAACCACGTCTCAGGAACGTACATGTTTCGCTCCCAGGGAACGACGTGGACTAGCGTCATCGTAGATGCAGGGGCAGCGATCTCCAGCGCGAGTCTCGCCGCTTCGATGCTGGACTCGCTGAAATCCATTGCTACCAGCATGCGCCTGGGCAGTGCGCGCGTTCCGGCATTGATGGCTAGCACTGGTGTCTCGCTCAGGCGCATCAGCCGGAGAGCTGTCTCGTTCCCGAACAATCTCGCGCCGACTCCATGCCCACCGAGGCCGACGACGATCAATCGTGCTCGCGACTCCTTCGCCATGTCAGCAATGACGGTCGCAGGATTTCCCGTCCTCACCTCGACTTGCCACGTATCGTCGCCGAGCCGCTCCAGCTGCGCGGTGACTTTTTTCCGTGCCTCTGCCTGCAGCCCACGGTCGTAATCAAGCACCAGAGAACGATCGGCCGTGCCCCATGGAATTGGGGCGTGATCGACTACCGTGAGGACACTGACGTGACGCTCTGACCGGGGGGCGAGCAGTCGCACGATGGAAACGGCCGCATCCGACTGCTTAGTCCCATCGGTCGCGAGAATGAGTGCCGTCGCACGATCGGCTGAGAGCTTCTCCGGGCGTGCGTTGAGTGTGGCTTCAGCGATGGCGTCAGACATTTTGCCGCTCCTCTATTTGACCGGTTAATCGGCAGTGGCCAGTTCGGTCGCCGGACCGGCGACGCGAAGTCTGTCCAACACCCCGCGGGCTCCCTTCACTGCGCGCATCCGTCTGACGGCCTCATCACGACTCCGCTGCGACATTGCGGCTCCTTCGAGGCGGAGCCAGCCGTGCTCGACGACTACTTTCATTCCCGGGCCGAGTACGCTCGGCTCCAGCCGCAGCTGGCTGACCGCGGCTCGCGCCAGGTCGGTGGGAAGGGGCTCCTGCGTCGGTGGAAAAATCGTCTCCACCTCCTCCACCAGCGCGATCACGGCTGGAACCTTCAGTATGGCCGCTTCAAGCGCCTGTCGATCGCGAGATGTCTCGACCCTGCCGCTCAGCACGAGGATTCCGTCGAACGCATCGACGTGCAAATCACCGTTTTCAGGAACCCCGAGCGCCGCGATGGCTCGCTGCGCGCGATCGCGCAGTACTGCGTCCTCATCCGGCTCGGCGGTTTCGGTGACGGCGGAGGCACTCGGTCCAAATTCGCGTTGACCACCGAACGGCAGCGATGCGCGACCAGTGACTTCCACGGCGCGAATGCGAAACAGCTGATCGCGGAATGGAGCTGGGTCCGATTCGGTGAGCGTTGCCGGCACCAGGCGGCGTATCGCAGAAAGTGCAGTTTTGTAGATACCGCGCCCGTATCGAGGGGTGTGAACCTGAACGACATACAGCGGGCCACGCACGATTACACTACGCCATTCGAAGGCCTCCGCGTGCTCATCGACCTCGAAGGCGATCCGCCGGTTACGAAGAATGTCGCGCAGCTTGCCGGCCGATGTCGTACGACCGTAGATCCAGCCGTCCTCGAACACATAGTGGATTGGCAGTATGCTCACTCGGTCGTGCACCGCGAACGCGATCCTGCCGACGCTGTTACGAACGAGAACGCTCTCGCATTCTGCCGGCGAGAGCGTTTTGAAAAGAGGATACTTCCTTGAAGTTTCGAGAGTCGGGCTGACGGGAGCGCTCGCTGTCTCCTGTGGGGACTCCGGAACTGGCAAAGCGGGCGTCGTAGTAAACATCTCAAAATCCTCCATCATCCCCGACCCAAGAGACTGAGTGGGGCTGCGGCATGTAGCCGCAGCTCCACCCAGCCCGGTCAAAAGGCCACAACACCTTCGACCATGAATCCCTTGAACTTTCCGCCATTCCGAATGTCGGTAGTCGGGAAATCCAGGTACTTCTGGTTCACGAACTCGAACTTGGTGAGGACGTTCGGAGTCAGGAACCAGCCGCCGCCCGCCTGCCACCTGTTGACCGTGACATCGGGTGTACCGACGGTGAGCTGACCCTTCACCGTGTTGTAGCGCGCGGCGACGTAAACCCGCTGATCCGGCAGGAAGCGATAGACAACTTCGCCAACGTTCTGCTTCCAGGTGCGATTGTCGGTCTCAGTCGCGGCGCGTCCCTTAGCCCTCTCGATGTTGCCGAAGAGCTCGAGGCCGCGGAACTGCAGGAACGGGTTCAGCACCACAGAGTGAATGCTGTTCTTCAAACCCGGCTGGATCGAACCTGACCATGCCTGGGCGGTCTCGGTCGCGCTGGTGTTCTCGAGCACGTCGTAGTAGCGCGAGCCTGCTCTGTCACCGCTGAACAGCGTGTTGTTGACGGAGCTCGCCGTTGCATACTCGGACCCGGTCAGACGGAACCTGAACGCGTCGCTGAATTGCTTGTCGAAGCCGACCTTCATCAGGTAGCTCGGCGCGCGCTTGTCAGGATTGGTAATCATACCGCGGCTCTCGCCACCGGTCACACCGCCCATCGCCAGGAAAGAGTTGGCGCGGACGTAGATCTCACCGCCGACTTCGGTCGTGAAGGCATCCATGATGTAGTTGCCAACCAGCGGATTGCGGATCGCGTTGCCGTTGTCGGTGCGGCGGAAGTGCGCATCACCGTAGTTGATCTCGAAGTGACCAGCCTTGATGGTGACGTACTTCATGATGTTGTTGAGCGGCGTCCAATCGATCGGCGAGGCATCGACGAGCAGGTAGCCGTCCTTGACCCAGGTCTCCTGGTGGTGGCGGGCCGACGTGTACATGGCCGTCGCCACTCGGATCCCCGGCGCGAGCTGACCGTTCAAATAAAGATTGGCGACGGCGTTATTCGGCCCGTGCCCAATCCGAATCAGCTTGTTGGCATCAGTCGTGACGCCGTTTGTCGTTACCAGCCTGGGTGCAGCGGTATTGCTGTGATCGAGCCCCTGGAACTGCTGGGTGAACGCGCCTCCCCACTGGAGCTTGAAGCCACTGTAAGGAACGGCATCGTCCTTTGGAGCCTCGAAGATGTTGATGCCGCGCTTGTCTTCGGGCCGGTAGTTCTGGATCTCGATCTGCGGCGCCATGCCGATGAAGCTGATCTTGGACGTCGAGCCTTTGGCGATCTTCTTCACCGTGTCCAGTGTCGCTGATTCCGGCAACGCGATAACGACCGGCGTTACGGTGGGTGGCATCGTGTCGACGGTGGCAGGTGCCCGCACGGCGATCCCGACGGTCATTTTGTTCGTCCCCTGAGCGCTCAAGCGAGGCGCAACTGCAACCATCGCGAACGCGGCGGTGAGAACGGCTAAAGCTTTTTTCATGGTCATCTCCTGTATGAATGCGTTGTGGCCTGGTTACTCATTGTGTGGAACTCTTACTGACCGGCGCCACGAAGCGCGGCATCGAGCTGCGCCAGAAGCTCCGGACCTGCTTTCAGAGTGAACTTCACTTTGACCTGGTTGCCCACCTTGAGCGTTCCGAACATGAAACTCGGCGGCTTGATGCCGAAGTCCGTGAGCAGCAGCGTTTGCTCTCCCCGCGCGATTGCTTTTCCATCGTCCAGACGCTCGGCGCTGATGTTCATGTCGATGGTCTTTGTCTGACCAGCGATTGACAGGGTGCCGGTCGTCTTTGCACCGAACGAAGCCGGCGACGCGCTGCCGTTGAGAAGGTCATAGCCCGACAGCGTGTACTTGATCAGCTCGTTCTGATCGGCCTTCAACGTGCCGTACATGTTGCGATCCATCTGCTGATTGCCGCAGGTCAGCGTCTTGGCGACGATGTTTACCTTTACGGCGACGATGGGCCGCGCAACCTTGGTGAGGTCCTTGGCGTAGCCCGGATCGACATCGACGTAGGCGCTGATCTTATTGGTCTTGCATTGCCAATCGTGCAGCGACGAAGTGCCCTCGACGGTCACCTCGCTGGTCGGGTCGATGCGTAGTCGAATCGCATTAGCGCCTTGTGCTCCAGCCGTCGCGGCAGTCGCCATGAGCGCTGTTATTGTCCAAAGGGTCGGTCTCATGTTTCGTATCCTCGGTGCGTGATTTCAGTTGTCGCGGTACGCACCCAGGATACGAGTCTTCGGCTACGCTAACCGTCGGACTTCGCCTCAACTTTCGTGGGTATGTGACTGAACTTTCGTTGCGGATTCCCTACCACGCGTCTAAGGGAAACCCTGACGGGGTTCGAGGAGGTCTAGCGCGCAATCCGCGTCGCGAGCGGCGCAATAACGTTCCCGCGGAAGACGTGCGCGCGCCATGCGTAGGGTAAAAGCCAACACCCGTCAGACCGTTCCGGCCATTCTCATGGAATCGTGCGCCATCCGTCGCGCTAACGCGCGCCCGATCATCGCGCAGGGTACGACGAGGACCATTGCAGTCAGCGTGTACCAGCTGGAACCGGTCAGCCAGAATTCCCGGATCAGGCCGAACCCAAAAAACAGCTGCGCAACCGCGAAGCCAGTGACTGTCTCACCAGTGTCCTGAATTCTGTCGGCGATGTATGCGCCAGCTACGATTGCGGCCGCGGTATACAGCAGTGCCAGCAGCGCGGCAGGCAACGTCGGGGAAGCGTACTCGCTCCCGACGGCAGCTCCGAGCACCGCGCTGGCCGCCCAGCCACCGGCGAGAATCAAGGCGCTCGTGACAACAAACCCTAAGAGAACTCCTTTGAGTGTGCGCATAGTCTTCAGCCCTCCGCAACGAAGTCTGACGACGACGGATCATCAGCGCAGTCAGAGTTCCAGCGCACCTGTCTAAGAGTTCCTCGCACATGCTGTAGTCGATTCCCTCATCGATGTTCCGCGGCGAGCCCGACAGACAATTCGGAAAGGCGGGTGAATTTGTCCCCACATGCCGCGGACCGCTCGCACAGAGGATTTATGGGAGCGGGACGAGCTCCCGAGAATTATCCCACAATACTCTAGGAACGAACGCAGACCCGGAGGATCCAATGCGAAGCCAAGCGCACAGATGGGTGGAAGAGCGCAATGTCCACATACCATATGATGGGATAAGCCTCGAAGCTGACCTCGGGCTGCCGATCAATCCGCGAGGCGTCGTCCTGTTCGCAAACGGGAGCGGCAGCAGCCGCTTGAGTCCGAGGAACAGGGCGGTCGCGCGCGAGCTCCAGGACGCGCGCTTCGCCACTCTGCTGCTCGACCTGCTTACAGTCGACGAAGAACACGCGGAGGTTCTGACCGGTCATTTTGGTTTCGACATCGAGTTGCTCTCCTTGCGTCTGGCTGCGGCAACCAACTGGGCGACGACACAGCGCGAGCTGCGGGGATTGCCGGTCGGGTATTTTGGCGCCAGCACCGGCGCGCCTGCGGCGATCGTCGCGGCCGTCACGCTACCGCGCGTGGTGGGAGCAATCGTCTCTCGTGGAGGCAGACCAGATCTCGCTGGCAGCGCGCTGAACGGTGTCTGCGCACCGACACTGCTAATAGTCGGAGAACTCGATAAGGTGGTAATTGACCTCAATCATCAGGCGCTGCGCAAACTGCGCTGTCCCGCCGCGCTGAAAATCGTGCCACACGCCACTCACTTATTCGAGGAACCCGGCACCCTGCAGCAGGTTTCAATGCTGGCGCGTCACTGGTTCGATTTCCATCTGGCTCGGCGGACTACTCGCGCTGTGAGAATGGCGCCGATTCGCCCGCGCCGTGACGGTGAGAAGGACGTGAACGCGTCAAGAATCGCGTTGAACACAACGGCAAAATAGGGGAGATGAAATGATAAACAGACTCGCCGTCGCCGGTCCGAATTCCCGCTTCGAGGTCGCCGAGGCCGCGCCTGCTGGTTTCTGGGCAGGCTTCTGGCACGGGGTGATTGCCCCGATTGCTTTCATCGTCAGCCTTTTTCAGCCTGGCGTTCGGATGTACGAAGTGAAGAACACCGGTTGGAAATACGATCTCGGATTCCTGTTCGGCATCTTAGTGGTGCTTGGCGGAGGCGGAGCACAATCCGGCGCCTGTAACTACTGAGTCCATGCGGCCTCAGGCGAAGACGTAGGTGCGACTTCGGATCTTGTGATCGGCAACTGCCTTTGCAAGGTCCGAAGTTGAAACGATTCCGAGCAGCACGTCCCCTTCCATCACCAAGACCCGGTGGATCTGTTTTTCAATCATTATGCGCGCTGCTTCCTCGATAGAACACGTCGGCGGTAGCGACTGAACCCGCCTGGTCATCACTTCGTCGACGGTTATGTCTTCGAGGGGCGTCGTCCTGCTCCTGCGGCGCCTGAAGGTGAGAGATGGCGTCGTGTCATTGAGATCGGCGAGAAGGATAAGTAAGTCGGTTGATGAGAATATCCCGACGACCTTGCCGCCGTCGATAACCGGCGCCCCGCTCACATGACGCTTTGACAGGAGCTCCATCGCATCGCGAATAGTCATGTCGGGAGCTGCACTGACAACATCGCTGGTCATGACATCTCTTAGCCTAAGCATCGGTCCTCCATTACAATCAGCAGAGTGATTGTTGCCGGAACGCATTTCGTCGAAGTGCGAATGCCCTCAAGGAGACACTCTGGCGAGGTTTCACGGCTCGAGTGAGCAAGGAATACCTGAACTTGCGTGAGGTTTTGCCCCATCCTCGTCGGGTTGTGAGTGCGCGGTCAGTGCGCCGATCACCAGTCCGAGCCGAATGAAATGGAGGCGAGGCAAAGCCGGACAAAAAATCAGGGAAGGTCCGACAGAACGGATATGTCGTCCGTTTTATATCCCGATCGCGTTCACTGGACGGAGAAAACGGTGAACGAAGTTCTCTGACGGGACGCCGGTGGAGGACAGCGCGATGGAAGTTCGAAGACGTCGCGCAGGTTGTGGGGTTGCTGGACACAATCGAAGCTCCGGGATCACCGGGGCACCTGAGTCGGCCGTCCGACGAGGGCAAGGCCGTCGAGCCGAAACCGTGTGAGTAAAGCACGGTAAACGAACCGGACTCGGCCGCTACCAGCAGATGAGAGCCTCCGCAATGTGGGCACCACAGAGCGGGGGCTCGAGTTTTTTTATCGGGCCCTGAAAAGAGATCCCGGCTACATCTCGACGCCGAATGTTGGAGAACTTCCTCGTCTCAGCGCGATGTCGCTGAAGGCCGCAATCAGCCGGATTGCTTCGCGTGGCTCGGCGGCTGAGCCATCCACTTGAGTCCTCTTGGCGGAGCCATGGCTGCGCCAAGTATCGCGCACGGGACGACGAACAGCAGCGCCACCGTGTCGAACCATGCCGCTGCAGGACTCCAGAACTCTGCTACCATACCCGCCCCGAACAGCAGCTCCAGTACGATGAACGTGCTGACGGCGTACCGAGTATCGTGCAACCGTGCAACGACATAGCCGCCCAGCACGACGGAACCTGCCGTCCAAAGAAACGTGAACAGGAGCACAACAACGCTGTTGGTCGTCTGGTCGCGAAGAAAGCCATCACCCGCCACCCTGAGGGTCGCCCAGATGGCGCCGAGCGCAAAAAGGTTGGCGACGATGACGGCGAACAACGCGGCGAACAAGGTTTTCACCGGTTCCTCGCGTTGTCTTATCGACTCCGCAATTGCGTGCAAAGGTTTCGACATGATTCCCCCCACCGATTATCCCGTTCCACCCGCTGACTCCTCCGACATTAGCCCTGGTGAGGCAAGGAACGAGAGAGGATTGCCTGAAATCCTGTCAGGATTTCTCGCAGGGCTGGTGGTGTTATCCGTTCTATTTGTCAGACCGAGAGCGACGCGAGATGTCTGTCGCTACCATCCGCGCTGCGTCGCTCAAGGTCGCTGGCTTGAATTCCTTATACAGTTGTTGGTGCGAGTTCCAGGTGCCCCGATATGCCATATCGCCTTGTGCCGTGACAACCATCGCGTGTACGGCGGCAACGGAACGGCGATCCGGATCACCAAACACGTCGACGAGCAGCACGTAGTCGGCATCGGATCGCGGATGCAAGCGAACGGAATCAGCGAGCGCCTTGAAGCGAGACCAGAAGATCGCCGCCTCATTGGGCTGCGGTTCGAACGGGATCCGGATGGGGGTCATTTCCGTGATCGGACTTCCCAGGCGCGCATCCCGCAGCTGCTCAGCGATATCCAACGCAGCGGCGGAATCGTATCGCACAACGCGTGTAAGCACGGCTAGCGGAAGGATAACGAGGCGGCGCCGCGGCAATTCACGAAGGAACACTACTTCGCGCTGATCGAGGAGCACGCGCTCATTGCGTGACGGCGCTCCGGAGTTGTGAAAGAGGGCGACGTACAGCCCTTTTGCCACCGAGCACCCGTCAGCAGAGACTGTGACAAGTAGCGAAATGCAAAGAAATGGGAGCGTACGCATACGTGCCTCAAGGTGGTTGCCACCCACGTGGACGGCTACTTGTCCAACTTGTGGTCAGTCGCCTCGTGAATCCATCCGTCAACGTACGTAGAGGCCGTGACGTAGTAGTTCTCCCGGCGGCTAACCCGTGGACGAGAGCGCGTCCGTCCAGACCCAATCCCGGATCTCCGGTGGATCCTGAAGATGCTCGCGGGAATAGCGCTCCGCGTCATCGATCATTTCTTCGAGCCTCTCGATGACAACGGCTTCGGATGAGGCGAACTTCGTGCGTTCGATCGCCGCGGCGGCCAGATGAAACCGGCTCATCGCGTTGAGTATCACCATGTCGAAGGGCGTGGTAGTGGTGCCCTGCTCGTTAAAGCCACGCACGTGGAACCGCCCTGGATGCGACCGGTGATGGAGCATCTGATGAACGAGGTCCTGGTAACCATGAAACGCGAACACTACTGGCCTGTCGGCAGTGAATAGTCGATTGAAGTCTTCGTCACTCATGCCATGGGGATGGTCATCCGGAGTGAAGAGCGTCATCAGATCGATGACGTTCACGACGCGGACGCGCAGGCGTGGCACCAATCGTCTGAGCCACCATGCGGCAGCCACGGTTTCCAGAGTTGGGGTGTCGCCGGCACAAGCCAGCACCACGTCAGGATCGCTATTGGCACCGGTCTTCGGTTTTGCGCTCTTCCGCTCATTTCCCGCCCAATGCCAGATCGAGGCGCCGCGCGCTGCGTGGTCGATCGCTTCCGGCATTGACAGCCATTGTAGCTGTGGCTGCTTGTCGATGACTATCAGGTTGACGTAGTTGCGGCTGCGCAGGCAGTGATCGGCGACGCTGAGAAGTGAGTTGGCGTCAGGCGGTAGATAAATGCGGGCGACGCTGCCACGCTTCGACATCATAACGTCGATCAACCCGGGCCCCTGATGGCTGAAGCCGTTGTGATCGTTGCGCCAGCACGTCGATGTCAGGAGAATATTCAGGGAAGCTACCGGTGAGCGCCAATCGAGATTGATCGCCTCCTCGAGCCACTTGGTGTGCTGCACGGTCTGCGACGCCGAGACCATCGCGAACGATTCATAGGTCACGTACAAACCGTGACGGCCGGTAAGCAGGTATCCCTCCAGCCAACCTTCGCACAGGTGCTCACTCAACACTTCCATCACTTTGCCGTCGGGCGAGACGTGATCATCGATGTCGAGCACACGGCCGACCAGGCACCTGTTCTCCACCTCGAAAACGCTGCCGAGCCTGTTGGAGTTGGTCTCGTCAGGACAAAACAGCCGAAAGTTCGCTGCCTGCTTATTTGCGATGAAGATGTCACGCAGCATTTGTCCGAGCTGGCGGGTGGATTCTCGTCGAACCGTGGCCGGCGCGCCGACATCAATCGCGTATTTGCGGAAGTCAGGAAGAGTGAGCGGAGCCAGCAGTCGCCCGCCGTTGGCGTGCGGATTGGATCCCATGCGCCGGTCGCCTTTCGGAGCCAGTTCGGCCAGCTCGGGTACGAACGCACCGGACGAATCGAAAAGAGTCTCCGGCTGATAGCTGCGCAGCCAGTTCTCGAGCAGGCGGATGTTGTCAGGATTGGTCATGTCGGCGAGCGGGACCTGGTGAGAACGGAAAGTCCCCTCCACCGGCGCACCATTCACGACCTTGGGGCCGGTCCATCCCTTGGGAGTACGAAACACAATCGCCGGCCAGCGAGGCCGACTGCGAACCTCGCTGGCCGGATGCGCACGTGCATCTTTCTGGATCTCCCGAATTCGTGAATAGCATTTGTCGAGCGTGGCCGCGAACTCCTGATGCATCCGGAGCGGCTCATCTCCTTCCACGAAATGCACGTCGTAGCCGTGCGACCGCAGGAGACCACCGACGTTTTCGTCATCTTCGCGTCCGAGAACCGTGGGACCACTGATCTTGTAGCCATTGAGGTGGAGGATGGGGAGCACGGCACCGTCACGAGCGGGATTCAGAAAGCTGGTGCCCTTCCACGATCCTTCCAGCGGCCCTGTCTCCGCTTCACCATCTCCGACAACTGCCACCGCGATGAGATCGGGATTGTCGAACACGGCGCCGAACGCGTGCATCAGCACGTAGCCGAGCTCTCCTCCCTCGTGGATCGATCCCGGTGTCTGCACACTGGCGTGGCTCGGAATTCCGCCGGGCGTGGAGAACTGGCGAAAGAGGTTACGTAGTCCATCGATGTTCCGCGAAATGCCGGGATAGACTTCGCTGTACGTTCCCTCGAGGTAAACGTTGGCCACCAGCGCCGGACCACCGTGTCCAGGTCCGGCCAGGTAGATAATGTTGGCGTCCTTCTCTCTGATCAGCCGATTCAGGTGCACGTAGATGAAGCTCAGACCGGGCGATGTGCCCCAGTGGCCGAGCAGACGCGGCTTGATGTGGCTCGGGACCAGTGGCTCGCGCAGCAACGGATTCTCGCGCAGATAGATCTGGCCAACAGTGAGATAATTCGCCGCCTGCCAGTAGCGCTGCATTTTCCCGAGCAGGTCCGCGGAAAGTGGCGACGAGGATGTCGGCGACTCGCTGGACCGCGCGTCATCGGCAATCCCCGACGTTCTCGCGCGCGGGATAGCCGCTGCGGGAACAGCGCTCGACGCGGTTACGTCGAACTCAAAGGCTGTCGTTGGGACCTCCCCCTCCCCAGCTCCGTGGCACCCAACACGGATATTGCTTCGCGTGCCATTTCGGCTCCCTCGTCGACGGCAATGACCCAGACATCAACTGGACTGCCCGACTTGCTGATCCGCTCGCTGCTGTTCTCCCTTCCACGGGCATTGGCGTTCCTTTCCCCATCGAGAGCGACTCCGCACCACTCCATGTCATCGAGAATTCGCCGGCGAATCTCGGGAGAATTCTCGCCGACACCGCCACCGATTGCGATTGCGTCCGCGCCACCGAGCACGGCCATATATGCACCGAGATACTTGCGGACGCGATAGCAGTACAGGTCGATGGCGAGCTCCGAGTCGCGGCTCTTTGAGTCGAGCAGAGCTCGCATGTCGGCACTCGCCCCGGAAACTCCGAGCAGACCCGATTGGCTGTTGAGAAGTCGCTCGAGACTCTCGGCGTTGAATCCGGCTCTGCGCTCCAGAAAGGTGAGGAGCCCGGCGTCGATGTCCCCTGCTCGGGTGGCCATCACCAAACCTTCCAGCGGTGAAAATCCCATACTGGTATCGAGTGGCGCGCCGCGATCGATCGCCGCCATGGAGCAGCCAGCACCAAGCTGGATCGTGACCAGTCGACCTCCTCTATGGAGGTTCGGACGAAGATCACGCATTTGCCTCAGCATCGAAGCGTGCGCGAGTCCGTGAAAGCCGAAGCGACGGACGCCGTGTGCCTTCTGCAAATCGAGCGGAATAGCATAGTGCCGCGCTACAGCCGGCAGATCGGCGAAAAAAGCGGTATCAAAAACGGCTATCTGCGGAACCGAGGGACCGAAGGTGGCACTACAAAGTCTGATCCATTCGAGCGCGATCGGCATGTGGAGCGGCGCCAGCTCGGTCAGTCGAGCGAGCTCTTGCTGCGCAGCCTGATCGATGATCCGGGATGCGGAGAACTTCGTGCCGCCATGGACGATCCTGTGAGCGACGGCGCTCACCTCTTCGATCGCGTTCTTCTCGATGAATGTGTTCAGCCCTTGATCAAAATCTGCCGATCGATTTCCGACGGCGAGCGCGACCGAAACCAGCGCAATGCGCCGAACAGGGTGAAGCTCGTAAGCCTGCTCAACCTCAACCTGTTCCGATCGTGACGCATCAACACCGGGTAGCTCGTAGGCGGAGAGTTTTACCGAGGAGCTACCGGCATCCACCGTTACTAGAGTGGAGTTCATGGATTCAAGGTACGATCCTGTGACGATCCTCGCATCAGTTGCGGTGATGTCCCCCGCACGGGAGCTGTGGCTCCCGGATGCCCAACCACCGCGGCTAATCCAGGCTTGCTACCGCAGCGGCGGCGTTATGAGCATGGGCCAGTCGCCTTCCCGCGTGAGTTTTCGAGTCACGCTGCCAAGGAGCAGACGCGTGATCAGATGATGGCGCTGGCTGGCGATGGCGATGAGATCTGGCCTTATGATTTTCGCTGCCGCCATCAACTCGGTGGCCGCGTCCCCAATCCGGGTCACGGTTTCTACTCGAATTGATTTGTTCTCTCTGATCTCGTCACGCAGGTGAGCGAAGGCGTGTTCGATCCCCTCCCGCTCGATCAGCGCGGCGCCTTCGTCCCCCTCCTCGACGACCGGCGACGGAATAGTCGCGTGGACCAGGATGACGGTGCCATTCGGATCGGCGAGGTTGGCAGCGATGTGCGCTGCTTCACTGCTGGCACTACCGAAATCGGTGGCGACCATGATTCGACGCGGTAAACCCGCGCTCTCGTGCCGGACTCCATAGATGGGCACCGACGCTCTTCTCATGACGCGCGTGGCGGTGTTTTCGCCGATTGCCTGCTCGAATGCGCGATGACGGTGGATTCCCATCATGATCAAATCACTGTCTTCCGTCTCCGCCTCGTCGATGATGGAGGCCGCGGCAGTTCCGACTACGCTGTGGATCGGCCAGTCCTGATCCTTGCCGGTCACTTTGGCGATCAGGTCGGCCAGCGAGCGGCGGCGCTGAAAATGAAAATCTTCGCCGAGTGCCGCTTCGGCATAAAACACCATCGAGTTGGGTGTGTCCGGCGCAGGCATCATGATCTCGGCGGCGCTGATCACGGTCGGGATCGCCCCACGCGCGGTCAGCGCATCAGCGGCGCAAATCGCTGTTTGGGCGTTGTCGTCATTCTCAATCGCTAGCAACAGCTTAAAGGAGCCGCCGGGACGGAAAAGCTCGTGAAACTTGCTCCGTTTGGCAGGCGCTTTTTGCCCGGCTCGCGGGGCGCTAATGGTCTGGGTGGCCATGGCTTTCTTCTCCTCAATCGGCCTCGTGGTTCGCCGAGATGCTTCGGTTGCAAGCGTGGACGTAGCGGTCCGTTCGACGTGACAGGGGGCGCAGACATTTCCGTGAAGCGCTTCCATGATCTCGTCTTCAGCGAGCTCGGCCGGAGTCCGGTGTCCGTGACGCAAGTGGTGGTCGTCGTAAAAACCCATGGTGGGAAGGTGCGCCCCTCTGGAAACGATATCCGTCAGCGTTGCGCTGGTTTTTTGTGGGAGTTTTCCTCACGTAAGGTTTTCCCGTACGGCGTCGGGGATGCTCTACTGATAAGAGTTTCGGTCCTCCCCGATTTATCGGCGCGATCCATAAGACCATCTTGGGGCATGACTTCACTCGGTTACATCTCGGGACCTGCCCCGCTGCCTCAATTTCAACGCTGGGTTGTGCGCTTCGCCCTCCTGGCGGCGATGGCGCTGGCATTCGTCAGCGTCTGTGCCGCCGCCTTTTCGCCCGATGCGACCAGTATCCTGCCCTTCTCGCAGGGAGAGAGAATCAGTTACAACGTGACTCTGGCGAACGGCACCAGGATAGGCACCGCAGCAATGTGGATCGACGGTCCGGTCGAACTGAGGGGCACGCGGACACTGCTCCTCCGCTTTGATTCGCGAATTCGTTTTCTGCTCGTTCCCGCAGTGAGCAGCAGCTCCTCATGGTATGATCCCGCTCGTGGCGCATCACTCCGCTTTCTCAAGCGAGAGCGAAATCCACTGACAAATCAGACCGACTCGGTCGAGCTGTACCCTGATGAGAAGCGCTGGGAATCGGCCGACGGAGAAGTGGGAGAAAGCCCGACCAGCGCACCGTTGGATGAGCTGTCATTCATTTACTTCGTTCGTACGCTGCCAATGAACTTCGGAGCAACCTACAGCTTCGACCGGCACTTCGAGGTTGCTCGAAACCCGATCAAGGTGAGCATCATCCGTCGCGAGGTGATTCCGACGCCGATGGGAGAGCTCCACGTGATTCACGTCGAGATGCGGGTGCGGGACCCGCGACATTACCAGGGCGAAGGCGTCATTCGGATCCATCTGAGCGATGACCAGTGCAGGCTGCCGGTGCGGATGGAAAGCACCATGCCGGTAGTTGGCACGGCGATTCTTACGATCAAATCCCAGCAGAGCCGCTGCCAGATCCGTTAAGCGTTCATCGCCGCGCAATGCTACAGGCGCTCTCCGGACATCACATCGTCCAATGAAGGGAAAAACCGACAAAGAATCAGCCATACTCCGACTGAGTTACCTGCTCGAACACCGAGATTGTTGACCCAACGGTTCGCTCGCGTTCAAACAACGAGCTGGAAATCATAGGAGGTTGGTATGTACAGGAATATCATGGTTCCGACTGACGGCTCGGGGTTCGACCGAGAGGCGATACGAGTCGCGCTCAGACTCGCGGAGCTGAGCGAGGCGAAGATCCGGCTGGTACGCGTGCTCCCACAAGGATCCTACTTCGGGATAGCGGCGGCCGCGGAGGGAACGTCACTGGCCGCTGACGTCGTTCGCAGCGAGCGCGATAAGGCACTGACCGAGCTTTATGCGCTGGCCGCCGAGTGCCGTGCAACCACCGACGTGGACATCGGTGTCGACTTACACGGCGGACCAGTCTCCGACGTTCTGGAGGGGTACGCGACACGGCACGACTTCGATTTGATCGTGATGAGCAGTCACGGACGCACCGGAATCGCGCGCCTGTCGTTGGGAAGTGTGACCGATTCGCTCATTCGTCACACCACCATTCCGGTACTGGTCGTGAAGCCGTCGCCGAGTTACTTGAACCCGCGCGTTACGGAGCCCTTTAGAAGTATCCTGGTGCCGCTCGATGGATCGGCGCTCGCTGAACAGGTTCTGGCTCGCGCCGTTGCGCTGGCGAAGGTGGAAGGCGCGGAGTTGACGCTTCTCCGAGTTCTCTTCCCCGGTGTCTACTCACCAAAAGCGAAACTCGATTCCAATCCGGTTCTGTTGGATAAGGAGATCGCGGCTGCCGAGCAATATCTGTTCAACGTAGCGGCGAGGATTCGCACCGCTGGCATCCCGACCATGACTGACATCGTAATCAGCGACAACGTCGCCGAAGCGATCAGCGATTATGCCGCAAGGCAGCGTGTGTCATTGATCGCAATTGCAACGCACGGCCTGGGCGGCGTCAAACGCATGCTTCGTGGCAGCGTTGCCGACGCGGTAATGCATTCCACCACCATCTCCATGCTGGTGCTGAAACCGGAGATCGCGGAGAAGGCAACCACCACCACGTCGAGGCGCGCTATCCGCGCAGAGCTGGTCCCTGCCTGACGCACTGTCGGGAACCACTGCAACCGCAGTGGTTCCCGACGCCTGCAGCATCAGCCAGTTGCCAACGCAGACAAGGGAAAAGCTGACAAAGAATCAGCCACACCCCGACGGGTCAGCTATGCCCCGACCACGAGATTCAAGCTAGGTCGACCCGCACCTCGAACCGAGCGGGAATTTCAGGAGGCAGTATGTACAAGAATATCATGGTCCCCACCGACGGCTCGGGTTTCGACCGAGAGGCAATTCTGGTCGCCCTCAGAGTCGCAGAGCGTTGTCAGGCAAAGATCCGACTGGTGCGCGTATTAACCACCGGCGCGTACTTCGGATTGGCTGCATCCGAGGGCGCGATCGTCAGCGAAGAAACGATCCGACTGGAGACGGACGCGGCATTGAGCGAGCTCCACGCGCTGGCGGCGGAATGCCGGAATATGAGCAGCGCTCCGATCTCAGCGGATCTCGAGCACGGACCCATCGCCGACATGCTCGCAGCCTACGCCAGACGACACAACATCGACCTGATTGTCATCAGCAGTCACGGCCGGCGCGGTGTCGCCAGACTCGCGTTGGGAAGCGTCACCGATTTGCTGATCAGACAAACGACAATTCCAGTCCTCGTCGTCAAGCCGAAAGCGAGCTATCTCACGCCGGAAGCAAGTAAAGAATTTCACAGCATCGTGGTCCCGCTCGATGGCTCCGGTCTGGCGGAGCAGATACTCAGCCGTGTGGTTCCTCTCGCCAAAGTCGAAGAGGCGGAGATTACGCTGCTGCACGTGCTTGCCCCGGAGGAGACATCTCAAACGGGTGAAGCTCCGACTGCTCCGTGGTGGGAAAAGAAAGTCGCTGCCGCCCGGGCTTATCTCTCGCGGCGCGCGAAGGAGGTCCGCGCTCAGGGAGTCTCTGCAAGAATCGACGTGGTAATCGGAGACAAGATCCCCGACGCGATCACTGATTATGCTCGCCGGGAACGAGCCGACCTGATCGCGATCGCGACACATGGTCGCGGCGGGCTGGTGAGAATCCTGAGAGGAAGTGTCGCCGACGGTGTCACCAAGTGGGCGATGAGCTCGATCCTCGTTTTTCATCCTGACCACGAGGCAGAGCAACGGCTTTCCGAGGAGGGTGTGGGGAACACGCTCGAAGAAGCGGGGACGTTGGCATAATCGACGCGCGGGCGGATCAAGTGGAGCTACCCTTCACTAGCGCGCAATTCTTCGACGTCTTTCGACGCTATAACGAAGCCATTTGGCCGAACCAGTGGCTGTTGTTTCTCGTCGCGTTGTTTATCGTCGTCCTGGTTGCGGCCGGCGGCAGAAACGGCCGCTCCGTTACCGGCGCTCTTGGTTTCCTGTGGCTGTGGATGGCGATCGCCTATCACT
>JBKPDS010000176.1:0-7182 GCA_046727995.1 Gemmatimonadota bacterium
CACCTGCCGGTGGGAAGGTAGAGCTCGGACTCGGCCGCCATCCGGACAACGTCACGTTCGCGGTGCGGGACACCGGCATCGGAATTTCCGCTGCGGATTTCCCGCACATCTTCGAGCGATTCTGGCGCGCCGATCGTGTGCGATCGAGGATGTCCGAGCGCGGCGGGTTCGGACTCGGTCTGGCGATCAGTCAGTGGATCGCCCAAGCCCACGGTGGAACTCTGACGGCGTCGTCGCGTCTCGGCCGCGGCAGTCTATTTACAGTTACGCTTCCACTCGGCGGCGACGGTCAAAAAAGCTAGCGCGTTAATCGAACACTAATCGCCTCGTTACCGGCATTTCATCTCCTTCTCACGCGGGCGCTATTTGATAGCGGGTAGTACTCCGAGACGTTGAAGCAAATCAACCCGGAGCCGAAATGTTCGACACGCTGCTCGAATCCAGATCCAGAAGCGAACGCTATGCCGGGGGCGCGATCGTAAGCATCACTGCTCACTCTGCGATCATTGCGATTGCGATTGTGGCGACAGCGCAGGCACGCCTGCCTTCCTCAAAATCGCCGGACGCGGTTCATACCGTCTATTTTCCGCTGCAGCCGCTCGTTCCGACTACACCAGGTCGCGATGCCGGTGAAAAGCGAGCGACGGACCGACTGCCGTCCCCGATCGACATCAGGCGCATCGACGTGAAGCTGCCGCCGATCGACGTCGGCAGCGTTCCCACGTCGCCGGTCGATTTCCCTTTGTCGTCAAGCCACGCCTCGGCGGGGCCGGATCGAAACGCAATGGGATCCAGCCCGGGGGCGCCGTTTCAGGCCGACCAGGTCGAGAAGCAAGTCGCATTCATCCAGGGCAGCGCCTCTCCGCGGTACCCCGAAGCTTTGCGAAGCTCCGGAGTCGAAGGGCAAGTCGTCGCACTGTTTGTCGTCGATGAGACTGGCCGGGCGGGGACGGACAGCGTGCGCTTTCTTCGCTCTGACAATCCGCTATTCAAGGATGCGGTGAGGGCCGCGCTGCCGCGCATGCGCTTCGTTGCTGCGGAGATCGGCGGCCGAAAAGTGCGGCAGCTGGTGCAAATGCCCTTTGTGTTTACGATCGGCCGTTAGTTAGGCGTTCCTTAATACTATTTCATTGATTCTTAATCTTGTGGGTATTCCGCCCGCTTCCGGTAACGAACACTTTTCGCACACGACTTCCCCTCGGGAGAGAAATGTTTAACCAACTTCTTGAGTCAAAAGCTAAGAAGCAGAAGATGGCGGGCGGCACGATGTTCAGTATCGTCCTCCACACCGTCCTGATCGGCGGAGCGGTCTATGCGACCGCCAAAGCCGGTACCAAGGACGAGAAGGCGAAGGCTGAGAAGATCCAGTTCGTCGAGATGAAGAAGGAGCCGCCGAAGGTACCGGACAAGCCGCCTCCGCCGAAGGAGGTCGTCGTCAAGCCACCTCCGCCGAAAGGATTCCAGGTTCTCCGTGCTCCGGTCAAGATCGACATCAAGATTCCTGAGATCGATCTCTCGAAGGCTGTCACCAACGAAAACGACTTCACCGGTAAGGGTGTCAAGGGCGGCACCGGCAGCGGTGTCGTGGGTGGAACGGGCCCGGTGACCAACCAGACATACTTCGAGTTCCAGGTCGAGAAGCCGGCTGAGATGCTGTCGGACAGTCCGAAGCCCAAGTATCCGTCGGTTCTCGAAAGCTCAGGCATTGCCGGCGAGGTTCAGGCACAGTTTGTGGTGAGGAGTGACGGCAAAGCTGACATGGATTCGTTCAAGGTGCTGAAATCGACGAATGAGCTTTTCACCCAGGCGGTAAAGAACGTGCTTCCGAGGATGCATTTCAGTCCCGCCATGATCGGTGGCAAGCCGGTCAATCAGCTGGTTCAGCAGTCGTTCCAGTTCGCCGTTCCGCGCTAGCCAACCCCTTTTCGGAGTAAACAATGCAACTGTCATTGCTCGACATTTACAACCAGATGGGCAATTTCGCGAAGGGCATCGTCTACGTCCTCGCCATCATGTCGATCTGGTCGCTGTCGGTTGCGATCAAGAAGTGGTGGGACCTGAGAAAGGCGCAGGCCGAAACCCGCAAGTTCGCTCCTGAATTCTCGCAGTTCCTCGAGGAAGACAACCTCGCCGAGGCTGTCACCCTCGCCGACAAATACAAGAGGTCTCACGTCGCCCGCGTGCTGGGTGGCGCACTGACCGAGATTCGTCCGCTGATTCAGGATGGATCGGTCACCGTCGCCGACATCAACTCGGCTGAGCGCGCGATCGAGCGCGAGATGTTGATGACGATCACCGACCTCAAGCGCGGTCTGGGCATTCTCGCTACCGTCGGCGCCACGGCGCCGTTCGTCGGACTGCTCGGCACGACGATGGGAATCGTCAACTCCTTCGCCGCGATGGCCGCTTCGGGATCCGGCGGACTGGCATCGATTTCGTCCGGTGTTTCTGAGGCGCTGATCACGACCGCTTTCGGACTCGTCGTCGCGATTCCGGCGGTGTGGCTGTTCAACTACTTCCAGATCAAGATCGACAACCTTACGGCCGAGATGACTTACACGTCGAAGGAAATGATCGACTACATGATCAAGAACGTCACCGGCACCGGCGAGTTTGGTCGTTCGCGCTTCACCCGCGAATTCAACACGACGGCGACCGCCGGCAACTCACCCATCTCGCAGTAAATCCCGGGAGGGTTGAGCTATGGCAATGTCTGCCGGTACTGCGGGGGGCGTGAAGGCGTCGCCGAACGTGACGCCGATGATCGACGTCATGCTCGTGCTGTTGATCATCTTCATGCTCGTGATCCCGGCGATTACAGCTGGTTTCCAGGCGATTCCGCCGATGGGAACCAACCTGAAGCCTCATCCTGAGGAGGATCAGGATCAGGTGCTGGGAATCGACGCCAAGGGTCAGTACTACCTGAACAAGAAAGCAATTCCAAACGCCGAGCTCGGTCAGCGGTTGAACGCGATCTTCGAGAACCGCACCGAGGATAAGCTTCTCTACATCAAGGCGCACAAGGACCTCGATTACGGCAAAGTCCTCGACGCAATGGACATCGCCGCTCACAACCACGTTACTGTGACCGGCATGATCACCGACCAGCGTCCCGGAACCGTCTCGCTGGTGCCTCAGGACAACATGTTCAATGGGCCGGCCAAGGGCGGGGCAGCGGCACCCGCGGGAGGGCAGAAATAATGGCGATGTCATCAGGTAACGCCACTGCCGGCCTGCAGAACGAGATCAACGTCACACCGATGATCGACGTGCTGCTGGTGCTGCTGATCATCTTCATGATGGTGATTCCGATGTCGCGGAAGGCAATCGATCTGCAGCTGCCCGATCCGACGCCGGACAACAGCAACTCGGGGCCGCCTCCATCCCAGATCGTGCTGGAGGTTCTGCCGAACAACGTATTCAGAATCAACACCCAGCCTGTCGCGAAGGCCGATCTGCTGAAGAAGCTCCAGGAGATCTACGGTCCGCGACCGGAGAAGATCATCTTCGTCAAGGGTGATCCGACGGTTAAGTATTCAGACGTGATCTGGGCGATGGACGTATCGCGCGGTGCTGGCGTCAAGGTTATCGGCGTTCCGCCGAAGGATGTGAAGTAGTCACGCGCTATCCAACCTTCGAGTCACGCCGAAAAAAGGAAGAACAGTGGAAAGGGGTCATTGCGTCGCTGCTGGTGCACGCACTGATCCTTTTTCTCATTATCGGTCCGATCGTCGCATCGACTGACTTCACGCGGCGCGATGTCGTCGGTGGTGGAGGACTCGGGCCGGCGGGCGGCGGTGGCGGCGGTGCTGACGGTATGAGCTCGCGCGAACAGCGCATCGAGTTCGTGCGCGTCAAATCGGATCCAACCACGATGCCGAAGGTGACGCCGCAGACGGTGCCACCGGTGAAGCCGCCCGAGCCGAAGCCACCCGTCGAGACCCCGGTACAACCCGCACAGCAAGTCGTAGCGCCCCAGATTGCCGCGGCATCAACCGGTGAAGGAACCGGTAGCACCAATTCACCTGGTGCCGGGCCCGGAACCGGCGGCGGTGTCGGATCGGGCGAAGGAACCGGACGCGGCAGCAGTGTCGGTCCCGGCACTGGTGGTGGTCCGGGCAAAGACTATCCGCCGACGGTGCGGGATCTATTCATACCGCCGATGCCGGCGCCGCAGGCAGTGAAGGGCTTTCACATGAAGGCGTTCTTCGACGTCGACGAGAAAGGGAACGCGAAGCTGATTGGCTTCAACCCGACTCGCGACGGCGACTACAACAAACGAGTCGCCGAGGTGCTGCGGGCGATGAGGTTCCGTCCGGGTGTGCATCCCGACGGTACGCCCAAGCGCGACACTGCCGAGATCGAGATCATTTTCTGAGTCCGAACTGCGGGCGAGGGTGGGTATCTCGGCGCTGGAGATTGCGAGCGAGAGTGGGTATCTCGGCGTTATAGATCGCGGGTAATAACTGGCAAAATTGCGCCTGCTCCCCTAACTTCCGCCCGCAAAGCAGGAGGAACCGCAGCCGCCTAACAGCCGAGGGGAGCCTTGACAGCCACGACAGCAACGGGGGCCGCCACCGCTACATCGTCGCGCGAGTTCGTCAAGGCGCTGACGCTGACCGACGCAACGATGCTCGTCGCCGGTTCGATGATCGGCTCGGGCATCTTCATCGTCTCCGCCGAGATCTCGCGGACGGTGAATTCGCCCTTCTGGCTGCTCATGGCGTGGGTGGCGTCGGGCGTGGTGACTATCTTCGGCGCGCTTTCCTACGGCGAGCTTGCCGCGATGTATCCCCGAGCGGGGGGCCAATACGTTTTCCTGAGAGAGTCCATGGGTCACCTCATGGGCTTTCTTTACGGATGGACCCTGTTTGTGGTCATTCAGACGGGAACGATCGCCGCGGTGGCGGTGGCGTTCGGGAGATTCCTCGGGGTCCTGTGGCCGGCCATCACTCCAGATCGCTACTCGTGGTTCCCGCAGCTGGACTTCAACACCGCCGGGGCGCCGGTGCAGCTGGGCCTCTCACCGCAGCGTCTGATTGCGCTCATCTCCATCTGGATTCTTACCTGGATCAACCTTCGTGGCATCAAGGAAGGGAAGTGGGTGCAAACGACGCTGACGGTCGTCAAAACCGTGGCACTCGCCGGGTTGATCCTTCTTGGGCTGACAATTGGCCGCCACGCGGAAGCAATCACGGCGAACTTCTCTAACGGAAATTTCAATCCGATTGGTTTTGTGCCGGCGTTCGTCATCGCATTCGGCGCGGCGCTGGTCGGCTCGCTGTTCGCGAGCGATGCGTGGAACAACGTCACCTTCGCCGCGGCTGAAGTTCACTCGCCGCAGCGCAATCTCCCGCGCGCGTTGTTATACGGGACCGGTCTGGTCTGCATCCTTTACCTTCTCGCCAACGTCGCCTATCTGAACGTGCTGCCGATGCACGGAGTGAAGGAGGGAGCGACGGTGATGCAGCGGGGGATCCAGTACGCGACCCAGGACCGTGTGGCGAGCGCGATGATGGAGACGATCTTCGGGGCGGTTGGCGCATCGATCATGGCAGCCCTGATTCTGGTCTCGACCTTTGGCTGCAATAACGGACTCATTCTTTCGGGCGCTCGTGTGTACTACGCGATGGCCCGCGACAAGGTGTTTTTCCGTCGTACCGGAAATCTGAATCGACACAACGTGCCGGCGGCGGCGCTCATCGCCCAATCGGTCTGGACCAGCCTGCTTTGCCTGACCGGCACCTACGGCCAGCTGCTCAATTACGTCATCTTCGCGGCGCTGATTTTCTACGCTCTGACGACTATTGGGCTTTTCCGGCTGCGCAAGTTGCAGCCGGAAGCGGAACGCCCGTACAGAGTTGTCGGCTACCCAGTTCTGCCCGCCCTGTACATCATTCTCGCGTCGGCGATTGCGGTGATTCTGCTGATCGCGGACACTACCCGAGCCCAGTCGATATCCGGGCTCGTGATCGTACTGCTCGGCGTCCCAGTCTATTTCATCTGGCGTAAAGTGGAATCTGCACCAACACGCTGAGCACGTAGCCGGCCTCTCTGGTCGGCTGTTTTCACCCTTGGAGAAATACGAATGAACCGGAAGTTTGCAGGAGTTCTTAGTACGCTCACTCTCGTCTTCTCGCTGCTGGCGCTGTTGGGCGTTGGCGCAGCCAGTGCTCAAGGGGTCTCGGAGAACCGCACGGACAGCACCATTGCCGCGGCGGCGACCGGGACTGCCCAGCCAGTGCAGGTCGAACACCGCGCGGGCGGTGAAGCGAATCTCATCATTCCCGACCTGTCGCAGGTCAGCTTTCTCGGCGGCATTCATGGTCGATCGCTACTGATGGGAGGATTGCTCGTCTGCGCGCTGGGACTGCTGTTTGGTCTGGTGATGTACAGCCAGCTGAAGCGCATGCCGGTCCATCAGTCAATGCGTGAGGTCTCGGAGCTGATTTACGAAACCTGCAAAACGTACCTGATCACACAGGGAAAATTCATTCTCATACTCGAGATCTTCATCGGGTTCGTGATCCTGCTGTACTTCGGATTTCTGCTCAAGTTCGAGCCGGTAAAGGTCGCAATCATTCTGCTATTCAGTCTGGTTGGAATCGCGGGCAGCTATGGCGTGGCGTGGTTCGGAATCCGAATCAATACGTTCGCCAACTCTCGCACCGCGTTCGCGAGCCTGCGCGGGAAGCCCTTCCCGTGCTACTCGATTCCGCTCAAGGCGGGAATGAGCATCGGCATGCTTCTCATCAGCGTCGAGCTGGTGATCATGCTCTTCATTCTGCTCTTCATTCCCGGTGATTATGCCGGTCCCTGCTTCATTGGCTTTGCGATCGGCGAGTCCCTCGGTGCGGCGGCGCTGCGCATCGCGGGTGGAATCTTTACCAAGATCGCCGACATCGGCGCCGACCTGATGAAAATCGTCTTCAACGTCAAGGAAGATGATGCCAGAAACCCGGGCGTGATCGCCGACTGCACGGGTGACAATGCGGGTGATTCGGTTGGTCCCAGTGCGGATGGCTTCGAGACCTACGGCGTGACGGGTGTTGCGCTGATCTCGTTCATCGTGCTCGCCGTGCGCGATCCAGCCGTGCAGGTGCAACTACTCGTGTGGATCTTCGCAATGCGCATCATGATGGTGGTCGCGAGCGGCTTGTCTTACCTGATCAACGAAGCCAT
>JBKPDS010000177.1:0-18279 GCA_046727995.1 Gemmatimonadota bacterium
CGCATCCAGGCGTCGTTGGTGAATGTGCCACGACCGACAAAGATCTTGATCTCGTTGGCGTCACCCGGGCGGACCACTCCTTCGATTGACGGATCCCATTTGCCGAGGTTGGATCGATAAGTGACGAGCCCATCGATGTCGAAGTGTCCCTCGCTCGTTTCCAGCTTGGGCCCCCACGGGAGGGCCAGCCCATTCACTCGATCATAGGTCGGAATCCGCAAGCCGACTCCGAGTGGCAGTGAAATCGGCGATTCGTGATAGTCAACGTAGGACGTGTCGGGCGCTGCGGCGGCAGTTGTATCCTGGGCGCGCGAAGCAGATGAATATCCAATCAGGGCGATGCCGAGCGTAGCCAGGGTTGAGGCCTTCATCGTCCCATTGTAAGAAAGTTTCTAAGGATCTCCTTACCGCTTTCTGTAAGGATTGATTCGGGGTGGAATTGCACACCCCATACCGGATGCGCGCGGTGTTTGACCGCATGTATCTCCGTCGGGTCGTCCTTGGCGCGCGCAATGACCTCAAGCTCGTCCGGCAGCGAGTCCGATTCCACCACCAGCGAGTGATAGCGCATGACCTCGAGTGGAGTCGGGATGTTGGCGAAGATGCCCTTGCCGTCGTGGGTGATGCGGGAAGTCTTGCCGTGCATCAGCGTGCGCGCGCGCACGACCTTTCCGCCGTAAGCCTCGCCTATCGCCTGGTGCCCGAGGCAGACACCGAGGATGGGAATCGTCTTTCCCCACCGCTTGATCGCAGCGACACTGATGCCCGCCTCCGACGGAGTACAGGGTCCGGGCGAAATCACCATTCGCGTGACACCCATCGCGCCGATTTCTTCGACGCCGATCTCGTCGTTGCGACGCACGACCGGCTTCTCTCCAAGCTCGCCGAGGTATTGGACGAGGTTGTAGGTGAAAGAGTCGTAATTATCGAGGACGAGCAGCATCGCGAATACTAGTCGCTGTCAGGCCCGCGGGTGAAACTGCTTGTGGACGGTACGCAGATACTCCCGGTCGACATGGGTGTAGATCTGGGTGGTGGAGATGTCGACGTGACCGAGCATTTCCTGGACGGCACGCAAGTCTGCGCCGCCTTCGAGTAAATGCGTCGCGAACGAGTGACGCAGCGTGTGCGGCGACACAGGCTTGGTAATGCCGACCTGGTCGACGTATTTGCGGAGAATCTTCCACGCTCCCATCCGCGACAGCGGTTGACCGCGGGCGTTGAGAAAGAGAATACCCTTCCCTTCGCCTTTTTCCAGCTTCGGGCGGAGTTCGCGCAGGTAGATGGCGATGGCGCCGATTGCCCGGCGGCCAATCGGAACGAGGCGCTCCTTTCCGCCTTTGCCGAAGACGCGCACGAGATGATCCTGGAGCATCACATCGCGGACATTGAGCGATATCCATTCGGAGACGCGCAGCCCCGCGCCGTAGGCGAGCTCGAGCATCGCCCGGTCGCGAAAGGCCAGCGGCTCGTCGAGCGACGGAGCAGTGAGGATCTTTTCGATTTCATCCACGGCGAGGACGTCGGGCAGCGTGCGCCACTTCTTCGGCGTCTCCAGGCGTTCGCTGGGATCGCGCACGACGTGCCCCTCAGCGAGCAGGAACTTGAAATACGTTCGCACCGCCGAGACGTTGCGGCGAATGGACGCTGGTGAAAGCCCGAGGTCCTTGAGGTGATAAACGTACTCACGAAGGGTGCGCGCGCCGACGTCGATGGGCGATTTGGCGCCCTTTACATTGGCGTAGGCGACGAAGCGTGCGATGTCGAGCTTGTAGGCACGGCTGGTCTGGACCGAAGCTCCCTGTTCGAGAGCGAGGAAATCGTCAAAGCGTTCGACGAAAAACGCCCGTGCGACTGCGTCGTCGAGGGAGTTACTCACGCTTTCTCACGTGACGTTTCCATAGCCAGATCCCTATGACGAGGAGGACGATTCCAACGGCGATTCCGCCAGCGACCTTCCCGGAGCGGACGAGGTACTTCTGGACTGTATCCCAGTTATCGCCGGCGCGGAATGCCAGAAACGTAATCAGGCCGAACCAGACCGCGGAGGCGCTGGCGACGGAGAGCATCACTTTGAAGGCAGGAAGCCTCATTGCCCCGGCGAAAGGTGGAACTATCGCACGTACGCCCGGCAGGAAGCGACTGACAAAAAGACCGACGAAGCCGTACTTCTTGTGGAGCTTCTTGATACGATCCTCGGCATCCGGTCCCGCAAACCTCTCGATTCGCCGCAGAAAGACTTTGGCGCCGAAGCGGCGACCGAGGGTGTAGGTTACTGCCGCTCCAGCAAGATTGCCGAGCCAACCCAGCAGGAAAACAGTGAACGGAGATCCGTGGGCGCGGTCAGCAAGAAAGCTTCCGAATGCAATGACGGCGTCGGATGGAAATGGAGGAAAGAAATTCTCGAACGCCGAGAGCGCGGCTATGGCGATGTAGAGCGATCCGAGCGGCAGGTTCCCCAGCCATTCGGTGACTGACTGAAGCATTCGCTAGCGATTCCCTTTCAGGGTGGCGACGGCAATGCAGGCGAGTCCCTCCTTCCGCCGGATCCAACCCATGCCTTCGTTTGACTTCCCTTTGACGCTCACGCTCGCTGAATCGATACCGAGTGCGGCGGCCAAATTTGCGCGGATCTGGTCACGAAATGGCGCCAGGCGCGGTGATTCGGTGACGACACACACATCAATCTGATTGACGACGTAACCGGCACCGTTCACTCGTTTCACTGCGGCGGCCAGCATTTCAATCGAATTACGATTCTTGTTTGCCGGATCCGAGTCGGGAAACATCTCGCCGATGTCGCCCAGTCCCGACGCGCCAAGAACCGCATCGGTGACCGCGTGACAGATCGCGTCGGCATCGGAATGGCCAGCGAGGCCGATTTCCGATGGTATCGAGACGCCGCCTAGTGTTAGAGGCCGACCGCGAGCGAAAGGGTGGGAATCGTAGCCGACGCCGACGCGGACATTCGCGCTTTGCTCACGCGGCATCCGCGTGGATTGCAGGCACCGGATCGATCAGCGAGTAATCCTGCTTCCGACGCGCGGGTGTGAAGCCGGCGTCGCGAATCAATCGCTCCATCTCGGCGATTGATGTGCGGTGAGTGGTGTTGGCGGCGGAGACGACGTTCTCTTCGAGCATGAGCGAGCCGAAGTCGTTGCAGCCGAACTTGAGAGCGATCTGTCCGATCTTCATCCCCATCGTCACCCAGCTCGATTGGAGATTCGGGACGTTGTCCAGAACTATCCGCGCGAAGGCAACTGTACGCAGATATTCCGTCGCTCCGGTTTTCGGCTGGTTCGACATCGTCGGAGTGTTCTCGGGCTGGAGCGGCCAGCAAATGAAAGCAGTGAATCCACCGGTGCGCGCCTGCACCTCTTTCACTCGCTGCAGGTGCTCCAACCGCTCGGCGAGCGTCTCGCCGAGTCCGTACATCATCGTCACCGAGGTCTTCATGCCCTCATTGTGCGCGAGCTCCATGATCTCCAGCCAGCGATCGGCCCCGGCCTTCTTGGGAGCAACGATGTCGCGGACCCGTTGTACCAGTATCTCTCCACCGCCGCCAGGTATGGAGTCGAGCCCGGCTTTGCGCAGCTCCCGAATTACTTCGATCGCATCCAACCGGAACAGCTTGGAGAAGAAATCGATCTCGCTCGGGCTGAACCCGTGGATGTGAATCGGGTGGTTCCGCTTGATGTACTGCATCAAGTCCAGATACCACTCGAACGGTATGTAGGGGTTGTGCCCGCCCTGAATCAGGATCTGGACTCCGCCGAGTGCCTTCAGCTCTTCGATCTTGGCGCCGATCTGCTCGAAGGAGAGAGTGTATCCCTCTCCGTGCTTGGGTCGGCGAGCAAAAGCGCAGAAGCCACAGTCAGCGACGCAGACATTGGTGTAATTGATGTTGCGGTCGATGATGTAGGTGACGATGTCGCCGGGATGCTTTTCCTGGCGCACGCGGTCTGCCTCGGCGCCCAGCTCGAGGAGCGAAGCGTTGGTGTAAAAGTCGAGAAGTTCCTGGGTCTCGCTCATGCGGCTGGAAGGAAAGTTAGAGTGCCGTTGGGAATTCTGCCGCGCTCAACCAGCCGGCGATAGAACTCGGTGAGACCGGCGAGGTGCGGATACGAGAGCCCGTAATCGAGTCCGGACAGATACTCGTTGCAGGTAGCGCGCGCGACGCCAGTTGCACGGTGCGCCTGGTCCGCCAGCTCCGGCAGGTTTGAAAGACCCCAGTCACGCGAGGCGATCAGACCAGAGTGGGCAACGAGCGCCTCTTTGACGTTCGTCGTGCGCTGGGCAACCCAGACGGCGAAGACGAACGGCTGGCCGGTCCACTGCTTCCACATCTGCCCGAGATCGTAGATGTATGGGTACCGGTCGCGATAGTTGGACCCCAGGACGAGCGCAGCATCGCCAATGACGAGGCGCGCATCGGCATCTTCCTTCCCCGGCTCGGTCACATCGCTGACCTCAGCATCGCCGGGCACGAAGCGCGGCCGCGCATGCCACACGTTTTCGAACAACAGCTCGAGCAGCGCGACACTGGTCATCGAGCTTCTGCTCACCAGCACCGGCCTTCCGGTGAGGTCCGTCGCCGGCCGCTTTGCAAACAGCATCACGGAGCGGACCGGGCCATCGCAGGAAATGGCGAGATCAGGTAGCAGCAGATAACGCTCCGAATCACGCGCGTACTCGACCGCAGACACGACGCTGATGTCCAGCTCACCACTCGCCATGCGCCGATTGAGATCAGTCGGCACGCCATCGACGAGAGTCGCGTCGAGAGGAACGATGCCGCGGTCGATGGCGCCGTAAACCGGATAACAGTTGATGTACGGAATGCGTCCGATTCTCATCAGGCCGCCACCGCACCCTGCCCGCTGTCGCCGGCACCCACAGGTTCGAACACGCGCAGGATGTTGTAGAAGGAATCGCGCTCGGCGGGAATCTTTCCCGCTGTGCGGATCAGATTCAAAATCTCGTCGAGACTGAGTCCTTGCGCGGTGTGAGCGCCCGCCTCGTGGTAGATCTTCTCGCGGACCACCGTTCCCTCGAGATCGTTGACGCCGAACGCGAGCGACGTCTGTGAGAGAAACGGCGTCACCATGATCCAGTGGGTCTTGATGTGGTCGAAGTTGTCGAGGAAGAGCCGGCCGACGGCAAGGTTGCGGAGGTCATCGAATCCGGTCGTGGCGGTGCCCTGACGGCCAAGCTCGATGCCGAGCTCGTTGTTGTCCGGGTGATACGCGAGAGGAATGTAGGCGAGGAATCCGTGCGACTCGTCCTGAAGATCACGGAGCATTCCCAGATGCTCGACGCGGTCTTCGATCGTCTCGACATGGCCATAAAGCATGGTGCAGTTCGAGCGAATCCCGAGCCGGTGGGCGGTGCGGTGGACTTCGATCCAGTCTTCACCTGCCAACTTCTTGTCGGCAATGGTCATTCGCACACCTTTGCCAAAGACTTCCGCGCCGCCTCCAGGCAGCGTGTCGAGTCCCGCTTCTCGCAACGCGATCAGCACGTCCTCGATCGACATCTTGTCGATGCGAGCGATGTGGGCGATCTCGACCGCGGTGAGGGCTTTGATGTGGACGTGCGGGTACCGAGCCTTGAGACCGCGGAACATCTCGCTGTAGTAGTCGAGGCCGGCCTTCATGTCGAGTCCGCCAACGATGTGAAATTCCTTCGTCAGCCCATTCGCCGCCGGCTCTGCCTCGGCGTAGACCTGATCGAGCGTGTAATGGTACGCCCCGTCTTCCTTCGGCAACCGCGCAAAGGAGCAGAAGACGCAGGTCTTTCGCAGATAGCAGACGTTGGTCGGATTGATGTGCTGGTTGGCAGCGAAGGTCACGACATCGCCGTGCTTCCGGCGGTTCGCGTAGTCCGCGAGCATGCCAACGCCGAGCAGGTCCGGCGTGGTGAAGAGATGAGCCGCGTCATCATGTGAGAGGCGCGTGTGCGACGCCACCTTCTCGCCGATGGCTCTCAGCTCACGGTCTTTGATTCTTCCGATGTCCAGCGCGAGCCCGGCGCTCATGGGACTCAGCGCTCGAAGCGTTTAATGGCGAGGGTGGTGTTGTGACCACCGAAGCCAAAGCTGTTGCTGAGTACCGCGTCTACTTTGCGATCGACGCAAACGTTGGGTGTGTAGTTGAGATCCAGCTCGGGGTCGGGGTGCTCGTAGTTGATGGTTGGCGGGATAACTCCGTGGCCGACCACCATGGTACTGATGACGGCTTCGACAGCGCCGGCCGCGCCGAGCATGTGACCGGTCGCGCCCTTGGTCGAGCTGACGTTGACGCTCTTGGCGGCGTCGCCAAACACTGCCTTGATCGCGCGCGTCTCATTGAAGTCGTTGGCGGGCGTCGATGTGCCGTGGGCGTTGATGTACTGGATGTCCTTCGGCTCGAGGCCGGCATCCTTCAGCGCGCGCTTCATGGCGCGCTGCGCGCCTTCCCCGTCCGGCGCGGGCGCAGTCAGGTGATAGGCGTCGCCCGTCGCACCGTAGCCGACGATTTCGGCGTAGATCGTCGCCCCGCGATTGAGCGCATGCTCCAGCTCTTCGAGAATGAGGATGCCAGCACCTTCACCCATCACGAATCCATCACGGGTCGCGTCGAACGGTCGCGAGGCAGTTCCGGGCGAATCATTGCGCTCCGACAGCGCTTTCATGTTCGCGAATCCGCCGATCGCCATTGGCGTGACGGTGGCCTCGGCGCCACCGGTGATCATGATTTCCGCGTCACCGTACTGGATGGTCCGGAACGCATCACCTATTGCATGAGCACTGGTCGCGCAAGCCGATACAGTCGCGTAGTTTGGGCCCTTCGCATTGAAGGTCATGGAGACGATGCCGGCGGCGATGTCGGCGATGTACATCGGAATGAAAAACGGGGAGATCTTCCCCGCCCCGCGCTCGCGGTAGACGTCGTGCTGCTCCTCGAACGTCTTGAGGCCACCGATGCCGCTGCCGATGATGACGCCAATCCGATCGGGATCCATGCCGTTTCGTTCGACCAGGTCTGCGTGCTGCATTGCCTGGCGGGCGGCGGCCACCGCGTACTGGGTGTAGGCGTCCGAGCGCTTCGCTTCTTTCCGCTCCATGTAGTCGAGTGGATCAAACCCTTTCACTTCCGCAGCGAAGCGAACCGGGAAGGTGGTTGCATCGAATTTGGTGATGGGTGCGGTTCCCGACTTTCCCTCGATCAGGGACCGCCAGGTCGTCGCCACATCGTTTCCGACCGGGGTAATCGCCCCCATGCCGGTGACGACGACTCTTCGCTTCATTACGCTCCGACCTTCTGGTTCAGATAGCCAAGCGCGTCACCGACGGTACGCAGCTTCTCGGCATCCTCGTCAGGAATATCGATGTTGAACTCTTTCTCGAACTCCATCACGAGCTCGACGATGTCCAGGCTGTCGGCGCCGAGATCCTCGATGAAGCTCGCTTCATTGGTCAGCTTTTCCCGCTCCACACCGAGCTCTTTCTCGATGATGTCTTTGACCTTGTCGGAATTGTCGGACATGTGATGGAATTCCTCGTGTTTGTGGGGTACCCGGAAATATACCTAACCGCCGATAGCGGACAAAGTTACAGTGCGGATTGAGGGGTCCGGACTAACACAGTAGTCCGGACCCTCAATCTTGTCTTCACTACATCACCAAACCGCCATCCACGACAAAGACCTGCCCCGTGATGTAGGAGGCAAGATCGGATGCGAGGAAGGCGACCATCGCGGCGACGTCCTGCGCGCTGCCAAGTCGTTCAAGTGCAATCTGTTTGCCGAGGGCTTCGCGGGCCTCCGGCGTCATGGAGGCCGTCATTTCGGTCTCAATGAATCCAGGAGCCACGGCATTAATGAGAATGTTCCGGGAACCGAGCTCCTTCGCTACCGTTTTGGTCAGCGCAATCAGCCCCGCCTTGCTGGCTGCGTAGTTCGCCTGACCCTTGTTGCCGATCAATCCGACGATACTGGCGACATTGATGATGCGACCGCTGCGACGCTTCATCATCCCGCGCGAGGCGGCGCGGATACTGGCGAAGGCGCCACGCAGGTTGGCGTTTTGGACCGCATCCCAGTCTTCGTCCTTCAATCGCATCACGATGTTGTCACGGGTGATGCCGGCATTGTTGACGAGGATATCGATCGATCCGAACGCCTTCTCGACATCGTCGACGAGCTTCGTGACCGCGGCGGTGTCGCTGACATCGGCGGCGAAGCCTTTGGCGCCGTTGCCGATTGCAGCAGCTGCTTCGTCGGCGCGGTGTTGATCGCGACCAACGACAGCGACGCGCGCTCCGGATTCGGCAAATGCCTCGGCGATGGCGCGGCCGATTCCCCTGGTGCTGCCGGTGACGAGTGCGTTCTTGCCAGTCAAATCGATTTTCATCAGGCGACCATTTGCAGGAGTTTGTCTACTTCTGCTGCCGTACCGCACGCGAATGTCTTTGCTCCTTTCACCAGGCGTCCCATCAAGCCGCTGAGAACGTTGCCCGGGCCCATCTCGACGTAAAGCGCGTCGGGAAAATGACCGGCGATGTTTCTCATTTCATTCGACCAGCGAACCGGCGAAGTGAGCTGACGCAGGAGCAGGTCTTTGGCGTCGACGGCGGTCGTCGACGCGTCTGCAGTCACGTTCGAGAACACTGGAAAAGTTGGATCGGTGAAGGCGGAAGTCGCGATCGCATCGGTGAGGCCGACGACGGCAGGTTCCATCAGCGGAGAGTGGAAGGCACCGCTGACCGGAAGCTTGATGGCGCGCTTGGCGCCTGCCTCCTTGGCGAGATCCATCGCCCGCTCCACGCCGGCGATTTCACCGGAGATCACAACTTGCTCGTCGGTATTGAAATTGGCGGGTACCACCAGGCCGGCTTCCTTGCTCGCCCGTTGGCAGAGGTCTTCGATCGGCGTGGCTGTCGTGCCGAGGATCGCTGCCATCGTGCCGGGACGCGCTGTCCCGGTCTCGAACATCAGCTCGCCACGACGGCGCACCAGCCTGGCCGCGCCAGGCAGGCTGATGGCGTCGGCAGCGTGATAGGCGGTGAACTCACCAAGTGAATGACCGGCGGCGGCGCGCACCTGCGGAAACAGAGCTTCCTTTGTCAGCGCCCACACTGCGGCGCCGTGGGCGAACAGTGCCGGCTGCGCGTTACGAGTCGCAGTGAGCTCGTCGGCCGGGCCCTCGAAGCAAAGGCGGCTCAGATCGGCACCGAGCGCGGCATCGACTTCACCGAAGACGCCTTTGGCGATGGGAAATGCTTCAGCGAGGTCTTTTCCCATTCCCGGCTTCTGCGAGCCCTGACCGGGAAAGAGCAGCACAATGTCCACTGCTCAGAAGCGAATGACCATCGACGCCCAGGTGAATCCGGCACCAAAGGCGACCATCATCACCGTGGAGCCGTCCTTGATTCTTCCAGACTCGATTGCCTCGTCGAGCGCGATTGGAATCGACGCCGATGAAGTGTTGCCGTATTTGTCGACGTTGACATACACCTTGTCCATCGGAATTCCGGAATGCTTGGCGGTCGCTTCGATGATGCGGACGTTCGCCTGATGCGGAATCAGCAGATCGATGTCGGAGCCGGTGAGGCGCGCTCCGTCGAGCGCTCTGTCGGCAGCGTCAGACATCGATCGCACTGCGTGCTTGAACACTTCACGTCCAGCCATCTTCACCAGGTGCGATCGCTTCTCGAGGACTTCCGCCGACATCGGGACGGTGGCGCCGCCTTCGGGTCGATAGAGCAGATCGGCGAGCTTGCCGTCGCTGCGCATGTAGGCGGAGAGAATTCCTTTCCCGTGGTGCCGGCTGCGCTTCACGACCGCAGCGCCGGCGCCGTCGCCGAACAGCACGCACGTGGAGCGGTCCTTCCAGTCGACGATCGCGCTCATTTTCTCGGAGCCGATCACGAGCGCAGTCTCGGCGGTGCCGGTCATGATCAGTCCTTCGGCGGTGCTCATCGCGTACAGCCAACCCGCACAGGCGGCGCCAACGTCGAACGCTGCGGCGCGCGTGGCGCCGAGCTCGGCCTGAATGTCGACGGCAGTCGCAGGGAGGAGCCTATCCGGAGTAGCTGTGCTCAGCACGATGATATCGATCTCACCGGGATGGACACCGGCCTTGGCCATCGCCTGACGCGATGCCTCTGCCGCCATCGAGCACGTCGTTTCTCCATCGCGCGCGAGTCGACGCTCGACGATCCCGCTGCGCTCGACGATCCACTCGTGCGATGTCTCGATACCAATCGACGCGAAGTCGTGATTGGTCATGACGTGCGCGGGGAGTCCGCGTCCGGTGCCGACGACAGCAGCGACAGGTCTCTTCATGCCGACTCCGCCACCGCGTTGATCAGCGGTTCGGCGGCCTCGAGTCTTCGTCCTATCTGGTCGTTCATGCCGGTTTCAACAGCGCGCACGGCAACCTTGATCGCGTTCTTGATCGAGCGCGGAGGTGAGTTGCCGTGACAGATGACGCTGACGCCACGGCAGCCGAGCAGCGGCGCTCCCCCGTACGCGGTCGCGTCGAAACCTTTCAGCGCGATCTTGACCTGCTCGGCGTCGATCTCAGGGTGCTCGCTGAGCACGCGAACCATGAGCGGCGCGACTGCTTCGTAGAACTTCAGGACGACGTTGCCCGTGAAGCCATCGCAGATCACGACGTCGAAAGGGCCGCGGTCACTCGCACCGGCGGGGAGATCGCGGCCCTCGATATTACCGTGGAAATTGAACCCGGCCTTTTTGAAGAGCACGTGCGCCTCCTTCACAACGGCGTTTCCCTTCTCCGGTTCCTCTCCGATGGAGAGGAGTCCGATCGAGGGATTGGGGCGGCCAAAAATGCATTCAGCGTAAACCACGCCAATCCACGCGAACTGGAGCAGCTCCTTGCTGGAGCAGTCGACGTTGGCTCCGGAATCGATGACGATGACCGGGTTACGCGCCGTCGGAAAGACGGTGGCGATAGCCGGACGAGTCAGACCCGGCTGGAGCTTGAGCAGCATTGCGCTCGAGGCCATCTGCGCGCCAGTGTTGCCGGCGGAGACGAAAGCGTCGGACTTGCCTTCCGTCTGGAGGCGCAGGCCGACAATCATCGAGCTGTTCGGTTTTTTACGGAGCCCCGCCGTCGGCTTGTCCGACATCCCGATGACGTCTGGAGCTTCGACGATCTCGATGTGTTTACGGACGCCAGCGGCGGCTTTCTTGTCGCTGGACAGCTGACTCGCGAGCTCCGCTTGAATGACGGATGTCTGCCCGACGAGTTGCACAGTGTGCGCGCCGTCGAGGTCCTGCAAGGCGAGCAGCGCGCCGGCGATTGTAGCTTTGGGAGCGAAATCTCCCCCCATCGCGTCCAACGCTATGCGCGCCAAGCTACGCTTCCTTCGGTTCTACTCGCTGTTCGCCTGCGTAGTATCCGCACTCTTCGCAGACATGATGCGGACGCTTCATGCTCTGGCAGCGGGGACACTTCTGAATGACAATCGCAGGCGCGATTTTGTGGGTGTTGCGCGCGCGTTTCTTTCGCTTTGAGGTGCGTCGCTTTGGGACGGCCATTGTTTCTGTTCCTTGAGTTTGTTGACGAGCTAGTGCGATTTGCTTTTATGCTTGAGCAATGCGTCCCAGCGCGAATCAGCCTTGGTTGGCGTACAGCTGCAGGTACTTTCGTTCAAATTGGTGCCGCAGGTCGGGCATAGTCCTTTGCAATCTTCCCGGCACTGCACATACGCTGGAGCGGTCAAGAGCCAGGTTTCCCGGATCGACGGGCGAAGATCGAGCATTCGCTCATTGGGATCGTAGAGAAACACGTCGGGGTCGTCCGCTTCCTCCGCGCCGAGCTCGGCGAGAAGCAAGTGTACGTCCTCGTCCACTTCGACCTCGACCTCTTCCAGACAGAGGCGACACGGCAACTCGATTTTCCCTTCGATCCGACCGGTGAAGTAGAATCTGCCTTCGCCGGCCGAGGAGAGCCTGCCCGTGACCCGGATCGGCTCGGTCGGACGGGCGTCGGCTGGTTCCCAGATTGAATCGTCCGGCTTGATCGAGCCGTCGACGTGAACCGCCTTGGTCTCGAGCGACCGGATGTCAAAGGACAGCATAAGCCCTTTAACCTAGCGGGTTTAAGACCTCGATTCCAGTGTAGAGGATCGGGTTTGTTCTGGATCGAAACTGCCAGTTCAGACCAAGTCGGTCTCTGCGAAAAAGAACCTGGCCTCGCGCTCCGCGTTGTCATCCGAGTCCGAAGCATGGATCGCGTTCCTCTCCTTTGACTCGGCGTAGAGCTTTCGAACGGTTCCGGCCTCCGCTTCAGCCGGGTCTGTTGCTCCGATCGTTTTGCGTAGCGCCGCGACCGCATCAGCGCGCTCGAGTACCATCGGCATGCATTTGCCGGATGTCATGAATTTTACAAGCGGCGCGAAAAACGGCCGCTCGCGGTGAACGGCGTAGAAGGCCTGCGCCTGCGATTCCGTGAGTCTCATTACTCGCGAAGAAATAATCTTGAACCCTGCCTTCTCCAGGTGGGCGATGATCAATCCGGATTTTCCGGTATTGAATGCGTCGGGCTTGATGATGGTGAGAGTTCGGTTGCCGGCCATTTATCGTTCGACTCCTAGCGTAAGACCCGTTTGAGTAAGTCCACTACATCGATGGGTCGCTTGGCAACGCCGACGCCGTTTTCCTCGAATGCCTGCATTTTCTCGGCGGCGGTGCCCGCCGAGCCGGAAATGATTGCGCCGGCGTGACCCATCCGTCTCCCAGGCGGCGCGGTTTGTCCGGCGATGAAGCCGACGACTGGCTTTTTCATTTTCTGCTTGACGAAGCGCGCGGCGTCCTGCTCGTCGGTGCCGCCAATTTCGCCGATCATCACCACCGCTTTGGTCGCGGGATCCTTCTCGAACGCATCGAGACAGTCGATGAAATTCGTACCGTTGATCGGATCGCCGCCGATGCCGACGCAGGTGGTTTGTCCGATTTTCGCGCGCGTCATCTGGTAGACGACCTCGTAAGTGAGAGTGCCCGAACGACTGACAAGGCCGACCGGTCCCGGCGTGCAGATCCTGCCCGGAATGATTCCGACCTTGGAGGCACCGGGCGAAATCAATCCCGGACAATTTGGTCCAAGAAGCCTGGACCCGCGCTCCTTCACGAACGGATAGACGCGGGTCATATCGAGAACCGGCACACCCTCAGTGATGCAAACGATGAAGCTGGCGCCCGCGTCAGCGGCCTCCATCATTGCGTCTGCTGCAAACGGGGGCGGCACGTAGATCACCGTCGCATTGGCCCGGGTTTCATTCACGGCTTCGGCGACGGTGTTGAAGATCGGAACCTTGTCCTCGAATTTCTGGCCGCCCTTCCCCGGAGTGACGCCACCGACGACCTGGGTGCCGTACTCGATCATCTGCTTGGCGTGAAACGAGCCATCGCGACCGGTGATTCCCTGAATCAGCAGACGTGTGTTCTTATCGATGAAAATGCTCACGCTGCTTTTCCTCCAATCGCGAGAGCAACCGCCTTCTTCACCGCTTCGTCCATGTCGGTCATCGCCGACATTCCGTTTTCTTTGAGGATCTTGACAGCAATTTCTTCGTTGGTGCCGGTGAGCCGGATGACGAGTGGCACTTTCAGCGGATTCTGTTTGATCGCGGTCACGATTCCGTTGGCGACGTCATCGGTGCGGGTGATGCCACCAAAAATGTTGAAGAGAATCGTCTTCACGTTCGGATCGCTGGTGATGATGCGAAGGGCGGCGACGACCTTTTCCGGATTAGAGGAGCCGCCGATGTCGAGGAAATTCGCCGGCTCGCCACCGTAGTACTTCACCAGATCCATCGTCGCCATCGCCAGGCCGGCGCCGTTGACGACGCAGCCGACGTTGCCATCGAGCTTGATGAAAGTGAGGCTCGCCTTTCTTGCCTCGACTTCGCTAGGCGCTTCCGCCGATTCATCACGCAGCGCCGCGATGTCGGGGCGGCGATCGAGCTCGTTGTCGTCGATCACCATCTTCGCGTCGAGCGCAACCACCTCGCCCTGCGGTGTCGTCACTAGTGGGTTGATCTCGGCCAGCGATCCTCCGTTCTCGGAGAAAGCCTTGTAGAGCTGCTGGAGAGTTTTCGCGGCGGCCCGGACCTGCTTGATGTCCGAGTAGAGGAAGAAGGCGAGTTGCATCGCCTCGTACGCCTGCAGTCCGTATCGCGGATCGATTGGGTGCCGCCGAATTTTTTCCGGCGTCTTTGCCGCCACTTCCTCGATGTCGATGCCACCGGCCGGGCTGGCCATGAAGACTGCCCGCTTGGACGCCCGGTCGACGATGATGCCGACGTACGCCTCGCTGGCGATGTCGGCGGCTGGGGTGACGAGGACTTTCTGAACTGGCAGTCCCTTGATCGACAGCTTGAGAATTTGCGCGGCAACGGATTTCGCTTCTTCGGGCGTCTTCGCCAGCTTGACGCCTCCCGCTTTGCCGCGACCTCCGGCATGCACCTGCGCTTTGACGACGACAGTCGTCGCGAACTTGCGGGCGATCGCCTCTGCCTCGTCGGGCGTACTGGCGACCTCACCGGGTGGGATCGGTATGCCGTACTTGCGAAAGATTTCTTTTGCCTGGTATTCGTGGATGTTCACTCGTTCTCCGAACGCGCGCACTGCGCGCGGATTATTGAATTGACCGGTGTTGTGATGCTATGGAACGATTTCCGTTCCGCCGACGCCCTGCACCGCCGCTCTTCCCTTACTCAGCTCCGTAATAATGGCACGGCCCTGGGTGTGACGCACATAATCGGCAGCGGCAGCGACTTTGGGTCCCATGCTTCCTTCGCCGAAGGTTCCATCGCGCGCCAGCGTGTCGGCTTCGGCAACACTCATCGAGCTGATGGCCCGCTTCTCGTCCGTGCCCCACCCAGTATAAACGGCATCGACGTCGGTGAGAATCAGGAACAGCTCGGCGCCGAGCTCTCTCGCCAGAACTGCGGCAGCGAGATCCTTGTCGATGACGGCGTCCACACCCTCGAGTCCGAGCAGCGGGTCGCGATAAATCGGAATCCCTCCACCGCCGCATGCTATCACCAGCGAGTCGCGCTCGAGCAGCGCTTTAATCGTCGCCAGCTCGTGAATCGTGATCGGCCTCGGACTGCCGACGACGCGACGAAAATGCCCCTTCGCATCCTTCTTCACTGGATGGCCCTCGGCGCGCAGCTCACGTGACCGCGCCGCTGACAGTCCGTGCCCAATGAACTTCTTCGGATCCTTGAGTGCCGGGTCATCGGCAGCAACTTCGACCTGAGTCAGCACCGTTACGACATCGCGAGCGTTGCCTGCTTTGCGGAGCGCATTCTCCAGCGACTGCTGCAGCATGTAGCCGATCCAGCCCGCCGTGCCAGCGACCAGAACGCCGAGCGGGAGTGGCGCGACTTCACTCCGTGCTTTCTCGTTGCGCACGAGCTCGTCACCGACCTGCGGGCCATTTCCGTGGACGACCACGACTCGCCAGCCATCGAGAGCGAGATCGACGATCGGACCGAGGCTTTCGCGCGTGTGGCGAAATTGATCGGCAATCGTCGAGCGCTCTCCTGGCGGCGACAGTGCATTGCCGCCGATGGCGATGACCGCGGTGCGCGTGTCGTTCACTTACGCGGCGGCCCTATCAGAGCGCCGAGCGAGTCGTAGGCGATGCCGAAGGCTTTGAGATCAGCCGCGGCAAGTGCGGCACGCATGCGATTGTACAGCCGCGTGACCGCCGCTCTGAAGGTCGAGTCGCCCTTTCCCGCAGTCGAATCGCTGGCAACGGGCGACCACGGTGTCGTCGTGAGCTCACGTGCAATTGTCGGAGCGCGGTAGTCGGCAGCATTGGGAAACGACGTCATCCAGCTCTGAGCGATTGGATCGGGCGCCGGGTCGGCGGCAATCATCACTCGCGCAGTGCGCGCGTTTACCAGCGCCGTCGCGGCGTGGCGAAAGTAGCTGCGCTCTTCACCGGCGAGCATGAAATGCTGACTGAGAGGATAATTGGCGGAGGCCGAATACAGCTCGAGCTTCCAGTAAAGAGTATCAGCGTGAAACAAGGGCTCGACCATGCTCCCCTGCGCGAAAACCGGAGCGAGCGAGCGCACCCTGTTTCGCACGTCTCGCACCGTGACGAGTCGGGCCCGGCGCGGAACCGAATCGGAGAGCAGGTCGAATGCCTGGTACGCCCATGCGAATCCGAGTCTCGACAACCCATCTCCGAGTCGCTGGCCCGCCACGTCGAGCTGGGGATCGGCCACTACGACAAGGCCACGCGCGCCAGGGTACGCGAGCGAATCCTGTCGCAGCAACTGCCTGCTGGCGGCGTCCGACACCACACTGTCGAGGGCAGCGGAAACGCCGGACTTGCGGAGGGCTTCGTACGTCGCGGCGTTTGGGGCGTAGGCACGGCGTGTAAAATCCGCGCGCGTAGCGATGTATGGGCGCTCCCGCACGATCTGCGCCTCACGCGACGTGAAACGCTGCACAATCCACGGAATGATTTCCTGGACGCTTATGGACAGTGCGACAATGACGGTGACGGCCACGAAACTCGTGCGCAGCTGGCCCGTCCAGCCACTCAGCAGCACAGTGATGGCAGCAGCAGCGGTGGCAATCGACAGCAGCAGAAGCCCCGGCAGCAGCCACTGATGGTCGACGTAGGAAAAGATTCCGCCTTCACCGCTGCCCTTGGTCAGCAGATCGTACGACTCCAGCCGATAGCTCCATACCGTTATGAGCAGAAGCAGCGCTGCCAACACGCTGAGGTGACGCCGCACGTGGGCGCTCATGCGCAGGCCCGCGCGCTCCCAGCGCAGGCCTGGCGTCAGCGAGTACAGAATCACGACCAGAACCGACACACCGACGACGAGGAGCATCGCCCAGGCGTAGACGCCTTTCTCGAACGGAAGCCAGTTGGTGTAGAATGCGAGATCGTGCTGGAAGTACGGATCGCTCTCACGGAAACTCACCCCGAGTCGCGCCAGCGCCAGCGACGTCCACGATGGGAGAGCGGGCGTCGCCGCCGCGGCGACGACTATCGCCAGAACGAAGGCAAACCGGTCGATGTATTTGCGCGGAACCGCTTCCCCGAATTCGACGTTGGCGAGCCGTCGAGGCAGTGTGAGCACGCCGATGCTGCGTCCGAGTGCCGACAGATTGACAAAAGCGAGGAGCACCGCGACGACAGAGCCGATTCCATAAATAAGTAACAGATCACCCGATCTTTCGGTCCATAGTGGCGCGGCGCCGAGCGAGGTGTACCAGCTGTAGTCAGCGTAGAGAGTGGACGCGGCGCGTCCGCCGATCAGAATCGCCGCCGCGATGACGACTCCCACGAGGAGGCGCCTGCGGGTCGATAGAGTCACATCACACCTTCACGCCTTTGGAGCGGAGCCAATCCTGCATCTCCGTCTGCATCTTTTCCAGCTGCTCTCTGGTCCTCGCCTCGAAACGCATCACCAGAACCGGCTGAGTGTTCGACGCGCGCAGCAATCCCCAGCCGTCGCCATAGAGGATGCGAACGCCATCGACGGTGATGAGTTTGTACCGCGCGCCGAAGTATTTCTTCGCTTCGTCGACGACGGCGAACTTCCTGGCGTCCGGGCAATCGACGCGAATCTCCGGTGTCGAGACGAATCGCGGAACGTCGGCGAGCAGGTCGCGAATGCTTTTTCCGGAGTCAGCGACGATGTGCAGCAAGCGCGCGGCGCCGTATAAGGCGTCATCGAAACCGTAAAAGCCCTCCGAGAAGAACATGTGCCCCGACATCTCACCACCGACTGGCGCGTGGGTCTCATGCATCTTCTCCTCCATGACAGAGTGGCCTGTCTTCCACATCACCGGAACTCCACCGGCTTTCTCCACAGCTTCGGGAAGGGCTTGTGATGCCTTGACGTCGAAGACGATCGACTGTCCCCTGCCCGTTCGCGCCAGAACATCGCGCGCGTAGACGATGAGCAGGTAATCGCCCCAGATGATCTCGCCGGCGTTGTCGATGACACCAATTCTATCGGCGTCGCCGTCGAACGCGATACCAATGTCGGCCTGATCCTTCTTCACCGCCGCGATTAGATCCTGAAGGTTTTTCGGGACCGTCGGATCAGGGTGATGGTTCGGGAACGTTCCATCGCTTTCGCAGAAAAGGCACTGGGGCTCGATTCCAAGTCGCGGGAAGAGCGTGGGAGCAACCAGAGCGCCGGCACCGTTGCCGCAGTCGAGAACGACTTTCAGCTTGCGCGACAGCTTGCCGACGCGACCAGCAATGTCATCGATGTAGCGATCGATG
>JBKPDS010000178.1:0-3052 GCA_046727995.1 Gemmatimonadota bacterium
AGATCCGGATCGGCGTTGGTATCCACCAGCGCGATCAGCGGAATCCCCAGCTTGTTGGCCTCGTTGACCGCGATGCGCTCCTTCTTGGAATCGATCACGAACATGAGACCCGGAAGACGCGTAAGGTTCTTGATACCAGCAAGGTTCTTGGAAAGCTTGTCGCGCTGACGACTCATCATCAGCTGCTCTTTCTTGGTGTAGTTCTCGAAATCGCCACCGACTTCCGAGCCCGCCTCCAACTCCTTGAGCCGGCGCACTTGCTTTTTCACCGTCTGGAAATTGGTGAGCAACCCGCCCAGCCATCTCTCAGTCACGTACATCGCCCCGCAACGCTCGGCTTCGCTCTTGACGATGTTTACGAGCTGCCGCTTGGTGCAGACGAAGAGGACGTTGTCGCCGCGGAGGATGACTTCGCGGGCGAGCTTCTGCGCCAGCTCCAGCTGACGCAGCGTCTTCTGCAGATCGATGATGTGAATGCCGTTTCTCTCCGCGAAGATGAAACGACGCATCTTCGGGTTCCAACGGCGGGTCTGGTGTCCGAAGTGGACACCGGCTTCGAGTAGCTGCTCCAGGTTTGGTTGAGCCATTAAGTAGTGATTCCTTCGGGTTTAACGCTTCGAGAACTGGAACTTCTTTCGTGCTTTCGGACGACCAGGCTTTTTCCGCTCGACCGCTCTCGCGTCACGCGTCAACAACTGCAGGTCGCGGAGCTTCCGGCGATGCGATTCATCCAGCTTCACCAGCGCGCGGGCGACGGCGAGGCGCAGCGCGCCCGCCTGACCAGTCAATCCACCGCCTTCGACTTTGGCCTTGACGTCATAGCGTCCGAGGGTGTCGGTGATGGTGAACGGCTGCTGAATGGCAGAGACGTGCGCGGGGCGCGGAAAGTAATCTCCCAGCGTCCGCCCGTTGACCGACCACTTTCCCGAGCCAGGCCTGATGTACAGTCGGCAGACGGCTTCCTTGCGCCGGCCGATGGTATGCGCGTTAGTGGTATCCACTTTCTCCGGCATTACTTCTCACCCTTTTTGAGGTCGAGCACCTTCGGTTGCTGCGCCGCGTGCGTGTGCTTGTCGCCCGCGAATACGCGGAGCTTGTTGCGAAGCTTCTGGCGTCCGAGTGCAGTCTTCGGCAGCATGCCGTAAACCGCCTTCTCGATCACGCGCTCCGGGTGCTTGGCAAGCATGGTCTCGAACGGCGTGAACCGCTCATGTCCCATGTAGCCGGTATGTCTGAAGTACCGCTTCTGCTCCGCCTTTTTGCCCGTGACGCGGACCTTCGCGGCGTTGATGACGATGACGTTGTCGCCCGTATCCATATGGGGCGTGAACATCGGCTTGTGCTTGCCACGGATGATCTTCGCGACCTCGGTCGCCAAACGGCCGAGAACAATGTCCTCGGCGTCGACGATGTACCACTGGTGCTCAATATCCCGCGGGGTCGCGGAGTATGTCTTCATGTGTAGCGGAACGATATGTAAGTGCCGGCCCCCTTTCGTTCGAGTTGGGTTCCGAGCGGTTAATTGTCACTAAGTGGTTTTGCGACAGCCTTTTAAGGTATCCGTCACTGGTAGGCATGTCAACCGCAGCTCACCGACTCACGGCACTATTCCAGCGCGACCAGCAACGTACCTTTTTCGACGGCTGTCCCGGCGGTGACTTCGACGCTTTTTACTTTCCCTGAAGAGGTGGCCCGAAGCTCATTTTCCATTTTCATGGCTTCCATTACTACCACGCCCTGGCCTGCTTCGACCGCGTCTCCCGGACTCACGTTCACCCTGACCACCAGCCCCGGCATCGGAGCCAGCACCGGCGCCGGCCCCGATGGCGCTGCGTTCGCCGCTGACAGGTCGCGAATCGATCGCGTCCGCTCATCGAGGGCCTCGACGTCGAACCGATACCCGTCCACCCACAGAGTGTACTTTCCTCGCCCTTCTCTTTTCTGGACCACAACGCGATAGACGCGACTGTCGATTCTGACCATTCGCAGCGGGCTGTCCTCAACATCGGCCAGCTCGGCGTGCTGCGGCGGATCGCCTTCGAACGAGACTTCAGCCCCCTCGATGGAGACTGTTTTTCGATCCCTATTCAGCTCGACGATGTACTTCATGCCGAGACTGGCATCAGCTCGCAGACCGTTTCCACATGAGCCGTTTGGGGGAACATGTCGAAAGCTCGGATCGACTGAATCGCATAGCTCGGCAGGCGTGACAGATCGCGAGCCAGCGTGGCGGGGTTGCAGCTCACGTAGATGAGCGCTCGCAGATGACCCGCTTCTTTTTCCAGCGTCTCCGTAACGCGCACGTCGACGCCGGCCCGCGGCGGATTGAGGAGCACCAGATCCGCCGGCAGAACGCCCGGCAATGCCTCCTCGACTCGCGCTGGAATCGCACGCGACGGCTCTTGGAGCCTGTCTGCTGACCACGCAGAAGCATCAGCGTCGAGCTCGATTGCCGTCACCCGGACTCCCAAATCGCTCAGAGCTATGGCCGTGTGACCAGCGCCGGCGTAAGCGTCGATTGCGTCGCGCGGTTCGTAGGCTCGGGCGCGCTCGACGACGTATGCGTGCAGAATCTCCCCCATCTCGCTGTTGATCTGAGCGAACGACGCGCTTGGGGAGCGATCCTGACGGCGGTCAACGATCCGGCGTCGTGGCTGATCGTCCGCCGGCTCCCACCAGACAGCGGACAGCGAGGGCACCGCCGCCAGAAACTGGTCGCGCGCGCCCCAGCTCTGGCCTCCCATCAACACCAGAGTTGGGCCACCGTTGGTAATGCGAATGCTCCCCCGCAACTCCCTGGCGTCCGGAAAGTACGCGTCTGCTTCCATCACCTCGCGCCAGGCGGCGACGACACGCCGATCGGTAATCGGACAGTCGGACAACGCAAATACATGGACCGGATCATCGTAGGGATGCAGTCCGGCAATCCACCGCGCGCCGCGTCGTCGCATCGTCAGCGTGAGCTTGGTGCGGTACCGCCAGTCTTTTGGACTGCGCTCGATCGGCGGGAGATCCAGCTGCCGCTTGCCGATCCGTTGCAGCGAGTCACGAA
>JBKPDS010000179.1:0-19569 GCA_046727995.1 Gemmatimonadota bacterium
CCACGCAAGGGCGGGGGCGGAAGCGGCGGTGGCTGCTGTTGATCCACCAGCTCGCTCCAAAGCCTGATTACGTGCGGGTGAAGGTGAGGCGACGCCTGAGACGGCTGGGCGCGGTGCCGATCAAGAAAACCGTTTACGCGCTGCCGGTTAGCGACGAAGCACTGGAAGACTTTGTCTGGCTCCGGCGGGAGATCGAGAGCGACGGCGGCAGCGCCGTCATCGCTGAGGCGGAAATGGTGGAGGGAATGACTGATGAGGAGCTCGATAGGATGCTGGCAAGCGAGCGAGCAGTAGACGCCGAGCAGGAACAGAGGCGTGTGACGAGTCCGGACGCGGTCAAGCCGGGACGCACGTGGGTGACGCGGGAAGATGTGCACGTCGACCGTATTGCCAGCGCCTGGCTGATACGTCGCTTCATAGACAAGAAAGCGCGATTCAAGTTCGTCGCCGCCCGGGGCTACCGGCCGAAAGGTGAAGAGTTGCGCTTCGACATGTTCGATGCCGAATACACCCACATCGGCGAGGATTGCACCTTCCAGACGCTGGTGCGGCGCTTTGCGCTGAAGGATCGGGGGTTGCGGGCGATCGGCGAGGTAGTCCACGACGTCGATTTCAAGGACGATCGGTTCAATCGCCCCGAGACTGCCGGCACAGCTGCCTTGATTCGCGGAATCGTGCAGTCGAACGCCACCGATCAGAAGAGACTGGAGCGGGGCGCCGCCCTGCTCGACGATCTGTACCAATTTTTCAGTAAGTAGTCAGGGAGGAATGTATGAAATGGGTGACGAGGGAACGGCCCAAGATCGATCGTGTCGCGTGTCCGTGGCTGATCGCGAGATTCATCGACAAGGATCCGGAATTTCTATTCGTGCCGCCGACCGACGTGGCTAAAGTTGCGCGTGAGACCGGCGCTATTCCTTACGACGTCGAAGGTGTCGAGCTATCGCACGAGGGACCGCTGTGCAGCTTCGATGCGTTTCTTGCCAAGTACCACCTCGAGGACCAGTCGCTTGCTGCCCTGGCGCGAATAGTTCGCGGCGCGGACACCGACAAGCTGGATGCGGCGCCACAGTGTGCCGGGCTGTTGGCTGTCTCGCTCGGCTTATCGCGACTGTTCAGTGACGACCACGAACAGCTACGCCACGGGTTTGTGGTCTACGACGCGCTTTACGCCTGGCTGCGCGAGGCGCGCGACGAAAAGCATTCGTGGAATCCGCAGCGTCAATTCGGAGCCCGTGCCTTCGACGCGGACTCGCAGCCCAGCTCGCGGGGGAGGGATTTCGTCTGAGCGTATACGCGGAACAGATGATCGCGCTCCGCGCATAGTTGCGCGTCGTCGGGATGGATCGATTGCGCTAACGCGTACAAGCGAAGGCTTGTCAACGTGTCACCCTGGGCCAGATAGCGACGCGGCTCGTAGAACGATGCGCGAACGAAGACTGAGGAGAGGAGGCGCGAGGCAGCGGCGGCGTCGAGGGTGTCTCTCGTCTGGGCAGCCCGATCGCGTAGCGCATCGAGATCGAGAACACTGCGAAGCTTTTCCGTTCCCTGCGCCGGGTTTTTGGCGAAATCGGAAAAGAAAGAATCTTCCCGTTCGTGAAAGGATTGTTCGGCGGCAGAGAACGCTGCTAACCGGCCCACCGTGCGTTTGACCGACTCGGAGCCGGCAAATCGCTCGCTGGCGAGCTTCACCCCCGCGATGTCGTGAATGCCCGCGAAGTCGTATTCCAGCTGCTGGTACAGAAGAAATGCGGCGTAACGATCCACGCTGACGAGATCGTCGGCACGTCGCCCCTGAGCGGCGAATAGAGAGTCGACCCACGGACGGTCGACGGCGAGGCGACCATCTCGGATTGCCTGCAGCTGCATCCAGGTCAGGGCATCGGCGCAAACGGAGTCGGGCGGCCAGCTGTGCGTTCCATCGAAGATCTCGAGGTGATCCCGAATGGCGAACACCTTCAACTTCGCGTCGAGAGCGCGAACCTCCTCGTAATTGAAATCGTGGGACCCAACGCTCAGAAAGACGGCGAAAGGAGCGGCAGAATCACCCGCAATCCTTTCTCGCAGCAACAGGCCGGGCTCCGGAAGCCCGGCTCCGACCTCGACAATCCCAGCCGTGTTCGAGGGAATTGAATAGGCATAGTACCAGGCCAGTCGTCCCGTTCCAGAGAAGCCGGCGAAGTAGAAGCGTCGGGTATCGACGGAAAATTTCGCCTGGGCGTCGGCGACCATGGCGTTGACTGCCTTGTCATTCGGCTCGATCGGCCCGTCGCTCTGCGTCTGGTAAGAGCTCACGAGGATGTAGCCGTACCGTTCCGCCGCCGCCTGAAAGAGCTTGAGCGGCAGCATCGCCCGGCCGCGTGGATCCATCAGTATGAGCAGCGGCCAACGCCGCGTGGCGTTGTAGTGCGACGGAAGGAAAAGGGCGTAAGTCTGCGTCGGATCGCTCGCGGCGTGAATAGTGTCGGTCACGCCGACCGTGACGGTGTCGGTCGCCGGGGAAATCCCGCGTGCCGCTCCGGGTGTCAGGAAGAGCGAGGCGAGAAAGATCGAGCGCAAAGAGTGACGTGACATAGTCGTACGAGCATCAACATAACGCCGGGTGCTAGTTTATGTGCCCATGTTCTCCCTCGTCGGGATAGTAATAGTCGTCATTGGATTTGTTCTGCGAATAAATCCGCTGCTCGTGGTGACAGTTGCCGGGCTGGCAACGGGTATAGCCGGCGGGCTGGGACCATTAGAAGTGGTGGCGGCGTTCGGCAAGGCGTTCATCACCAGTCGTTACGTGGCCATCGTCTGGCTGGTGCTGCCGGTGATCGGACTGCTGGAACACGCCGGACTGAAGGAGCGGGCGCGGGCAGTAATCGCCCGACTCCAGACGGCGACGACTTCGCGCGTGCTGCTTGCTTATTTCGCGATTCGTCAGATCACTGCTGCACTTGGCCTGACCTCGCTTGGCGGGCATGCGCAGATGGTGCGACCGCTGATCGCACCGATGGCCGAGGGCGCCGCGGAAAACAAATTCGGCGACCTGCCCCAGAAGACGCGATATCGGATCAGGGCCAACGCCGCAGCGGTGGACAACATCGCTCTGTTTTTCGGCGAGGACATCTTCATCGCGATTGGCTCGATTCTGCTGATCCGCGGATTTCTGGACCAGAATGGGATACACGTCGAGCCAACCGAGCTCGCCATCTGGGCGATACCAACCGCGGTCTGCGCGCTGATCATCCACTGCACGCGCCTGCTGCTGCTCGATCGGAAATTGCGCGCCGAGATCGAAAGTAAAACGGAAGACGCGTGATCACACTCGAGCACATCTACTGGCTGAGCGGCTTGATGATGTTTGGCGTGGCTGTGGTGAACGCACGCGATACGACGAATCCGCGGCGCTTGAATAACACTGCATTCTGGGGGATTTACGCAGTGACGTTTCTCGCCGGATCGTATCTCCCCGATCTGGTGAATGGCTTTCTGGTGATTGCGATGGTGCTGGCGGCGAGCATTCGCGGGCTTGGCCAGGGGAAGGGTGAAGGTGAGACGCGCCAGGAACGCGAAGCCAGCGCGCAGCGCTGGGGGAACAAGCTCTTTGTTCCAGCGCTGGCGATACCGATAGTGACAGTGCTGGGAACCGTGTTATTCAAACGGATCACGATCAACGGCGCGCCGCTGGTGGATGTGAAGCAGGTTACGGTGATCTCGCTGGCAATTGCCACCATCGTCGCGTTGACGATCGGAATGGTGATGCTCCGACCGCGGCTATCGGCGCCGATTCGCGAAGCGCGACGGCTGCTCGATGCGGTAGGCTGGGCGGCCGTGTTGCCGCAGATGCTCGCCGCGCTCGGAGCGTTGTTTGCGATCGCGGGCGTCGGCAACGTCGTCTCCGGAATTGCACAGAAGTGGATTCCTCTCGATCGTCCGTTCGCGGTTGTGACTACCTACGCCATCGGTATGGCTGTCTTCACCATGATCATGGGAAACGCCTTTGCGGCGTTTCCGGTGATGACCGCGGGGATCGGCCTGCCGTTGATCGTGCAGAAGTTCGGCGGCGATCCGACGATCATGGCGGCGATTGGAATGCTGTCCGGCTTTTGCGGCACCCTGATGACGCCGATGGCGGCGAACTTCAACATCGTTCCGACGGCGTTGCTGGAGCTGCCAGATGAGAATGCTGTGATCAAAGTCCAGATTCCCACGGCTCTCCTGTTGCTCGGAGCGAACATCCTGTTGATGAACTTTCTCGTCTTCCGGCGTTGATCGAGACATCTCTGACGCCGAAGCTCGCGGCGCAGTTTGCGCGTCTGGCGCTGTCGCACGTCACGCGCGAATACCCGAACAAGCTCGATCACGTCCTCGGCAAGCGAGCTGACCTCAAATCACCCCGGGAGCTGCACCCCATTTTCTTTGGCAGCTTCGACTGGCATTCGTGCGTGCACGGTTACTGGCTGCTCGCCACGACCGTGCGATTGTTCCCCGACATCACGGAAGCGGCGGCGATTCGCGAGCTGTTCGATGCACAGCTCACTTCGGCGAAGGCCAAAGCCGAAGTGAGGTATTTGGGAAGGAAGCTGACTGCCACATTTGAGCGGCCCTACGGCTGGGGCTGGCTGTTGATGCTGGCGGCGGAGCTGCGTCGCCACGACGGAACCATGGCGAAGAAGTGGAACGCTGCACTCGCTCCGTTGGCCGACGCGTTCAACGAGCGTTTTCAGTCGTTCCTGCCGAAGGCGACGTATCCGATTCGAGTGGGTACTCACTTCAACAGCGCGTTCGCCATCACCCTGGCGCTGGAATACGCCGATGTCTCCAGCGACGCCGGCCTCCGTAAGGCACTGACAACGAAGGCGCAGGCCTGGTTTCGGAACGACGTCGATTGTCAGGCGTGGGAGCCGGGCGGCGACGACTTTCTTTCCAGCGCACTGATGGAAGCGGAGTGCATGCGCCGGGTTCTTGGGCCGGAAGATTTCTCCGCCTGGCTCGATCGTTTTCTGCCACGCCTCGCCGTGCGCGAGCCCGCCACGCTGTTCCAGCCGGCGGAGGTGAGCGATCGCAGCGATGGGAAGATCGCGCACCTCGACGGACTGAATCTCAGTCGCGCCTGGTGCTGGCGGTCAATCGCTCAAACATGGCCGGGTAGCGATCCACGACGAGGCGTCGCACTGGAGGCTGCCGAAAAGCATCTGGCTGCCAGTCTCCCGCAGGTCGCCGGCGACTACATGGGAGAGCACTGGCTGGCCACGTTTGCATTGCTGGCACTCCTGTGACTAGACGCATCGCGCTCATGGCGCTGTTCGTGTCGATCGTTGCCATCGCGCTGGGCTATGGAGCTGCGTTCAGCCGTAACGGAACTCCGACCTGGGCGCCGTGGCTGCTGGCCCTCGGCATTCCGGTGGCGCTGGGTGCGATAATGATTCTTGGCGCCGTGCGTGGCGCGGGCGGAATTGGTCGCTTAAAGATACCATTTGCGTTCGTCATTCTGATTCTGGCGATTGGCTTTTGCGCCGCTCTGGCGTTGCCGGCATCGGAGAGTCCCCTCAGCAGGCTTTGGCTCGGATTGCCGGCGCGTGCCGCGGTCGTGATCTACGCCGTCGGCCTGTTGCCGATCATCGTCCTTCCCGTGGCGTATGCGATGACTTTCGAGACGCTGACGCTATCGGCGGAAGATGTCGAGCGCGTTCGTGAGAGCGGCCGCAGATACGTAACCTCCGATCTGGCTCCGCTATCGGAAAACGAAACGCTCTCCGTGAATGAGTGAAGTGAGGGCGGTCTCGGCGCTGCTGCAAGTCGCCCTCCCGAACGCGGCCCAGCCCGCCGTCATCACAGTCGGCGCGCTGTACTTCGCGGTGATCATCGCCATCAGCATCTGGGCGGCGCGGCGCACGAGGACGGCTAACGACTTCTTCGTTGCCGGAAAGGGAATCGGACTGATCGCACTCACAGTGGCTTCGGTCTCGGTATCGGTTTCCGGATTTGCGTTCATCGGTGGCCCAGGGTTCATCTACGCGGCCGGACTTGGGGCGATGTACATCGTGCTACCTGCCGCTGTCACCAACGTCATGGGCGCCTGGGTGTTGGCAAAGCGGATGCGACTGCTGGCAGAGGCGCGTGGACTGATCACGATCCCGGACGCGATTGGCGCTCGGTACAAGTCGTGTGGCGCGCAGGGACTTTCGGCAATTGCGATCCTGGTCGGAATCGTCGGTTACATGGCGACGAATGCCCTGGCGATGGGAGTCGTCATCAACTCCATCTTCGGCGTCGGACTGGGCTGGGGAATCTGGATCGGGATGGGCGTCACGCTGGCGTACTCCGCGTCCGGTGGAATCCTCGCCGGTATTTACAATGATGTCTTTCAGGGCACGCTGATGGCGGCGGCGTCGGTTCTCGTCTTTCTCTTCGTGTTGAATTTCGGCGGCGGGCTGGGAGAAATCTCGAGGACGATCCTCGCGCACGACCCCACGTTCCTCGGGCCATGGGGGCGACTCACCCCGCTTGCCGCACTCTCGTTCTTTTTCGTTTTTTCGATGGGGTCACTGGGTCAGCCGCAGGCGGTGCATAAGTACTACATGCTGCGTGATCCATTACAGCTCAAATGGTATCCGCTGCTGAAAACGCTGGGGCTGATCCTGGTTTTGCTCTTGTACTTTGGCGTCGGCGTCGGCGTCAAAGCATTCGTACTGTCGGGAAGACTTGCCCCGCTGACGAGTCCTGATCAGGCAACGCCAACTCTATTGCTCAACGTCACGCCGATCGTTCTCGCAGCTCTGGTCTTTTCAGGCGTGGCGGCGGCGACGATGAGTGCGGCGAATTCCTTCATTAATATCGGCGCGGCGATCTTCACCCATGACATACCGATTGCATTCGGGCGCAGAGTGACCAACGAGCTGCGGTGGGGCCGAGTGGCGACCGTTTTGATAGCGGTCGCCGCTGCGATCACGGCGCAGCAATCGGGGACGATGGTCGCCTTTCTCGGGATTTTTGGGTGGGGGTTGTTCGCATCGACCCTGGTTCCGGCACTTGCCGTCGGTCTCAACTGGCAAGGCGCGACTCGTGCCGGCGCGATGGCCTCGATCGCGACGGGTTTGCTGGTGACACTGGCCCTGGAGACTGCTTCTTACTGGAAGGTTTTCCAATTTCCGGCGGGCGTCACTGCTTCGGCGGTGGCGATGGTGGCGTCTTTCCTGGTTTTCTTCGTTGTGTCGTGGCTAACTCGAGACAGCGCTGCAGCGGCAATCGATCCGGACATCCAGTTGGTGATGGATATCTGATTACTCCGTAGCCGATTCGGTTGTCCTGCGCTCATTCATCAAACGAATGCTCTTAATGTTGACGAACTCCCGGATGCCGAATTCGCCGAGCTCGCGGCCGAAGCCGGAGTGCTTGACGCCGCCGAAGGGGAGACGAGGATCGGACGCAACCATGCCGTTGATGAATAACAATCCCGATTCGATTTCGGCGACGAACTGATCGCGCTCGGCGGCGTCACGCGTCCACGCTGAGGCGCCCAGTCCGAAAGTCGTACCGTTGGCGATGCGAATCGCGTCTTTCAAATCCTTCGCCTTGAAGACCGATGCCACCGGTCCAAACAGCTCGTCCTGCGCGGCGGGTGCATTGGGCGGAATGTCGCTGAGAACGGTCGGGGCGTAGAAGTATCCCTCGCCCTCCAACTTCTTCCCACCAGTGAGAAGTTTCGCACCGGCGGCCACCGACGCTTTCACCTGTTGATCGAGATCGTCATGGATGGCAGCGGTCGCCAGCGGACCAAGCTCTGTCTGCTCGTCCATCGGATCACCAACGCGCACCTTCGAGACGCGAGCGACGAATTTCTCCAGAAACTGATCGTAGATCTTTTCGTGAATGATGAATCGCTTGGCGGCGATGCACGACTGGCCATTGTTGATCATCCGTGCCGTCACTGCAGTGGACACGGCGGATTCCATGTCGGCGCTCGGCATCACGATGAACGGATCGCTGCCGCCGAGCTCGACGACGGATTTCTTGAGATTCTTGCCGGCGGCGCTGGCGACTGAGCGTCCGGCCCCTTCGCTTCCGGTGAGAGTTACAGCGGCAACGCGCGGATCGGCGATGAGGCTCTCCACTTTATCGGATCCGACGAGGAGAGTCTGGAATGCGCCCTCGGTGAATCCGGCGCGGCGAAAGATGTCTTCGATGGCCAGCGCGCACTGCGGAACGTTCGAGGCATGTTTGAGGATGCCGACGTTGCCTGCCATCAGTGCCGGCGCGGCAAACCGAAAGACCTGCCAGAAGGGAAAATTCCATGGCATGATGGCGAGCACGACACCCAGCGGCTGAAAGGCGATAAAGCTTTTGCCGCCCTCCATCTGGACGGGCTGATCGACGAGGAATTTCTCGGCGTTCTCGACGTAGTAGCTGCAGGCGGTAGCACACTTTTCCGCTTCTGCAATCGCCGCCTTGATTGGCTTGCCCATCTCGACCGTCATCAATCGGCCAAACTCGCGGCACTCCGCGTTGAGAATCACCGCGGCTTTACGCATACGGGTAGCGCGTTCGGCAAAGGAAGTCCGGCGATGTTTTTGGAAAGCCGCCACGCCACGGTCGAGGACTTCACTCACCCGCGCTGCTGAATACGGCTCGAAGGTACGGAGAGTTTTCCCATTGGCTGGATTGATGGTGGAGATGCTCATGATTCCCTCGGGAAACTACCTGGTGCGATGAGAAGCCGTTTCACGCCTGGCCCATTTACATTGTTGTTCTATGTCTAAAAACCGATTGCTGGTGTTGGTGCTTTCACTTTTCGTGCTCGCCGTTGTCGACAGTACCTGCGGACAGTCGCAAGTGAATTCCGTACAGAGCCTTACTGCTCCACCGCCGATTCGGCGTGAGTTCAGGGGAGTGTGGATAGCATCCGTCGAGAACATCGACTGGCCGTCGCAACCGGGCCTGTCGACGCAGGAACAGAAGGACGAGCTGCTGGGCATCCTCGATCGGGCGACGGCGCTGCATCTGAACACAGTAATCCTGCAAGTCCGGCCTGCGGGCGACGCGCTGTATGCATCTCCCTATGAGCCGTGGTCGGAGTATCTCACCGGGCGAATGGGCCGCGCGCCAAATCCGTGGTACGACCCACTCGAATTCGCCGTCGCCGAAGCCCACAAACGCGGTCTCGAGCTGCACGCGTGGTTCAATCCGTATCGCGCGCGGCATCCTTCTGGGAAATCGCCGGTGTCCGCCAATCACATCAGCCGTACCAATCCCGAGCTGGTGAAGCGCTATGGGAAAATGTTGTGGATGGATCCGGGCGAGCCCGCGGTTCGTCAGCGCACGATCGACGTGATACTCGATGTCGTGCGGCGATACGACATCGATGGCGTGCACATCGACGATTACTTCTATCCGTACAAGGAGAAGGATCGCCGGGGACGAGTGATCGATTTTCCCGATGCGACCAGTTGGCGCAAATACGTGCGATCGGGTGGAAGTCTTTCCCGCGACGATTGGCGTCGGGCCAACGTCGACAGTTTGATCCACGAAGTTTACGTCGACATCAAAGCGGCGAAACCGTGGGTGAAATTCGGGATCAGTCCATTCGGTGTCTGGCGTCCCGGATATCCGCCGGAGACCGGTGGAAATCATTTTGATTCGTACGCCGAGCTGTACGGCGATTCGAGAAAGTGGCTGCTGAATGGCTGGGGAGATTACTTCACGCCGCAGCTGTATTGGCCGATAGACCGGCCCGAGTTGAGTTTCCCGGTTTTATTGAAATGGTGGGTCGGGCAGAATGCAAAGGGCAGACAGATCTGGCCCGGCAACTATCTGGACAAGGTGACGGGAACTCCTGAAGGATGGGATGCGCAGGAGCTGCTCGATCAGATCTCGGCCACGCGCGCACAAGCTGGCGCGACCGGCAACGTTTTCTTCAGCATGCGCAGCTTCATGTACGGGCGGGACAATCTTCCGCAGAAGCTGGTCGCCGGACCCTACGCCGAGAAAGCGATCGTACCGGCATCGACCTGGCTGGATAGCGTTCCACCACTGGCGCCGGTCGTGCGCGTCGGCCGCGACGCGACCACCGGCAACAACACAGTCTCGCTGCAGCCACAGGGCACGGAAGCGGTCTGGCAATGGGTGGTGCAGACTCGAGTCGGCACCAACTGGACGACCGACGTCGTTCCCGGGCTGCAGCGGTTTCTGATGATTCCGCGCCCTGTGATCGGAGCGGCCGATGAAATTGCGATCACCGCCGTTGATCGCAGCGGGAATGAAAGTGTGCCGGTGTTGATGGCGCTTCTTACTACGCCATAAAAGTTGCTTCTAGCGATTTCTTATTTGACCGTAATTTGCTGAACCATTCCATGCACAAAATGCGGCTTGCCATCTCCTGCGTCGGGGAGAAAGCAGATCAACGCGTAGTTGCCGGGAGTGAAGTTGTAGGTGAAGTACTCCGAGATCCCCGGCTCCATTCCGGAGACGCCACCGAGCGCCTTGCCTGGCGGCGGACCCTCCATCTTCCGCAGCCAATTCATGAAGTCAGCGAGAGATTTTCCGGGAGCCAGCTGGACCAGCTCGATCTCGTGAGGCTGTTTGCCGGCGCTGCGGACGCGAATGGTGTGCGTGCCGGCGCGAATCGGGGATGAAAGCCTGAAGCTGTAGTCGACGAGCGTAGCGGTGATGTCGGCCTTCGGTGCGGCAGCAGTGACTTTCGATGGCACCACTCGCAGCGGGCGAATCATCCCTTTGGCAAAATGCGGCGGTCCGCCGAGGTCGACGAAGCAGATGAGGGCGTAGTTGCCGGGTTGCATCATCAACGTCGCGTTCGATTCGAGCCCCGGGTCAGGTGCGTTGGGGCCGCCCATGTTCTTGACCCATGCCGGTGGCGGGCCAGGATTGGCGAGGGCGGCGCGCAGATCATCCACTGTCTTGCCATCTGTCAGCTTCACGATCGCCATGTGGTGGAGCGATGGCCCTTTGTTGAGGAATCTGAACTCGGTGAGACCGGCGGGAATTATGTCCGGTGCATCGAATTTGAAATCCTCGCCGGAGACGTGCACCACGCGCGGCTTGGCGGCTGCTACGGCTTCACGATGCACCGGCACTGTGAGTGATCGGCCGTGATTGATTGACGTGCTCGTGGAAAGTCCTGCGACGGCCACGGATGCTGCCAGAACACCAATGGTGGTCAGTGATGCCATGGAACTAGCTCCTTTGGTGTACAGTTTCTGGTTGATGGGCGGAGAGATTCTGGGGTCAGCATCAGGAGCTGTCAATCAGGTCCTTAACGGTCAGGGCATCACTGGTAGCGGCACCAAGCGCGGTGTTGTCGAAGATGCACCACGTAGCGATTCCTCGGGCGGTGGCCTCCCCGATGGCGCGCGCAACCTCCACCAGCGTTTGACGCGGATAAGCCGAGTAGTAGACGCGCGGAGAGCCATGGAGTCGGTAATAGGCAAGCCCGTCATTGCCGCCCGGCTTGGCGGCCGAGGCCACACGTGCCGGATCCGCGGCAACCCGGGCAGTTCGCTGCTGGCGTAACAACGATTCGACTTCCGCGCTGAACCACGTCTCGTGGCGCGGCTCGAAGACGACGTCTCCATCGTAGCGATTCCGCAACTCCGTGAAGAACGATTCTGCGGTCGCCGCGTCGAAGGCGAAACTGGGCGGTAACTGTATCAGGATCGGACCACGCTTGGCGCCGAGTCCGGAGGTCTCACCCAGAAACTGATCGAGCGGTGCTGTGGCTCCCTCCAGCCGGAGTTCGTGGGTGATGACTTTCGGCAGCTTGACGGCGAAGCGAAAGTCCTCGGGAACCGACGCCGCCCAACGAGCGTAAGTAGAGAACCGATGCGGGCGATAAAAGCAGGAATTGATCTCCACGCAATTGAAACGGGTCGCGTACCGCTGCAGGTGAGCCCCAACCTGGGGGAACTGTGCAGAATGCTCGCGGCGAATCGCCCAGCCGGCGCACCCAATACGGGGTTCGACGGTCACAATCCGTGTGGAATATCGGTGTGCAGCACCCTAGCTTGTGCTCGGAATAATGGAGTCCGATGAGAGTTAACGCACAGGTCATGCTGTTGCCGGTGCTCGTTGCCGGCTGCGTTCACTCCAGTGCTGCACGGCCTGCACGCCATATCAGCTACTGGGAAGCGCTCGCTGAACTACATCCCGCGGATGCAGTCACCGCCGCGCGCACACCCTCAGAAACGGAATTCGCGGAAGCACTTGGCGATTTGATGTCGGGTGACATCGAAAAAGCGGAGGGACGCTTTGCCAAACTGCGCACATCGGCAACGGATTCGGTGATCCGGGCTGGGTCGCGCGTCGTCTATACGGCGACACTCCAGTACCAGGAGAAATGGCAAACTCTCGCTGCGCTCAAGACCGAGCCGACCCAGCCATTCGCCGACATCCATGACCTGGCCAGCATCGAACTGTGGGCGGATGCGTTCAAAAACGTGCCCGCCAAGGTGTTCACCTTCCGGTCGTCGACTGGCCGTTTGCAGATGTCGATCACTGCGGTCGGGACTCCGCTCGTTCCCGTCAAAATCCATGACAGGGATTACAACTTCTGGCTCGATACGGGCTCGAGCCTGACGATGCTGGCGTCGGATGTCGCGGGAGATCTGGGTGTTTCGCCGCTGGTGAAGGACACCCTCGAGATCGTCACCAGTACCGGACGAGTGCGGGCACAGCCGGCGCTCATTCCGCAGCTACTCATCGGTCCGCTCGAAGTCGATAATGCGCCGGCGATGATCGTCAACGAATCGATGATGCAAATGCGAGAGCCGAGACAGACAGGCCCGACATCGCCGGTGAAAATCGATGGCATCATTGGCTTCGACATCATCCGACAGCTGGATATGGAGCTGGATTACGGCGATGGCATTCTGCGGCTGCGCAATCCGGCGACATCGCGACCAGATCCCAAGCGAAACATGTTCTGGGTGGGCCTGCCGGTGATCCAAATCATGAGCACCGACGGAGTCCCGCTGCATTTCGGTCTCGATACCGGAGCGCAGCTGACGTTCGTGACGGAGACACTGCTCGACAAGCTCCAGATCCAGCCGGCAAGAATGGAAAGCCGGCGCGTGGGCGGACTGGGCGGCGAGGTGTCGTTGCGTGCGCCGGTACTCCCCGATCTGAAGGTGCTGGTGCGAGGATTCCCGATTTTGTTCAGAGGCGCATTCGTGCGCGCGCCCGTCTATCAGGTCCTGGCCTCACTCGATGGTGTGCTTGGCGGAGACGTCTGGAACAGCGGGATAGTGCGGATCGACATGACCAACGGGGTTTTCGCGATCCGCCGCCCACGCTCCTACGAGTAAGATGTTAGCTTGTTAGCTAACATGGCCCGCAATGGATCCCTCCGGATAGAGTTCGCGGTCACGCCGCGCTTCGACGTGTTCTATGCGCTGTATACTCTCACCAGCAGCGCTCACACTCCGCTCGAATCGTGGAAAGAAAAGGCGCTTCGCCGGCTCCCGCCTGATTTCGAGCGGACTACAAAACGGATTGCGCCGCTGCCGATCTTCTGGCCACTCCTCGCTGATGCGATTCAGGACGTGCCGGGCGAGGTTTCCTTCGACGAACTGCTGTCGACGATTCGGGAAATGCGCGTCGATTATCTCAAGAGAAACATCGTCTCCGGAATTTTTCACAACCGTGACACCGTCGACGCGCTGGTCAATCGCAAGAGCGCGCTCGAGGATTTTGTCACCGACGAGAAACTGCCGGGCGCGGAGCTGCTGACTCATTTCGGACTAAAGCCATACGACCCGGTATCGCCTTCATCGCGAGCAATCAATGAATTGCTGTCGCGGCCGCAGTCGTACCGACAGGAGCTCGCTCTCGTCCTGCAAAGATTCTGGGAAACCGGTTTCAGAGGCGATTGGACTTTGCTCGAACCGAGTCTGCGGGCAGAATCGTTTCGACTAAGAGACCTCCGGGAGGAACGGTCACCGGCGGAGCTGGAACAGGAGCTCAATCTTCCGGTGACGTTCGATGACGGCGCCAAAGAGATTCGACCGAAGTCGGGCCCGGCGATCGCCTACGATCGCATCGATCGCTGCTACATAGTTCCGTCCGCTTTCAACACGCGCAGACTGTGGACGAAATACGAGACGAGCTCGCGGCGTGTGACAGTGTATTTGCCGATCACTCGTGACGTCGAAGCTGCCAACGAAATCGGCGACGAGTCACGCGCACGAGAGACTCTTGCTTCCAGGCCGGCAAGAGAGATCAACGCCGAATCTGTTTTTCGCGCTCTCGGCGATACCACTCGCTACGCGATCGCATCGATACTGGCGAGAACGCCGACGACCTCCGCCGAGCTGGCAAGAAGTCTCAAGGTCTCGAAGCCGACGATTACGCACCACGTTCACGCGCTGCGGTCGGCCGGACTGATCACGGAGACGCCGAGTCGAGGTTCCACCAAACTTTCCCTGAGCAGGGATACCGTCGCCGCTCTGTCGGGTGCCGCCGTGGACCAACTCTTCTCGTCGACGGGTGATCTGACGCTTGGAACGACGCGGAAACGGCGCGGCCAAGCGTAAAAAACAAACGGAAGACTCCCGAAGGAACCCCGAGTCAACCCGTCCGCAAAATTTACAAGAATCTTTTAAACCCTTTTGCCGTAGGGTGAGTCTAATCTCCTGAAGCCCGGAATCACCCCTCCGGCTCTGCAGGACGGTGCTACTGGTCGAGCTTGTAGGACGGGTGGGCCACCAGTAGCCAGCCCCGTACCCCACAAGGGTACGGGGTTTTCTTTTTCAGCGACTTTGCGCCGGCTCCGGATAACCGGTGTCCATGATCACGAGCCAACGGCCGTTCTCGCGCCGCCAGATCGTAACGTATCTCCCGCGCTGAAGTTCTTTGCCGGCATCGGCGGTTCGTCTGCTGATCACCGAGTAAGTGCCCGTCGTCGATCCAATCGATCCGGCGCGGAAGACGTAAGCGTCGGTCGGTTCCCAGTTCAGAGTGACGGTAGTGTCGGAGATGTTGGGCAGGTCGAATTTGCGAACCGCGTCGTATCCCTTCACCATGTTGTCGCGATAACGAATGCGGATTGCATCGCTGGCGAAGAAGGACATCCAGCCATCAATGCCTCGCGTGTGAGTGGCGGCGGCGAAATCCCGATCGGCCTGCATCAGCGAGCTTTCTGTCGCGCCGGTGTCGGATCCGCCGGTGTTCAGGACGGTGGCGCAGCCGGCAGAAGCGCAAAGTGCGAGAATTAGGAGGGGCGAGGGACGAGGGACGAGGGAAGCGGGCATCGGAAGACAATTAGCACTTTTCGCAACTTGGCACCATAGGTAGGTTTGCGGTTCGCAATACCGCTTCCCGCTTCCTCCTCCCTCGCCTCATGGCCGAGACATTCGCAAGCAAACTATTGGCAGGAAAGAATGCCGTCATCACCGGTGGCGGCAGCGGCATCAATCTCGCCATCGCCCGACGTTTTGCCGATCACGGTGCCAAAGTGGCGTTGATCGGCCGCACCAAAGAAAAGTTGGACGCGGCGGTGGCCGACATTGGGAAGGCGGGCGGAGTGGCATCCGCGCATCCGGCCGATGTCCGTGACTACGGTGCCCTCGCCACAGCGCTGAAATCCGCCCGCGATGCGCATGGTGAGATCGATCTCGTTGTCTGCGGTGCTGCCGGGAATTTTCCCGCGCCGGCCCTCGGCATGTCGTCGAATGGGTTCAAGGCCGTCGTCGACATCGACCTGCTCGGGACGTTCAACACTTGCCGCGCTGTATTCGAATATCTGCGCCGGCCCGGCGCATCCATCATCAACATCTCGGCGATGCAGGCCTTCACACCGATGCCAATGCAGGCGCACGTCTGCGCCGCCAAGGCGGGAGTCGATATGCTGACGAAATGTCTCGCCATCGAGTGGGGACCCGAAGGAGTGCGCGTCAATTCGATCGCGCCGGGCGCCGTCGACGACACCGAAGGTATGCGACGGCTGGCACCAACGCCGGAGATCAGAAAGCAGTTCACGCGTAGCATTCCGCTGCAGCGATTCGCCACCAAGGGCGAAATCGCAGATCTGGCGCTGTTCTTAGCGAGTGACGCGGCGAAATTCATCACCGGCGCAGTTGTTGTCTGCGACGGCGGTCAATCACTCGCCGGGCTGGGCGTCAACATGGCCGCGGCGATGAGGCCATCCACATGAGCGAGATTCGCCGGCTGGGAGTCTTTTGCGGGTCCAACCCCGGTGCGCGGCCCGACTACGTCGAAGGCGCCCGCCAATTCGGCCGCCTGTTGTGTGAGCGCGGAATTGGTGTGGTCTATGGCGGGTCCAGCGTCGGCATCATGGCTGCACTCGCCGAGGCCGTGCTCGACGATCTCGGCGATATCATCGGCGTGATTCCGAAGATGCTGGTCGAGCGCGAGGTAGCGCACACAGCGCTGGCCGATTTGCGGATCGTCGATTCGATGCACGATCGTAAGGCGGTGATCGCGGAGCTGTCGGATGGATTCGTCGCGCTGCCCGGCGGCATCGGAACGCTGGAGGAATTCTTCGAGATCTGGACCTGGGCGCAGCTCGGCGTCCACGACAAACCGTGCGGCTTGCTCAACATCGCCGGCTACTTCGATCCGCTGCTCAAGTTCCTCGATCGCGCGGTGGAAGAAAAGTTCGTGCGGGAAGTGCACCGGGCGATGGTAATCGTCGAATCCGACCCGAAGCAGTTATTGGCGAGATTTGAGGCTTATGAGCCGCCGCGGGTAGTGAAGTGGGTCAATGCGGGAACCATTTGAGGGGCGAGGGGCGAGGGGCGAGGGACGAGGGCGGAAGAGATACCAAGCGATAGAGGCATCCGTCTCTAGCTTCCCTCGCCCCTCGCCCCTCGTCCCTCTCAGCTCCACGTCAATTCATCAATCGACTTGGGCCAATCCCCCTTGAGCAAACGCGACAAGGCCCGGTCCGCCAGCAGCTTGCCCTCCGTCTGGCAGCGCGGGCAGTAGTTGGTTTCGTTGTCGGCGTAACGGATGCGCTGGACGGGGGTGCCGCAGACGGGACACGGCTGTCTGTATTTCCCGTGGACCGCCATCTCCTCGCGGAACGCCGTGACCTTGGCGGGGAAGTCGTCGCCAGACTCGCGGCGTAGACGGTCGGTCCACTCGACGAGGATCGCTCGCGTGGCATCGAAGAGTCCGTTGATCTCTTCATTGGTGAGACGATTGGTGTGCTTCACCGGCGACAGCCTGGCGCGATGCAAGATCTCGTCGGAATAGGCGTTGCCGATACCGCTGAAAAGTCGTGGATCGGTGAGCGACCGTTTCAGGGTGTGTTTTTCTCTCGTCAGTCGCTCGGTGAATTGTTCGAGGTTGGCATCCAGAACCTCGAGACCGCCGCGATCGAACTGCGCGAGTGACTCTTCGCCGCGCACAAGCCATAGTGACGCGCGTCGCTTCGAACCTGCTTCAGTAAGAATCAGCGTCCCGTTCGCGAAATCGAAGGCAGCCAGACCGAACTTGCCGGGAACTTTCGCACCCGCCGGAACCCAGCGCAGACGTCCGGCGATCATGAGGTGGATGACCAGAAAAAGATCGTCCTCGAGCTCGAGGACGATGCGCTTTCCCATTCGCCGAATGCCAGTAACACGTTTTCCATTTGCCGCGGTGATCGGTGGATCAACCGAGCGCAGCAGGAATGGCTTCGGGATGCGTACTCTTTCCAATGTCTGACCGACGATGCGCGACTCGAGCGCTTCGATGTAGACCGTAATGTCCGGCAGCTCCGGCATCTGCGCTCAGTGCTGGCGGTCGGCAATCGCCGCCAACAAGTAGCTCAGGTTGGCGGTGCCATCCATGATCGGCTCATTAGTCGAGTAGTCGCCGACGTCATCGTGATAGACTATGAAACCGACATTGAAAGGAGCGTATTCGTCGGGATCGTGCAGGCTGATGCCGAGCAGGTGCTTGTAGATCGAAGTGTAGACGGGGCCGTCGAGCAGAGCTCCGGTGAGCTCGACGTGCATCTCATGGGCGACGACAGAGTGCGGATCACGCGCGAAAACACCGTCGTGCGGCAGCCCAATCACCATCGACATGCCCCACGGATTTGTGCCGAACAGCCAGTCGAGCGCGGCCTGCTCGTATTCGCGGAACTGATTGTCGCCCGTCATCCTCCGATAGAGGTACGCCTGGGTAGCGAAGGATGCCATCAGATTGTTGGAGCACCAGATGAACGGGATCCCGATGCGAAATCCGTTCTGCGCCCGATTGACTACTGCCTGGAGTCCCTTCCGGTAGTATTGCGCGACGATCTTGCGGTCAGCAGCATTCGCGTTTTTCCAGATCTCGTAGTGTCCGTTGTTGTGCCATGGATACCATTGGTAGTGTTTCGCGGTGTCGGCGCCCAGCCACGGAGTTACCGGCTCGCGGGAAGCGTATTCGAGCGCGTCGCGTAGATATTTGCGATCGCGGGTCAGCGCGTACAGCTCCGCCGCGCCGAGCTCCATGTCGTCGACCCAGTTGTCTTCCTCGTAGAAATAAGGTGCTCGACCGGGTGCGCCTTGGCAGACGCCGGGAAACTTCTTGCCGATGGCGTACGCAGCTAAAGCTTTCTGACGAACCTTTGCGGCGAATGCCGGATCTGGCTTCGCGTAGAGCGAAGCTGCCAGAGCAAAAGTCGACGCGTACTTCCCCGCCGTAGATGCAAATCCATCCGATCTGTTCTTGTACTTGAACAATCCCTGCGGTTTTCCAGTGCAGGGATAAATGGGTCGCTCCTTCCCCTTTCCCCAGCCGTAGTCAGCCGAGTCAGTAGTCGGCAGATCCCAGTAAGTGTGGTCGCGGTCGTCGCCCAGCTGGTTGTACATCTCCGAATCCGACGGGAACATTCTCACCAGCCAGTCGAGACCATGTCGTGCTTCGTCGAGTATGTCGGGAATCCCGTTCGCTTCGGGCAAGCCGCGCGAGTCGAAGTGATCTGTGAAGGCGCCGGAGTGGTCGCGGTATGCCATCAGCATCACGAAGCTGGCGTTGGCCGATGTCATCACGTACTGCAGGTAGTCCGATGCATCCGCCCAACCGCCGGTGACGGGGACGAACTTGCCGGTGCGCGCTGAGTCGTCGACGACGATTCCGTCACGGGTATGCACGACTGTCTTGAACAACGGGTTATAGCCTGAACGCTGCTCCCTCATGTAGTAGAGGAGAGTGTCGGCCGCGCCGGCGTAAGCGTTGGTTCGAATCCGGAGCGGCGGAGACGTGACGGACCCAACGGTAATGCGATAGACTCCCGGTTTTTTGATCGAAGAGAAATCGAGCCTATCAGCGGTGGCGCATGGACCGAACGCTGCGCTCGCAGTCACGCGACGCTCCAACACTGTCTTGCCAGTCACATCGCTCACAGTGAAGCTCTGGAGCTGTGTCGGTTGCAGAGCACAGTACACAGCTACCTTCGGCGCGTCCGGGAGGTAGCCGAGCTGGTTGAAGCGGATCACGCCAGGCGACGGTGATGCTGCGATCTGAGCGAAGACGATAAGGGCGATCATGAAACTCCAGTTCGATTCTCGCTACGAGAGTCGACGATCGAAGTAAGCGGCGGCCGTCTCGATATCCTGAGGGGAGATGTAATCTTCGCCG
>JBKPDS010000180.1:0-3867 GCA_046727995.1 Gemmatimonadota bacterium
CCCCCCCCCCCCCCCCCCCCCCCCCCCCCCCCCCCCCCCCCCCGCTGTTTCCGCACCCCCCCCACCACGACCACCCCACGTCACGGTGTTCGTCGGCAGCGTCAGATGTGTATAAGAGACAGCCCGTACCCGATCGATCCAAAGGTGGATTACTCCAAGGAACCGACGACGCTCGTCGAATTCATGCTCGAAGAGGTGAACGGCGAGACCACTCTTACCATCGTCGAGTCGGGTTTCGATCGGATTCCGCTGGCACGCCGGACCGAGGCATTCCGGATGAACAACGACGGCTGGACCGGACAGATCAAGAACATCGTGAAGTATGTCGAGAGGACGTAGTGCGGCGCTCAAGCTCGCCGACGTGGCACCCGTGTTCGCCGCCCTCGGCGACGATACCCGGGCCCGCCTCGTCGGCCGGCTTTGCGTCGAGGGACCACTTTCGATTACGCATCTCAGCGAGGGAACCGGCGTCACTCGCCAGGCAGTCACCAAGCAGCTGCGCACCCTCGGCCGCGCTGGTCTGGTGAGAGATTCCCGCCGCGGGCGCGAAACGATCTGGGAGCTGGAGCCGAAGCGTCTCGAGAAAGCTCGCCGAGCTCTCGATCAGATCTCCAGTGATTGGGACCAGGCGATTAGTCGACTGCAGGCCTTCGTCGAGGACGACCGCGACGAAAACAAAAACCGATGAACGAGAGAGAATCGATGACAACGCAGAAAACCGGAACACGTGAAGAATGGCTGGCAGCGCGGGTCAAGCTGCTCGAGGCGGAGAAGGAGCACACCCGGCGCGGTGACGAGCTGGCGCGGCAGCGGCGGGAACTGCCCTGGGTGCGGATCGACAAGGAGTACCGATTCGAGACCGACGACGGGAAAGCCTCGCTGAAAGACCTCTTCCGAGGGCGCTCGCAGCTTCTCATGTATCACCACATGTTCGGGCCCGACTACACCGCGGGCTGCGCGACGTGCTCGACGATCGCGGACGGCTTCAACGGGTTCGCGGTTCACCTGGCCAACCATGATGTGATGCTGTGGTCGGTGTCGCGGGCGCCGTTCGCGAAGATTCAGGCGTACAAGGACCGGATGGGTTGGACGTTTCCCTGGGCGTCCTCGTTCGAAGGCGACTTCAACTTCGACTTCGACGTCTCATTCACCAAAGAGGAACAGCGCGACGGAGACATCGAATACAACTACCGGCGCGAGCCGCCGTGGCACGGCGACGAGAAGATCATAACCAGCATGTCAGGCGACCCTGTCGCCGATAACGCGTTCATGACCGGAACCGACATCGCCACGTATATCCGCGAGAGGCCGGGCATGAGCGCCTTCGCGCTCGAGGACGGGGTTGTCTATCACACCTACTCCGCCTTCGCGCGTGGAGTGGACGGACTCTGGGGCATGTATCAGTGGCTCGATCGCGCGCCCAAGGGACGCAACGAGAAAGGCATGTGGTGGCGCCGCCACGACGAGTACGACAACCGCTGAGGACATCGCGTTGTCGTGGCCTCGTCGTGATGTAAACGCTACTTCAAACCCGCCGGTCTGACTTGCCGGTCGAGCTTCTGCCCGAGCTCCACGATCAGTCTCGGCAGCAGCTCGACGTCGGCCAGCGTTGTGCGGAAGTTCACGATGCACGCGCGCAGCATGTAGCGATCGCCGATGTGGGCGTTCGACACGAATGCCCGACCACTCAGACGCAACGCCGTCGCGATCCGGGCATTCAGCTCATTCAGATAATCGGTGACGGCGCCCGCCTCCATCGATCGTTTGCGTAAATCAGCGGGAACGAATCTGAAGGTGGCGATACTGAGCGAGACCGTGCCTCGCTCGAGCAGCTCCTGCTTGCCGACGAAATCATAGAGTCGGTGGGCGAGATCGATATCGTCGGCGATCATGCGACGGTAACCGCTCGCTCCCGACTGCTGGAATCCGAGCCAGATCTTGAGCGCACGGAAGCCACGCGAATTCTGCGGGCCATACTCGTAATAGTTTTTCACCTCCTGGCCTTCGTTGTCGTCGAACTGGTAGTAGGACGGCTTGGAGGCGAAGGCATCGTGCAGGTCGTCTCGATTGCGAATGAGCGTGCAACCCGCCTCGAGCGGAGCGTACAACCACTTGTGCGGATCGATGGCGATCGAGTCGGCGAGTCGCAGTCCTTTGAGATCAGCCGTGGCGTTGTCGAGAGCGACAGCCGGCGCGCCGTACGCGCCATCGACGTGGAACCAGAGATCGAATTCCTTGCAGATCTTCGCGATCTCGGGAAGGGGATCGATCGCGCCGGTCCCGACGGAGCCGGCAGTGCCGCAGACCATGAACGGAAAGAGACCTGCCGCCAGGTCAGCCTTGATGGCCTCGCGCAAAGCATCGGGCCGCAGACGGTGCTCTTTGTCAGTCGCGATCCAGCGAACAGCGTCAGTCCCCAAGCCACATAGGTCGGCCGCCTTGTTGATCCACGTATGCATCTCGGCGGATCCATATAGTACCAGCCGCCGACTCTCGGCGTCGGCCAATCCCTTCTGACGGATGTCCCACGTTGCCTTCGCTCTTCGGGCGACGATGAAGGCGACGATGTTCGCCATGTTGCCGCCGCTGACGAGGACGCCGTCCCACTTCCCTGGCAGTCCCATGAACTGCGACAGCCAGCGGATGCATTCGTTCTCGACCTCGGTGGCGATCGGCGACAGGGCCCAGGCGCCGCAATTGGGATTGACCGCCGCCGCCAGCAGATCGCCCAGCGCGCCGATCGGCGCCGCCGACGATGTGATGTAGCCCCAGAAGCGCGGGCTGCCGTTGTGGGTGGAGTGTTCGAAGAAAAGCTTGCTGAATTTGTCGAGCACCGGCGCGATGTCGTTGCCCTTCTCCGGCATGTCGCGCTTCCCGAGCCTGGCGCGCATCGCGTCGGGCAGGAGCGGCGACGCCGTCGACGCCGTTGGCAGGTGCGAGTAGAAATCCGCGATCGAATCGATCAGCGAGTGGCCGATCTCGCGGAATTGTTCGGGGGGCATGTCCGCTGCAGCCACGCGACTTGTCGCCGATTGTGATTTTGTCGCAGTTTTCCGCGCTGGTTTCTTGCGCACGAGGGTGTTGGACTTTGGCACGATTTGGACTCAGTTCAGGGTGCGACCAAAACTTATCATCCATCAACGTTGCAAACTGTATCGTCAGTCCGGGTTTCTTGCCCGGGCGGTCGGGCGGCCGGGCCTCTTTTGTGCAAAAGGCTTTTAGTCGAATGACAAACGCCCGTCGTCCAATGCTACTCGCCTTTATCCTTACTTCCTGTTTGACGGCGAACGCCTGCCGATCTGTTCCCAGCGCCGGGGAGCCCGATCCGCCGCCGCGGATTTATGCGCCGCGCCCCGCGTCTCACGAGGAAGAGATGACGCTGATCCGCGCCGATTCCGAGGTCTTCGCTGCTGTCGTGCGCACCCAGCTCGATGCGGGGGACGACGAATATCCCCGTCACATCGACGAGCTGCGCTACGATCCGCGTCCTTATGGAACGCGAAACGGATATCCTGATCTCGGTGCCGGTGTGCAGGGTGCCGCGCCGGAGTTGTACTTCGGCCGCGCCGAGCAGACGGCGATCGATCAGATCGCGGAGAATCGAAAAGCGATTCTGAACATGAGGGGCGTGCCGGAGGGAAGTCCGTTCAATTATCCGCAGTGCGCTGGGGTGAAGGTGCCGCCGCCACCGCCGCCGCGTCGGGGAGCCACACGAACGCGGGCGAATCCGCACGCGGGTTGTCCGAAGAAGCCGGAGAGCTACGTCACCGTTGGCCTGCCGCTCCGCGGCCAGCCCGAGGGTCTCAAGAGAATCCGCGACTCACGCGGCAAGTACGTCGATCTGGGTGGCGACGTCTGGACGACGCT
>JBKPDS010000181.1:0-5856 GCA_046727995.1 Gemmatimonadota bacterium
CCGATTCGATGCCGAGCGCTGTCTGCGCGAGACGCTCGATGCGCTGACGGGCGACCGCGTCGCCGGGACTGCTTCCAAGCACGAGCGGCTCGCCGCGACCGTTGCCTGCAAAGCGGCGATCAAAGCGGGGGAAGAGCTGTCCCAGGGCGAGATGCGATCACTTTTTGCGGCGCTCCGCGATACGACCCTTCCCGCGCACGACGTCCACGGTCGCTCGACGATTATTCACCTCACCTGGGACGAAGTCGAGCGCCGCTTTGGCCGGCGCTAACCTCCGCATAATCTGCGGCCCGACGGCGGCGGGAAAGTCGTCGATCGCGCTGGAGTTGGCAGCGGAGCAGGACGCCGCGATTGTGAGCGCCGATTCGCGTCAGATCTATTGCTATTTCAACATCGGCACCGCCAAGCCGACACGAGACGATTGCGCGCGCGCCACGCACTACGGCGTCGACGTCGTCGAGCCGGACGAGCGATACTCGGCCGCCCGCTGGGCAACGGAGGCCGAGGAGTGGATCGAAGCCGCCGCAGAGATCGACAAAACGCCAGTGATTGTCGGCGGCACCGGGCTTTACATCAAGGCGTTCGTCGAGCCGTTGTTCGACGCGCCAGAAGTTGATCCGGTTCAGCGCGCGCAGCTGGAGAGCGAGCTGGAAGGGAAACCGTTGCCCGTGCTGCGCGACTGGTGCCGTAGCCTCGACCCGTCACGGGCGCATCTCGGACGCGCGCAACTCGTGCGGGCAATCGAGACTGCGATCCTGACCGGCTTTCGGATCAGCGAGCTGCACTCAGCTCACAAAGCGGCGTCATCACTCGACGCCCGTTCTCGACCGACTTATCTGGTTGTCGATCCGGGTCCGTCTCTCTCTTCCCGGATAGAGAATCGCGTCGCTGCGATGCTGAACGCGGGATGGGCGGAAGAAGTTCGCGATCTGATTGACAAGGTGTCAGCCGATGCGCCCGCGTGGAAAGCGAGTGGTTACCAGGCGATGCGGGATCACGTCGAGGGGCGTTGTGATTTGTCAACCGCAAGACAGCGGGTCATTATTGAGACGCGGCAGTACGCGAAGCGACAGCGTACGTGGTTTCGACATCAGCTGCCCGCGTCAGCAGTGATCCACGTAAATCCTGAAGACTCTCGCTCTCGCGAAGTCGTGCGAGAGTGGTGGGAGAGAGCTGAGTGAAGATTGGCATCACCTGTTACCCGACCTACGGTGGCTCCGGCGCCGTGGCTACCGAGCTCGGTATTGCCCTCGCCGGACGTGGGCATGAAGTCCACTTCATCACTTACCGTCAGCCATTCAGGCTGCCGGCGTTTCTGCCCCGGATTTTTTTCCACGAAGTCGACGTCGGGCGCTACCCGCTTTTTGAGTTCCCACCCTACGACCTCGCCCTCGCCGTACGCATGCACGAGGTCGTGCAGACGCACGGTCTCGAGCTTCTCCATTGCCACTACGCAATTCCCCACGCGGCCAGTGCCTGGATCGCGCGTGAAATGCTGCGTGAAACGGGACAGGACGTGCAAGTCGTCACCACGCTCCACGGCACCGACATCACCATCGTCGGACAGGACCCGTCGTTCTATCCGATTACGAAATTCTCGATCGAGAAATCCGACCGCATAACGGCGGTATCGCAGTACTTGCGCGAGGAGACTTGCCGCGCGTTCGGTTGCGAGGGTCCGGAGATAGAAGTCATCCACAACTTCATCGATCCCAAGGTCTACAATCGAGAGAAATATCCGCCGCTCCTGAAAAACGAGTTCGGCGCGACAAAGCCGATTCTGATGCACGTCTCCAACTTCCGGACGGTGAAGCGGGTGCGCGACGTCGTCAGGATTTACGCCGAAGTCAATCGCGAGCTACCGAGCGTGCTGGTAATGATCGGTGATGGGCCGGATCGGCCGGCAGCTGAGGAAGAGGCGCGAATCCTCGGCGTGGAAGATTCGGTTTCGTTCCTCGGCAAGCTCGATCAGATCGCTCCGTTGCTTGCCGCCGCGGATCTCTTCCTTCTACCGAGCCAGAGCGAATCGTTCGGCTTGAGCGCGCTGGAGGCTCTCGCGTCGGGGGTGCCGGTGGTGGGGACCAACGCCGGCGGTCTTCCCGAAGTCGTCCGCGATGGAGAGACGGGATTTCTGTGCGGAATCGGCGACGTACCGGGCATGTCCGCTGCTTCGTTGTCGATTCTTACCGACCGGGGGCGCTGGACCGCAATGAGCAAGCTTGCATCTTCCGACGCGCGCGAGAGGTTCGCGGAAGACGCGATCGTCACCAAATACGAAGCACTCTACCGCACTTCACTTCCAGCCAGCAAAACATGACCCCACTTCAGGCGACGGTACTCGGCATCATTCAGGGTCTGTCGGAATTCCTTCCCATCAGCAGCTCGGCGCATCTCACGCTGGCGCCCTGGCTCTTTGGCTGGGAAGATCCGGGACTCGCCTTCGACGTCGCGTTGCATTTCGGGACGTTGCTCGCGGTGCTCTGGTATTTTCGCATGGAATGGCTGGCGCTGATCAGGGCTGCGTTCGGAATCTTGACCAGCGGACGGATCGAGACTCCGGAAAAACGGCGCGTGGTCTACTTGATAATCGCTACGATTCCAGGAGCGATCGGCGGATTTCTGTTGCAAAGCAGAGCGGAATCCGCGTTCCGCAGTCCGCAGCTCATTGCCATCGCCCTCATCCTGATGGGAATCGTGCTCTGGCTCGTCGACAAGCTCGTCGACCAGCGGCGAATCCTTGGCGAGATGCGGTGGATCGACGCTCTTCTCATCGGACTCTCGCAGGTGATCGCACTCATTCCAGGTGTCTCGCGTTCCGGTTCGACGATCACCACAGGGCGCGGTCTCCGCTTTGATCGTGAGAGCGCCGCTGAGTTCAGCTTCCTCATGAGCATGCCGATCATTGCCGCGGCGGTGTTTCTCGAGGGACCGAAGGCGCTGCACCAGGGAGGGATCACCAATGAGCTGATATCGGGTGTCGTTGCATCGGCAGTAAGTGGATGGCTCGCCATCTCGATTCTGATGCGATACGTCAGCCGACACAGCTACGGCATTTTTGCTTTTTATCGTGTGGTACTGGGCATTGCTGTTCTGGCGGTGATCTACGCGCGCGGATAAGGCTGTCGACTTCGACGGGGCGACGCGCGAGCAGATGGAGCGGGCCCTCGATCTGCCGCGAGTGGAGCTGCTGGAGACGACAACTTCCACCCTCGATGTCGCGCATCGCCTCGCCAGCCAGGGAGCACCGTCGGGGACACTGGTAATTGCCAACGAGCAGACGGCAGGCCGGGGGAGAGAAGGCAAGAGCTGGCAATCCAACCCCGGCGCCGGGCTCTGGCTGACTTTGATCGAGCGACCGAAAGACCCATCCGGACTGGCCGTGCTATCGCTCCGGGTAGGTCTGGTTGCCGCAGAAGCTCTCGATCGGTTTGCGTCCGAGCCGATTCGTCTGAAGTGGCCAAACGATCTCTACGTCGATCGCGGCAAGCTCGCGGGTATCCTTGTCGAAGCCCGTTGGCGTGAATCAGCGGTCGAATGGGTGGCGATTGGCCTGGGAGTCAATGTTCGCGCACCCGAGAACGTCGAGTCGGCGGCCGGACTGGAGCCGGGAACCGATCGACTTGATGTGCTTGGCGAGCTGATACCAGGTATTCGCGCTGCCGCCCAGGCCCGCGGTCCTTTGCGCCCGGCGGAATTGGAAGAATTCGACGCCCGGGATCTTGCCCGCGGGAAGACCTGCGTTCAACCAGCGATCGGCAGAGTGGCCGGAATTTCCGCCGCCGGCGAGCTCCTCGTCGCCCTAGCGGACGCGGTCACTCCGTTCAGGTCCGGATCGCTCGTGCTCGAGGAATTGCCGTGATCGTAGCGTTCGATGTCGGCAATTCAGAAATCGCAATCGGCATCTTCGAGGGCGAGGAATTGACGTCGCATTGGCGTCTCACCACTGCGGCGCCCCGCACGGCCGACGAGCTGGCGCTGCTGATACGCTCGATCGTCGGGGCCGATGTAGCGAGACCGGGAGGTGCCGAGGGATCGGCGATATGCTCGGTCGTCCCGGCCATCACTCCAATGCTGGCCGAGGCCTGCGAGACATCGTTCGGTGTGAAACCGATAATGATCGACGCCCGCGCAAAGCTCCCGATCAAGCTGGATGTCGAAGAGCCGTTCACGGTTGGAGCTGACCGGATCGCCAACACGCTGGCGGCCAGCCAAATCCACAAGCGCGACGCGATCGTCGTCGACATGGGTACAGCAACCACCTACGACTGCATCACCGCCGACGGCACGTTCCTGGGCGGCGTCATTCAGCCTGGTATTATGATCTCGGCAGACACGCTTTTTCGACGGACTGCGCAGCTACCCGCGACAGACATTGTTCCCCCCAAGCGCGTGATCGCGCGCCGAACCGACGAGTGTATCAGGGCGGGTGTGCTGTATGGGGCCGTGGATTCGATCGATGGGATTGTCCGCCGGATCAAAAAGGAGTGGCCGGGTAAGAGTACCCCTCTCGTAATCGCCACCGGAGGCATGGCCGAAACGATCCGACCCCACTCCGCGGAGCTGGAATTGGTCGACTCCTTTCTCACCCTGAAGGGCATCCGCCTCGGCTACGAGCTTCTAAGCCGCTGACCGGCAACCGATTGGTTGCAGAGGGGCGTTTCCGGGTTGCGCCCCGGCCAGGGAGGCCTTAACTTAACGCTCTTAGCACTCACCGACGTCGAGTGCTAACAAGAGAGCCCCTACCCACAAGCCACTTATTCCAGCACAAGGGCAGCTAACTATGGCCACAAAAACACAAACCAGCACGAAGGTCGCTCCCCTCGCCGATCGCGTCGTCGTCAAGGCACTCGAGGACACGGAGCAGATGCGCGGTGGACTCTTCATCCCCGACACCGCCAAAGAGAAGCCGCAGCAGGGTGAGATCATCGCCGTCGGCCCGGGTCGCTACGAGAAGAACGTCCGCGTCCCGATGGAGCTCAAAGTCGGCGACAAGGTCCTGTACGGAAAGTACAGCGGCACCGAAGTCACTATCGACACCGAACAGTATCTGATCCTTCGCGAGTCCGATGTGCTCGCGGTCGTGAACTAACCATTACCCAATAGAGCGAACATATGGCAGCCAAGGAACTACACTTCAACAGCGACGCACGCGCGGCTCTCAAGCGCGGTGTCGACCAGCTCGCCGAGGCAGTGAAGGTGACGCTTGGTCCGAAGGGACGGAACGTGGTCATCGACAAGAAGTTCGGTGCCCCGACCGTCACCAAGGACGGCGTTACCGTCGCCAAGGAGATCGAGCTTTCTGATGCCCTCGAGAACATGGGCGCGCAGATGGTCAAGGAAGTCGCCACCAAGACGAGTGATCTCGCCGGTGACGGCACCACCACCGCGACTGTTCTCGCCCAGGCGATTTTCCGCGAAGGCCTCAAGAACGTCACCGCCGGTGTGAATCCGATGGCGCTCAAGCGCGGCATCGACGCCGCGGTGGCCGCCGTGGTCGAAGACCTCAAGAAGATGAGCGTTCCGACGAAGGGCAAGAAGGAGATCGCCCAGGTCGGCTCGATCTCCGCCAACACCGACAAGGAGATCGGTGATCTGATCGCCGAGGCGATGGAGAAGGTCGGCAAGGACGGCGTCATCACGGTCGAAGAGGCGAAAGGACTCGAGACCACTCTTGAGACGGTCGAAGGAATGCAGTTCGATCGCGGCTATCTCTCGCCGTACTTCGTCACCGATCCTGAGAAGATGGAGTCCGTCCTCGAGGATGCGCTAATCCTGGTCCACGACAAGAAGGTTTCTTCGATGAAGGATCTTCTCCCGATCCTGGAAAAGGTCGCGCAGATGGGTAAGCCTTTGCTC
>JBKPDS010000182.1:0-14549 GCA_046727995.1 Gemmatimonadota bacterium
CGGCAGCCCAAACTGCGTAGCTTCATTTCTGTAGACGCGCCGAGTAAGCAGCCCAAACGGCGCAGCTTCATATTTGGCATGTGGATTGCCGTCCACATCTATTCATGAGCTTGGTTACAACCAGGCGCTCACAACATGGAGGAGGCTTCATGGTGCAATATATTCCCCGGCTTAACGCGTCGCTCGCGCTCTCTTGCGCGCTCCTGATCGGTGCGTGCTCGACGAAGACCGACAATAGCGCTGCCGCGGATTCGGCTCTGAACAAGGACATTCAGCTGGCGAATCGCGACACTGCTGCGCAGCCCGCGTTGACCGACGTACCCGCCAGCTCCACGGCGCCGGCGACGTCTGCCGCGGCTACTACGAAAACGACCACGACCAGGACGACGACGACGACGCGGACTCCGACCACAACGACGCGCAGACCGACGACTTCGGTCACGTCGAGTGGCAACACTGTCACCCGGAGCGCGGCCGGTACCGCCGCGGGCGCCAGAGTCGGAACGATTCCCGCTGGTGCGACGCTCAACCTCGCATCCGGATCGAAGGTCTGCACCAACACCAACAAAGTCGGCGAGCGCTTTAACGCTTCGGTCACCGATGCAGTCGTCGGCTCCAATGGCGCGGTAATCCCGGCCGGCGCGACAGCGACGGTGGAAGTTACCGAGCTGAAGCGGAGTGAGAACGCCAACGACAACGTGGTGATGGGCTTCCGGGTCGTCTCCGTCTCGTTCGGTGGTCACACCTACCCGGTAAGCGCGACCACGAGCTACGCGCAGGTGACCAAGGTCAAGAATCAGCCGAAAGGCAAGGATGTGCAGAAAGTCGTCGGCGGCGCAGCTATTGGCGCAATCGCCGGACAGATACTTGGCAGGAGCACGAAGGCTACGGTGATCGGTGCCGCGGCCGGCGGTGCTGCCGGAGCTGCTGCCGCAGCGGCGACGGCCAATTATGAAGGCTGCGTCAATTCGGGCGGCCGCATTACCGCTACGCTCAACTCGTCGACTCAGGTTAACATCTGAGAGAGCCCTGGCGGTAGCATGAAAAATCCGGCGTGAGAAATCACGCCGGATTTTTCTTTTCGGGAGAAGTGCTGCGGAGTTCGGACTAATTGCTGCGAGGTGAGAGCCAACGGATCAGTCCGAGCTGCGATCTAAGTTCGAAATACGAGCTAGTTACGAAGTGCGAGCCGCTGCGAACTGATTGCGAGCTTGCTTCGAACCACTGCGAACTGGAATGGCGGCTAGTTCGCAGGTCGCAGTTTAGCTCGCAGTTCGTAACTAGATCGCAGTTCGTACCGATCCGTTGGCTCGCAGCTCGGAGCAGTTAAAATCCAACGGCGGCTCCTCCGCGATTGCGGCTATCATCGACGCCCTCGTAGCCACCCTTCACCCGCATGATCGATGCAGCCGACGCCACGCCGCCCTGCTCGATGATGAAGTGGCCCATCTCGCGGAGACGCGCGATGACGCTCGGCTCGAACCCGCCGGGCTCGAGGCGAATCGAGTCGGGAAGTGATTGATGGTGGATGCGCGGCGCGTTCATCGCGTCGGCGATCGACATCCGGTGGTCGATCACGTTCAGGATCACCTGGTAGGTCGCCGAGATGATTCTCGGACCGCCGCGCGCTCCGGTGACGAGCAGCAGCTGCCCTTTCGGATCGAGCACGATCGTGGGAGACATCGCACTCAGCATTCGCTTGCCGGGAGCGATAGCGTTCGCTTCACCCTGGATCAAGCCGAACATGTTGGGGACGCCGGGCTTGCTGGTGAAGTCGTCCATCTCGTCGTTGAGGAAGAAACCGGCGCCGCGCACGTAGACGCCCGACCCGTACAAATCATTCAGCGTTGTCGTAGTCGCGACGGCGTTCCCCATCTGATCGACAACCGAGTAGTGCGTGGTCTCGTTTCCTTCACGACCAGCCGATGCCAGACCGGAAGTCGGATCGGCGTGATTGCGGGAGATCGTCTTTGCGATTGCGCGCGCGTACGCCTTGCTCGTCAGCTCCGCGACCGGTGCCTTGACGAAGGCGGGATCCCCCAGCTTCGAGTTTCTGTCGACGAACGCGCGCTGTGACGCGGACGCCGCCGCATGAATCTCTTCGGCGCTGCCGAACGCCGCCGGCGGCCCGTAAGCCTCGAGAATGTTGAGTGTCTCCGTCACCGTTGTGCCACCGGACGACGATGGTGGCATGGTGATGAGAGCATATCCGCGATAACTGCTTCGGATCGGATCGCGCCAAACCGGTTTGTAACCGGCAAGATCCGACTTCGTGATCAGCCCACCATCGCGTTGCATCTCGGCGGCAATCGAGTCGGCGATGCTGCCACGATAAAACACAGCCGCGCCGGAGTCGGCGATCAGCCTGATGGTTCGTGCCAGCGCCGGTTGCGCGAAGCGAGATCCGATTGCCGGCGCGGAATCGTTCCCGAAGAACGGAGCCTTTCCGGCGTAGTTCTCGATTCGATACTTCGCTCCCGACACCGATCGAGAGAAAGCGGAATCGACGACGAAGCCGTCTGAGGCAAGCCGAATCGCCGGGGCGAGAACTTTGGCGAGCGGCAAAACGCCGAACTTGCGATGCGCTTCCAGCATTCCCGCCACTGCACCTGGCACCCCGGACGCCTTTGGGCCGATGACGCTCTCGCCGGTTACTTTACCGTCCGGCCCGACGTACATGTCGCGCGTCGCGGCAAGGGGCGCCGTTTCGCGATAATCCAGCGCGGCCACCCGACCGTCCGCCATGCGGATCACCATGTAACCGCCGCCGCCGAGGTTGCCCGCTTCAGGATACGCGACGGCGAGCGCGAAACCCGTGGCAACTGCCGCGTCGACGGCGTTCCCGCCGTCCTTCATGATCTGCACGCCAACTTCGGCCGCGATGCGATTGTCGCTCGCCACCATTGCATGAGCGGCGAACGATGCGCGCCCGCCGGCTGGGTAGCGCCAGCCCGCCGGGAAGTGGGCGGGGACGCGCGGAGGAATCGCTGGATCGTCGGGACGTGAGGAAGGCGCCGCGGCGAGCGCCAACAGCGATCCGCCGAGGACAGCGACAAGGACTACAGTTCGTTTCAGTTGTCTCTCCAGAAGCGCACCGTCGGAATCTTATTCAACTAGTGCCCACCGCGTCAGCTATCGGCGCAGGCTGCGTGCGCCGAATCCCATGCGGAACGCCAGCTTGATCGAATTAATTCTGTTGGTGTTGCTGACTCCATTGGAGAGGCCGCTCCGCTCATGAATCGCGATGCCGCCCTCCGGCACGATTTCGAGCTGAGTCCGATCGTCGAAACCGTATCCGAGACCCCAACCAAAGGAGAATACAGGATCCGTGTTACCGCCACCGGCAAGTCGCGCGTGGTCCGAGTCGCGCTTGAAATTCGCGTAGTTGACGATTCCACCATTGAACTCGACAATCTGGTGAAGACCAGCTCCGGCCCCGATGTGCAAAGTCGCTACTACACTCGTCATGTCGAGGTGCGCGTCACACTGAGTGCACGTCGCCCCGCCCGCGATGATCGGAACGGCCGGCCCGAAATAGGTGAATGGCACTCGCGAATAGCCGGCCGTGACACCGAAGGATGTTCCGCCACCAGAGATCGTTTTTTCGATAGACGCGCTGTATAGCCAGTTCCAGGCGTTGCCGAAGTCCCAGGTGCTGCCGCTGTGGCCGTCGTTCACACCATTTGCCGTAAAGCCGGAGATCCCGGCGCTCACCCAGCTGTCGGGATCACTGGTGAAGCCTCGTTGCCGGCGCTGGGCGCTCAGCGACGACGCGCACAATATGACCATCAAGAACGCCAGAGAAAAACGTCTCATCATCATTCTCCAAGTTGTCTTGCAATTGACGCGAGTCGCCGGGTAAGTTTGGTCGTGCGTCCCCCACTTCTCGCCGCTGATCGCGCAGTAACGATCTGATGCTGGACCCGCGCGAAACGGAGCGTCGCAACCCGCGTACCGCCTCCATCGATCTCGCGTCCCCGCTCGAGATCGTAGACTTGATAAACGCGGAAGACCAAAGGGTTCCCGGCGCAGTGGCCACCCAACGTGAGCAAATTGCGCGCGCAATCGAGCTCGCCGAAGCGACATTTCGAAAAGGAGGCCGCCTGTTCTACGTCGGCGCCGGCACATCGGGACGCCTGGGAGTTCTGGACGCCAGCGAATGCCCACCCACTTTCGGCAGCGATCCCGAAATGGTGCAGGGAATTATCGCCGGCGGATTACCCGCGCTGACACGCGCGCAGGAGGGAGCCGAAGACGTCGTCGAAAACGGAGCCCTGGCGATGGATGAACATCGCGTCAATGATAAGGACTTCGTGATCGGCATCGCCGCGTCGGGTACCACGCCCTATGTTCGCGCCGCCCTCGAGCGCGCCGCTACCCTCGGAGCCAGCACCGGGATCGTCGCCAGCTCGCCGCCACCCGCCGACCTCGTTGCCAGAGTCGACGTCACCATGCTGCCAATCGTCGGCCCCGAGGTGGTCACTGGCTCGACGCGCATGAAGGCGGGTACGGCGACCAAGCTCGTTCTGAACACCATCACCACCGGCGCCATGATCAGGCTCGGCAAAACCTACGGCAACCTGATGGTCGATTTGCGCGCGACGAACAACAAGCTGATCGACCGCAGCCAGCGAATCGTGATGGAGGTCTGCGGCGTCTCGCGGGACGAAGCGACCAAGCTGCTGGAGCGCGCGGGAAAAAGTGTCAAGCTCGCCATCGTCATGCAGAAGAAAGGCGCCTCGCGCGAAGAAGCGGAGAGGCTGCTCGCCGAAAACGGCGGGGTGATTCGACGCGTGACTAAAGACCCACCGCCACCGATCAGAGAGCGCTAGAAATGTCATCGGGCGTCGTTGTCGGTTTGATGTCGGGAACTTCGCTCGACGGAATCAGCGCCGCCGTGGCTCGCTTTCGTGACGCCGATGACGGACGAATCGATGTCGATCTGCTTGCCTACCACTCTCGACCCTACACGCCCGCTGAGCGAACGCGCCTGAGCGCGGCCCTCGGCGGCGGCACGCCCGCCGAGTACTGCCGACTCAATTTCGATCTTGGCGGGTGGCTGGCCGACGCAGCAATTCAGGTGATGGCCGAAGCCGGCGTCGCCCGCGCTGACATTGCAGCGATTGCATCGCACGGCCAGACGATCTGGCACGAGCCCGGACATTCGACCTGGCAGTGGGGTGAACCAGCGGTGATCGCCGAGCGGACGGGGATCGATGTCATCAGCGATTTCCGAGTCCGCGATGTGGCCGCGGGAGGGCAGGGAGCCCCGCTCGTTCCCATCGCCGATTCGATGCTCTTCTCATCCGAATCCGATTGGCGCGGGCTGCAGAATCTCGGCGGCATCGGCAATATCACGGTGGTCCCGCCGCACGGACAGATCGAGGGAGTGCGCGCCTTCGATACCGGGCCCGGGGTTGCCGTGATCGATGGCGTGGCGAGAGCGCTCCGGCCCGACATGGCCTACGACGTCGATGGCAAGCTGGCGCGAGCCGGACGGCCCAACTTGCAGGTGGTGAAAGAGCTGCTCGCGCATCCCTATTTCAGCATGGACCCGCCCAAGTCCACCGGTCGCGAGCTGTTCAACTCGGACTACGTGCAGAAGCTCATTTCCACGTCGCGCTCGCTTGGCGCCAGCGACGAAGACATCGTTGCGACGGCGGTCCAGCTCACCGCCGACAGTATCGGCGATGCGTATCGCCGATTTATCCCCGAGCCGATCCGCGAAGTGCTTGTGTCTGGCGGGGGCGCAAAAAATCCCGCGCTTTTTGCGGCGATCGAAAAATCCGCTGCTCCGGTAAAGGTCCGGCATTTCGACGACGTCTTCTTTGACGGCGAGGCAAAAGAGGCAGTGGCCTTTGCATTGCTGGGATACTTGCACGTGACCAAACGGCCCGGGAACGTCCCCTCCGCCACCGGTGCGCGCGGCTCGCGCATCCTCGGCAAGCGCACGCCGGCATGAGCGAGATCGCCGAGCTCTTTTATCCGGCAATTCGCTGGGAAGACGGCCGCGGCTACGAAGGGCAGCGAGCAGCCATAGAAGATGCGATCGCACTCGGCGTCGGAGGTTTCATCCTCTTTGGCGGACCCGCGGAGCAAGTCGCGGCGCTTACCGAAGATCTCAACTCGAAATCGAAGGCAGCGCTTTTGATTGGCGCCGATCTCGAGCGCGGTGCCGGCCAGCAGTTCGCGGGGGAGACGGCGCTGCCGCCGTTGGCGGCGATTGGCTCTCTCGAAGATCTGCAAGCCGTGCGGCGCGCCGCTGCCGTTACGGCGCGTGAGGCCCGCGAGCTGGGGATCAACTGGATCTACGCTCCTGATTGCGACCTGGACATCGAGCCGAACAATCCGATCGTCGGCACCAGATCGTTCGGCAGCGATCCGGATCGCGTCGGCGAATGCGCCGCGGCGTGGATCGATGCCTGTCAGGCGGAGGGAGCGCTGGCCTGCGCCAAGCATTTTCCCGGACACGGCCGGACGACGGTCGATTCTCACAAGGAGTTGCCGCGCGTCGAAGTATCCGGCGACGTCCTTCGCCAGACTGATCTGGTGCCGTTCCGGCGCGCGATCGAGCGTGGCGTGGCGTCGATAATGTCGGCGCACGTCGCCTTCCCTGCGCTCGATCCGAGCGGCGCACCCGGCACGCTCTCCAGCGCGATACTAACCGATCTTCTGCGCCACGAGCTAGAGTTCACCGGGCTTGTCGTCACCGACGCGCTGATCATGGAAGGCGTCCTCGGCGGCGGTGAATCTGAAGCCGTGATTCGCGCGCTCGAAGCCGGTTGCGATTGTCTGCTTTATCCAGCCAACGTCGTCGAATCGGAGCGAGCCGTGATGAAAGCGATCGACGATGGTCGACTCGACGCCAACAGAATTCACCAGTCGATCGAGCGGCGGAGGCGGTGGGCGCGTTGGGCGGCTTTGTCGCGAGAGATGAACCGTCCCACGCGGGATGAGAGCGGCTGGGCTAGTCACATCGCCGAGGAAGTGATCCACACCATTCGCGGGAAAATGCCGCGCCTGCCGCAGCCGTGGAATCTGGTGATAGTCGATGACGATCTCGGCGGTCCATATCCGCCGCCGTCGCGCGAGCCGCTCATGACGGCGCTGCGTACCGGCGGCGTCGAGCTGGTGACGGGCGATGCGCCCCAGCGGGATAACGGCGCGACGGTGATTGCATTGTTCGGCGACATTCGCGCCTGGAAAGGCAGACCGGGTTATTCCGCCGCGGCGAAGGAAACCGTGCGGCGGACATTGCAGGAGTCCAAGACGAACGATCGGTTGATCGTTCAATTCAGCCATCCAAGACTCGCCAGCGAGCTCGACGTAGACGTGCCGATCCTTTGCGCCTGGGGCGGCGAAGCGGTGATGCAGCGAGCCACGGCGCGGGTGATGCTGCGCGAGCTGGTGACCGGCTCCGAGAAACGGGTCGCGATCCCGCGAGAGCCGCAGCTGCCGGAGGAGCTATGACCGCTACCGCGACTGCTGTCCCGGAGAAAACCTCTCCGCTGCGAATCTTTGGCCAGCCGAAGATGGGGACGCTGCTGGTGCTCGGCTTCTCCTCCGGATTGCCGTTCTATCTCACCAGCAAGACGCTGCAGGCGTGGATGACGACCGCGAAGGTCGATCTGGCCACCATCGGATTCTTCAGCCTCGTCACACTTCCGTACTCGTTGAAGTTCGTCTGGGCGCCGGTGATGGACCGCTTCGTCCCGCCATTCCTGGGCCGGCGCAGAGGATGGGTCCTGATCACCCAGGTGCTGTTGCTCCTGGTGATCGCCGCCATGGCGCTCCACGACCCGCGCACGGGACTGAAGATGCTGGCGATCAACGCCATCGCCATCGCGTTTTTGAGCGCGTCGCAGGACATCTCGCTCGACGCCTATCGCACCGATGTGCTGGAGAATCGCGAGATGGGCGCGGGCGCGGCGGTTTTCGTGATGGGCTATCGAATCGCTTTGCTCGTAACCGGGGGACTCGCGTTGTATCTCGCCGATAGGATTCCGTGGCCGAGCGTTTACCTGGTTCTCGCGGCGCTGATGCTGATTGGAATCCTGACGACGTTCATTGCGCCCGAGCCGGTCCTGCGCGACCAGCCGCCACGCTCCGTCTATGAAGCCGTGATTTTACCTTTTGGCGAATTTTTCCAGCGCAATGGGATCGGACGTGCGCTGCTCGTGCTGCTCTTCATAGTGCTGTACAAGTATGCGGACAGTCTCGCTGGCAGCATGACAACGCCCTTCTTGCTGAAGACCGGTTTTACGCAGACGGAGGTCGCCGGCGCATTTGGCGTTGCCGGCCTAATTGCCACGATAGTTGGCACCCTTGCCGGCGGCGCGGCGATTGGCAAGTGGGGCCTCAACCGCTCGCTCTGGGTTTTCGTTGTGATTCAGGGATTGAGCAATCTCACCTACTACTATCTCGCCATGTCCAGCGAGAGTCGCTGGTTTATGACCACCGCTGTCGTGGTGGAGAACTTCGGATATGGTCTCGTCACCGGCGCGATGACCGCGTTTCTAATGATCATGTGCAACAAGCGCTTTACGGCGACCCAGTTCGCGCTGCTCTCGAGTCTGATGGCTGCCAGTCGTGACCTGCTCGTGGCACCCGGCGGAAAGCTCGCCGAAGCGACAGGCTGGCCGACGTTCTTCCTGATCACGGTGGCGATGGCGATCCCGCCGCTGCTGCTGCTGCCGTTTATCGCGCCGTGGTCGAGCGATGTGCCCATCGGCGCCGCGCCCCACACTGGTGAGACGATTCCTGCGCGGAAGAGTCAGCCGCCCTTAGCCGTCCGGCGATAATCTGCTTCTGCGGTCCGCAGGCGCGCCGTCACCACAGTCACGTTATCGGGCGCGCCGGTGTGCATCGCTTCTTCGACCAGCGCCTTGCAGATATCCTCGGGCCGACCAACGCCGCGCGCGATGCGGCCGATCTCTTCCGCCGAGACCTGGTTTGACAAACCGTCGCTGCACAACACCAGACAATCGTCGCTCTCCAACTTCACGCGATAAAAATCGGTGACGACTTTTTCCTCGGGACCAAGCGCTTGCAGGATGATATTGCGGTGCTCGCTCTGTGCAGCTTCTTTCGCCGTCATGCGGCCGGCATCGATCAGTCGCTGGACGAAAGACTGATCCTTGGTGAGCTGTTTTGCCGACCCCTTCCGCACGAGGTAGGCGCGGCTGTCGCCGACCTGAGCGATGAAGGCTTCGCCGTCGAGGACGAGCGCCAGAGTCGTCGTGGTGCCCATCCCGTGATGCTCGGGCGAAGTGTTGGCTTTCTGGAAGATGGCGCGGTTGGCTGTGTCGACGCCTTTCTTCAGCGCGGCTTCGATGGATTCTGGCGTGCGCTTGGGGACCTTGTGCCACCAGCGATGCAGCTCGGTGAGGATGGTCTCGGTGGCGATGGAGCTGGCGAGCGCACCCGATGCAGCACCACCCACGCCATCGGCAACGATCAGAATAAAAGGCGCTGTATGTACTGAAACGGTGGACGGCGCGCTCTGAGTCGCGATTTCCCCCGTTTCGAGGTTGGCAATTAAAAAGGCATCCTGATTGTCGTGCCTGATGAGGCCGACATTCGTGATCCCAAAAATCTCTGCAATCAATTGTAACTCGAAGGAGCGTTGTATTGGGTCACGGAAGACGGGCTTCCGGTGAGGACAAAAGATAGCGTCGGCAGTCCGGGGAGGGCACTACCCATGCGTATCAGATAGACTGGTTTCGTAATTCACGTGCAACCAAATTTTCCCGATGAGAGCTTCGACGATCAAACTGTTTGCGTGTTGCGTTGTGATTGTGGCTGCGTCCTGTCGACCGGCGGCGGGACCTTCTGCTCCGACTCCAGTGCCAGTTCCCCCACTCGTCCCCGCGCCGCTGCCCGCGCCTAATCCGAAGCTCCCTCCGGTCCCTGATGTGCGCGGCCCGCTACAGATCACAGTGACATATCCGAAGCCCGACCAGATGCTGACGGTGCGGGATTCGAATTTCATTTTCGGGAGCGTCGGCACCGGCGACGCTGCCCTGCGCATCAACGGCGTCGCCGTACCGGTCTATCCGAATGGCGCGTTCATGGGATGGCTTCCCGTTCCTCCCGACAATGCACCGCGGTACGAGATTCTGGCGCGGAATCCGACACAAAGCGCGCGCTTGATTCTCCCGATCAGGATTCCGCCCGCGCCGGACACGACGCACCGCGAGAAAGTGCTTGGTGATACTCTGAGGCCGACGCCGTCACCCGACACGCTGACTCCCATTCCTGGAAACGTGTACGTCACGCTCGGCGCGCCCGGGTCGACCGTGGACGACACTGATCGCGTTACGATTGCACGTCCGGCTCCGGGAAATGGCCAGGAGTACAAGTGGTTTCTATTTCCCGGCACCGTCGTGAAACTCACTGGCTCACAGAAGGCGAGCGGTGACGACTTCGTGCGGATCGAGCTCGACTCGGGTCAGGTAGCCTGGGTGCTGCGCAGCGAGCTCCAGACGCAAAACATCTCTTCGACGGCGCCAACCGGATTTACCGGCGACACGGCGGCGCCTCGCCGCCAGATCGGCGCCGTACGCGTGCTGCCGAGCATCGACTGGATCGATGTTGAGATCCCGATGACGGGCCCGCCGCCGCCTTACCTGGTTGAAGAAACCGACCGGTCGCTGTCCCTGCTCCTGTACGGAGTCACCGGCGCGCCGGTCATCTCTCAGATGATCGAGCCGGCGGATCCGTACTTCAACAGCATCAGCTCCACTCCCGAGCCGACGAGGGTGCGCTATTCGATAAACCTGAATCGACCGCCCTACGGTTACCTCGCGCTGTGGCAGAACGGTACTCTCGTTTTCAGAGTGAGACGGCCGCCCAGAATCGCGGACGCGACGTCGCCATTGCGCGGACTCACCATCACCGTTGATCCCGGGCATCCTCCTGCCGGCGCGACTGGTCCAACAGGATTGTACGAGGGAGACGGCGTGCTTCAGGTTGGCTTCAGGGTTCGCGACCTGCTGGTGCAGCGTGGTGTGAACGTGGTCATGACACGAACCACCATGGATCCCGTCGATCTCGGGCTCAGGGCGATCATCAGCCGTCGGGCCAACGCGCACGCGTTCGTCTCCATTCACCTCAATGCCTTCCCCGACGGCGTCAATCCATTTGTCAACAATGGCTCCTTGACGCTTTATTTCTGGCCGCATTCAATTCCGCTGGGTCTGGCGACCCAGTCGGCGCTGCTCGCCGAGCTGGGGTTGCGCGACAACGGAACGAAATTCCAGAACATTGCAGTGGCGCGTGGGACATGGATGCCATCGATACTTACCGAGGGAGCGTTCGTCATCATGCCGGATCAGGAGGCGGCGTTGCGAACGCCGACGTACCAGGAGGCCTACGCCACCGCCATAGTTCGCGGTCTGGAGAGCTACTTCGCGTCACTAGCTCAAAAACAGTGAGATCAGTGGCGCTCCTCGCCGCGCTGCTGCTTACGGCGGCGCGAGCAATCAGCGCGCAGGTACCGCCCGACGAGCACTGGCGAACGCTTCACACTCGCCACTTCCGGGTGCATTTCACCCCGCCATTGGAGGAGGAAGCACGACGCGCGGCGGTGAACGCGGAGCGCGCGTACACCGAGCTGTCGACCGAGCTCGTACCGCCACGCGGTACGATCGAGCTCGTCGTCACTGACAACGTCGATTTCGTCAACGGCTATGCGACGCCGTTCCCATCCAACAGAATCGTCGTCTTCGCGCATCCTCCAACCGAAGCCTCGGGGTTGCGCAGCTACGAGGACTGGAACGCGCTCGTCGTCACCCACGAGCTCACCCACATTTTCCATCTCGATCGCTCACGCGGTATCTGGCGGTTCGGGCAGGCGATTTTCGGCAGAAATCCGCTGCTGTTCCCCAATTTGTACGAGCCGCGCTGGGTACTCGAGGGACTGGCCGTCTATTTCGAGTCACGTCTGACTGGCGTCGGTCGACTGGAAAGCTCCGAGCATTACATGATCGCCCGCGCCGCAGCGCTCGCCAATCGAGTACCGACGTTGCAAGAGCTTTCACCCGGCACTTCGCGTTTCCCCGGCGGCGAGGTGATCTACGTCTACGGCTCGCTTCTGTTTGACTACCTGTCGCGGACGCGCGGCCCGGGCAGTATCCGCGACTTCGTGGAGCGTGGGTCCAAAACGCCGCTGCCGTTCATTCTGACTCTGACATCGCGCAGTGCCTTCGGGATGTCGTTCCAGACTGCGTGGCGCCAGTGGCGCGATTCGCTCGTCCGCGAGATGCGCTCGAGCCACGAACCGATGCCCGGCTGGCGGGACCTCACCACCACCGGTCGCGTCGTACAGTTTCCGCGCTGGCTCAGTGACACCTCCCTCATTTACGCCGGTGACAAGGCGCGAGAGATGCCGGCTGCGTACGAGGTATCGCTCGCCGGTCGCGAAAAAAATCTTGGCCGACGAAACCAGCCCGGAGCGACTGTGAAGCTGCCGGATGGAGCCCTGCTCTTTTCGCAACCTGAGTTTCTCGATCCCTACCATATCCGTAACGACCTCTACGTTCAGCGCCACGGCGCGCAGGTTCGCTTGACAACCGGTGCTCGGCTCACTGTGCCCGATGTGCGCGCTGACGGCGAGATCGTAGCGGTGCAGGACGTGCCGGGCACCACGAGGTTGGTGCGTGTCACACGCGATGGTCGCACCCTCACGCCGATCACTCCCACCGGCCTGGATGTTCAATGGTCAGATCCTCAGTGGTCGCCCGACGGATCGCGGATCGTGGCTGTCAGGCAGAGTCGGGGACGATCGGAGATCGTCATCCTCGACTCGGACGGGAAGATCATCGACTCGTTTGCTGCCTCGCGCGGTCTCAACTCGGCACCGAGCTGGTCGGCCGACGGGCGTCGCATCTTTTTCGAGTCTGAGCGGAACGGCACGCCCCAGATTTACGTCGCCGACGTCACGACCTTTGCGCCAACCATCGCGCGAGTCAGCGACGCGTCAACGGGACTCTTCTCTCCGCAGGTTTCACCCGACCAGACCAAGCTGGCGGCGCTGCTGTTCAAGGTTGACGGCTATCACCTCGGTGTTGCGCCGCTTGGATCACTGGTGACGGTGCCCGCCGACAGCACCAGAATCAGCCCGAGAGCGGGGTGTCAGAGCTGCCTCGACGTCGTACCGGGCCTGCCACCACTCGGCACCGCCGACACATCGCGAGTCACTGAGTACTCGGCCTGGCCCTCGCTGCTGCCGCGTTACTGGACGCCGGTGTTGGAAAGCTCTACTGATGACGGTACCTCGTTCGGCGCGTCAACGAGCGGCTACGATGTCATTGGCAGGCACAGCTACACGATGGAAGCCCTGCGCAACAATCGATTCGACGAGAACTCGGCCTGGTTGTGGTATCGATACTCGGGTCTGGGCCTTCCGCTCGTCGACCTCTACGCCTCGCAGAATTTTTCCAACGGCACCGTGTTCAGCAATGTCGGTGGGCGGACGGTGGCGGTTGGAAACATCCTGGAACGCGACCGGATCGCCTCGCTGCAGGGGACGTTCATTCGCCCAAGGTTCCGCACGTATTCGCTGGCGTCGATCGGCGGCGAGATCGAAAGCATCGATTATGCGAGCGCCCCCGACACTTTGCTGCGGCATCTCTCTCCCTTTTTCAGCGCCAGTCGGACGTATCCCGCGATCGTTGCGTCGGTGGGGTGGTCCAACGCGCAGCGTCCCTCGATCAGCATTTCGCCCGAGGATGGAATCAGCATCAGCATGAGCGGGCGCGCTCGTTGGCAGTACGGTTCCTCCGGCAGCTCGACTCGGAGTGCCGTCGGCGTGAGCACGGCGTTCAAGTCGCTGGATCTGCCTGGATTCGCTCATCACGTGCTCGCACTGCGGGCGGCTGGCGGCATCACCGACGAGCAAAGCCCGGATCGATTCTCCGCCGGCGGTCTCAGCGGTACCCTGCTCGAAGTTTTTCCCGGATACACACTCGGCGAGCAGAGGCGAACCTTTGGTGTGCGTGGCTATCCCGGCGGAGCCGAGCAGGGAATTCGCGCCTACTCAGCCGCTCTCGAGTATCGCGCTCCACTGTTCGCGCCTTCGCGCGGATTCCGATTCATTCCGGTTTTCGTCGACCGAACCTCCCTGAGTATCTTTGGGGAGACTGGCCGCGCTTACTGTCCGAAAGTCGTGACCAATGGTGTTTGCCGATCAGTGGACGTTTCCAATCCGGCCATGACCTCCGTCGGTGCGGAGTTAAACGTCGATACGGGGCTCCAGCTTGACCTGCAAGCGAGATTTCGACTGGGGTTGGCGTTCCCATTGCTGAACCGCGAGCAGCTAGGCGCTAGCGCCGCCCAGGCATACGCCACGTTTGGGGCGTCATTCTAGCTCGTGATTCCAGGCAAACAGGGGTTTTCCCGGCGCTCCTCGAAGTGTTATCTTCAGAGCGAAACCTGGACAGCGCCAGCAAAATCAGTGGAAAAGATTGGTCCGCAATCGAATGTGATGTGTATTACGTAAGGGGTTGTCAGATAAGAGGATAACTTAAGACTGGCGCGGACTCACGAAT
>JBKPDS010000183.1:0-4446 GCA_046727995.1 Gemmatimonadota bacterium
GTGGTGCGATACTTTCCCGTGCGCTTCCCCGGTGCGATCTCGGCAGCGGGACTCAGGTAGGTCCACTCCAATCCCTTCGCTTCGTTGCGCCAGATAGCGAGCGCGTCACGTCCCTCGCGCGCTTCCTCGCGGTAGATCTCCGGAAAATCAGGCATATCGGCGAGGGCTTTGCCGGGCGCCACCTCGAGACTGCTCGCTCCGCCGACGTAGAGCACCCGATTCACTTTCGCGTCGCGCAGGCCCTTGATCAGAGCGCGTGAGTTCGCCGAGAGCGATGGTGCCGCCATGCCGCGCGCATTGGGCCGCGGCGAGATCGCGCTCACTACTGCATCGGCGCCTCGCGCAATGCTGGCGACGTCCCCGCCGTTTGTGGCGTCACCCTTGACCAGTTTGATACGCTTGTCAGGCGACTGGACGGCGGCTGGGTCGCGGACGACGCCCACGACTTCGTGGCCGCGGCGAAGCGCCTCGGCGACAACGCGCTGTCCAACATTTCCGGTGGCCCCAAAGACAACGATCTTCATGCGATTCTAAGAGATACTGAGAGTGCGATGCTTCTGGCAACCGTCCACCGGGCGCGCCATCATCTCGTATGCCTCAGGATTCACCAATTCGCGTCGGGCTGATCGGCTTCGGTTTCGTATCGAAGACCTTTCACGTCCCCCTTCTTCAGGCGACGGACGGCTACAAGATCACCACTGTTTCATCCAGCCACCCGGCAGACGTCTCAGCGATGATCGCCGGTGTGGAAGTGGTGTCCGATGCGAAGGCGCTGGCGACTCATCCCGACATCGATCTCGTCGTCATCGCCTCCCCCAATGAAACGCACGCGCCGCTGGCGGAAGCGGCGATGCGCGCCGGCCGCAACGTCGTCGTCGACAAGCCGTTCACCATCACCGTCGAAGAAGCCAGACATCTCGCGGCTGTGGCGAAGGAGAAGAAGGTCCTGCTCTCGGTTTTTCAGAACCGGCGCTGGGACAGCGATTTCCTCACTATCAAGGATGCAATTCGCCAGGACCTCCTCGGACGAATCGTGCTCTACGAATCGCGCATCGATCGTTATCGTCCGGAGGTCCGCGACCGCTGGCGCGAGATTCCCGGTCCGGGCGCGGGACTCCTCTACGACCTCGGTCCGCATCTCATCGATCAGACGCTGCTGCTCTTCGGAATCCCCGACAGCGTCCAGGCGACGCTGGCGATCCAACGCCGCGGCGGAAAAACCGACGATTTCTTTCAGCTGGTGCTTCGTTACGGCGAGATGGTGGCGACACTCGGCGCCGGCTCGCTGGTCTCCGGTGGTAGCCCACGCTTCTCGGTGCACGGCGACCGGGCGAGCCTGATCAAGCAGAAGCCAGACATCGAGGAGGATCAGCTCCGTTCTGGTATGGTGCCGGGTTCCACGGATTGGGGACTCGATCCCGACGACGCACTACTATATGAAGGGGGCAGTGGCGAAACGCGCACCCTGAAAGCAGCGCGCGGTGATCAGCGCGGATACTACGTTGCGCTCCGCGAAGCGCTGCTCGGCAGAGGACCCAACCCGGTGCCGCCCGAGCAAGGTGCGACGGTGATGGCACTAATCGAGGCCGGATTCCGTTCAGAGAAGGAGGGCTGTCGAGTCGTACCAGATCTGACCAAAGAGGAGCGCACAGCGTGGGCCCGATGAAACGTGCACAGTTCATTCTTCTCGCCTTAACCGCAGCCTGCGCTCACGCGCCATCGCACCCCATCGGCGATTTCCATCAACACCTATTCGGCCCTGGCACGCAGTCGCTGATACCCAACGCCCCGCGAGTGGCGGCGCGTGACCTGATTCCGATGCTCGACTCGGCCGGGATTCGGTACGCCCTGCTGTTGTCAGTGGCATATCAGTTCTCGAACCCGAATCGTCCAGCCGTCGCCAACGAGTACGAGCGCGTGAAGACGGAGAATGATTGGACGGCGGATCAGGCGGCGTTATATCCGGGCCGGTTGCGTGCGTTCTGCGCCGTCAACCCGCTTCGTGACTACGCGCTGCCGGAGATCGAGCGCTGCGTGGCCGATCCTCGACTGAAACACGGGTTGAAGCTCCACTTCGGGAACTCCGATGTGCAGCTGGAGATTCCGGAACAGCTCGAGAAAGTGCGGCGGGTGTTTCAGGCGGCGAATGCGCACGGGATGGCGATCGTCGTCCACATGCATCCGTCGGTGACGATGAAGCGACCGTACGGAACGGCGTACGCCCGCATCTTTCTGAACGAGCTGATTCCGGCGGCTCCCGACGTGCCGATCCAGATTGCGCACCTTACCGGATCAGGTGACTTCGACGAGCAGGGAGTACAGGAAGCGCTCGACGTGTTCGCCGATGCAATCGCCAAACACGATCCAAGAATGAAGAACGTCTACTTCGACATGTCGGGAATCAGTGGCATCGCCGACCCGCAGCGTGCGTCGAAGGTGGCGGCGCGACTGCGGCAGCTCGGACTCGAGCGGATTCTGTTCGGATCGGATGGCGCCGTGAATGGGAACTCGCCGCTCGTGACGTGGAAAAGTTTTCGGAGACTACCGCTCTCCGATCACGAATTCCACGTCATCGAGGGCAATTTGCCGACGTACATGAAGTGAGAAACTCTCCTTCAGGGCTGGACGCTCGCCGCCTGGCTGATGGAAGCAGAATCACCGAGGTCGGTGAAGATTTCTGAACCGTCGAGAGTCTTACTGGCGCGGCCCGCCCGCGTAGCCGCCTCAACTTCGACCAGATTCCCGTTCTTCACATCGTAGATGTAGCCATAGATCGGGATGCTCTTCGGCACCAGCGGATGCTGCCTGATTCGCGTGACGTCGTCGATCACCGCCTGTCTCGCATTGGAGATGGTGAGCCAGTCGACGAACTGGGCTTCGGATGATCCGGGACCCTTGCCAACATCGCGAAAGCCTTCAGCACTGAGCTCGGCGGTCTCAAGGCTCTTGGCGAGGAGGTCACGGATCAAGGCATCGGTGAAGAATTCCATTCCGCAGTTGCTGTGGTGAATGACGAACCACTCGCGCGTGCCGAGCAGTTTGTAGGAGATCACCAGTGACCGAATCGCGTCGTCACTGGCGCGGCCGCCGGCGTTACGAATGACGTGCGCATCGCCTTCGCGCAGTCCCGCGAACTTGGCCGGGTCGAGCCTGGCGTCCATGCAAGTGAGAATGGCAAAGCGCCGCGCTGGTGGGAGAGCGAGGTCCGCCTTGGAGCCGAACGAATCGGCGTAGGATTTGTTGGCAGCAAGAACTTCGTTGAGCACATTTGACATTGTTCGTCCCGCGTTAATGTGTGTGAAACAAAAAAAAATGCCCCGGGAGGGCCCGGGGCATTCACGAAAGCGCAATTAATCGCTCAGTCGCGTCAACACCGGCCCCTTCGTGCACACGAACACGCGCACACGCACGGGCAGCAGGATGAAACGACGCAGAACAGAGCGAATCGGAAGCTCATTGTACGTCGAGGATACGAAGGCGCGCCGAGGCTGTCAATGGCCGCACCTTTAACGGCTGTTTAGTGGTTGACGCACGTTGACATGGTACTACGGCTTGAATATTCCGGGATTGTGCAGCGTTCCGTTCCATGGACGCAGCCACACCATCCCGTTCCACGCGTGCGCCAGATAGGCATTCACCGAATCCATCTCCGCCGGCGAGTACTGGGTGCGATGACAGGCGTATTCCTCGCGTCCCGCGACCAGATCCCGCTGCTCGAACGGCACGCGCACGGTGAGCAGCGATTCTGCCACGCCGTTCACCGTGGGATTGGCGCGTGGCGCAGTGCGCAGGCGCTCGGTTGGAAGCGACGCATACAGGAGATCGATGTTGGCGTAGCGTGCGTTGCTCTGGACGATCTGCGTCGTGACATCGCCTACGAGTCGGTGATCGGGATGACCGGTGCCGCCTTCCGGACCGAAGGTGATGATCGCCGCCGGCCTGATTGAATCGATGATCGCGGCGAGTCCCGAGCGCAACTTGCCGAGCACATCGAACGATGCCAGTCCGCCGTCGGGCAGTCCGAGCAGATGGAGTTGTTTGACACCGAGCCGAGTCGCTGCGCAGTTCGCCTCTTTGGTGCGCGCGGCAGCGAGCTCTGATCCGGCGGGAATGTGGGCGAAATCGCGAACGCCCTTGGAGCCGTCGGTGGCGATGACGAGATGGGTCTCGCGTCCTTCTCGCGCGAGCTTCGACAGCAGCGGACCGATAACGCGCTCGTCGTCGGGGTGAGCGAACACGGCGAGGATGGGGCCGCGGCTCTGGGCCTGCGCCGAGCGCGGAATAATTGTGGCGAATGCGGCGACGAGTATGGCGAGTGTCGGATTCATGGAGATGCGCATGACATACGTTGCATAGTTGACCGCTCGCGCGGGAGGGCCGCTGCCGTTATCACCGAGTTCGACTCTTCGACCATCAGGCTTATGGTCCACAAGTCGGCGCCTGCAC
>JBKPDS010000184.1:0-6454 GCA_046727995.1 Gemmatimonadota bacterium
CCGACGAGCGACGGCCAGCTGGCGATAATGAGATCCACCGTGCGCGACACCGCTGCCGACCGGCCCGGCGTCTATCGGATGCTCTCCAGTGATGGGGAGATCCTCTATGTCGGCAAGTCCAAGCGGGTTCGCAGCCGCTTACTGAGCTATTTCCGCTGCGCCTATCCCGAGGAGAAGGGCGCGCGGATTCTCCGCTCGGCCGAATCTATAGAATGGGACTATACGCCAAGCGAGTTCGCCGCGCTTTTGCAGGAGCTACGACTGATAAAGCGCTTCCGCCCGCGGTACAACGTGGCGATGAAGCGCGACGGCCGGAACTACTCTTTTATTAAACTGACCAAGGGAGTGGCTCCGAAGCTGTTGGTGGTTCGCGGTCCGACGGGCGAGGACGCGGATATTTATTATGGCCCGTTCGTCGGGGCATTGCGGGTGGGTGAAGCGTTGCGCGAGCTGAACGACGCATTGATGCTGCGCGACTGCCGGACCGACATGAAGATGTTCTACAGCGACCAGACAGAGCTCTTCCAGCTGGCGCGGACCCCTGGCTGCATCCGCCACGAGATCTCGAAATGCCTCGGTCCGTGCGTCGGCGGATGCTCGGCGGCCCAGTACGACGAGAGGGTGGCGCTCGCCCGGAAGTTTCTCGATGGATCGGACGATGGTCCGATCAATATGCTGCGCACGGAGATGGAGCGACTGAGTGCAGCGATGGAATTCGAGAGGGCGGCGGTCTATCGCGACAAGCTCGAGCGACTGGAAGACCTGCGGGCACAATTCGGCCGCCTGCGCTTCGCCGTCGAGAATCTCTCCTTCGTTTACACGGTTCCTGGCCACGAAGGTGAGGACAAGGTCTACCTCATTCGGCGCGGAGTCGTGCGCGCGGAGCTGGCGAAACCGAAATCGCCCAGGGATCGGCGAACCATGAAACAACTCGTCGAGGATATTTTCTCACAACCTGTCTCGACGACCGCTCAGGTGCCGACCCACGAGATCGACGAGCTGCTATTGCTCTCGTCGTGGTTTCGAAGATTTCCGAAGGAGATGAAACGAACGAGGCAGGTAAGCTGACCTGCCTCGTTCTCCATCTAGTGCACAGCGACAGTCGTTATTAGCGGCCCCAGTCTGCCGCGCGCTACAGAAATGGTGAATGTGTTCGCGAACGGTGGATCAAAGGAATACGCGTGGGCCTCGTCGACCATTCTCGTGCAGGCAACGCCACGATCCTTGATACCCTCCGTGATGTCGTGACCCCAGGCGGCCATTGTTGCACCCGAGTCAGTTCGGCGCACCTCGAGGCGGTCGAACACGAGACATCCGCCAACCTGTACGTTCAGAGTCATGTCGATGCGCTCTCCAGAGCTAATGCTGCTCGGCGCGGCTATCGAGGATACACCGAGAACGATGGGTGTGGGCGTGTCATTTGAGTTGCGACAACCGACGACTACCGCGACAAGCGCAACCAGCGATGCTGACTTCCAAAGTTCCATTCAACCTCCGTGTCAACGTACAAGTCAGAGATATTAGCCTCGGCCGTCTTGTTTTCTCCCGGATTCGCCAGTCCACCTGGGGATCAAATTCTGGTCGATGCCGATGTGATCAAGCATTCGTGCAACCATGAAATCGACGAGGTCGGCGATTTCTTTCGGTCGATGGTAGAACCCGGGCGCGGCCGGCATCACCACCGCCCCCGCCCGCGCCAGGCGAAGCATGTTGCCCAGGTGAATCGCGCTGACCGGAGTTTCGCGCGGGACGAGCACAAGCTTCCGCTGCTCCTTCAAGGTCACGTCCGCCGCTCGCTCGATCAGAGATCTCGACGCGCCCACTGCGATCGCCGACAGAGTTCCCATCGAGCAGGGACAAACGATCATCCCGGCGGTGCGTGACGAGCCGGAAGCAGGAGCAGCACCACGATCGTCGTTCGAAAACACTTCGACGTACGACGCCCACGCGTCGATCCCGACAACGTCGCGCAGGGCATCCATCGACTCGATTCCAGCTTCGGTCGCCAACAATCGCATCCCGTACTTTGAGACGATCAGCGAAACCGGGCGGTGCGCTGCCGTCAGCGCCTGCAGCAATCGCACGGCGTACGGCGCGCCAGAAGCACCCGTGATGCCGACGACGATCGGCGGAGTCGCACTCACCGCAGCAACCTCTCGGTGAAGACAAACCCGAGGAAGACGATACTGATCACGCCATTCATGGTGAAAAACGCCGCGTCCAGCCGCGAGAAATCATCTACCTTGACCAGCGAGTGCTCGTACAACAGGAGCACCGCAGCGACCAACACCCCCACGAAGTACAGCGCGCCGGCACCCGCGCCAAAGCCAGCGATTGCCAGTGCCGCCACGGTGGTCATGTGCAGCGCCCGAGCGATGCCCAGCGCATTCGCCTCGCCGAAGGTCGATGGAACCGAGTAGAGTCCGTTCTCGCGATCGAATGAGACGTCCTGCAGTGCATACAGGATGTCGAATCCGCCCACCCAGGTCGCCACCGCGATCGCCAGCGCAATCAACATCCACCACGGATCGCTCCAGTGTCCGGTGATCGCGAGATAGCCGCCCACCGGCGCGATCGACAAACCTACCCCGAGCACGAGGTGCGACCAGCGCGTAAAGCGCTTGGTGTAGCTGTAGAAGAGAACCCACGCCAATGCCACGGGCGCGAGCACCAAACACAGTGTGTTGAGCTGCCAGGCCGCGATGACGAACACCAGCGACGCAACCAGCACCGCCACACCCGCCTCGCGCACCGTCATCGCACCAGATGGAATCTCCCGCGTTCGTGTCCGCGGATTCCGCGCGTCTATCTCGCGATCGACGATCCGATTGAAACCCATCGCCGCAAATCGCGCCGTGGTGAACGCGACGACTACCCACAACACCGCGCCGAGCGTAATCGGCGCGACATAGCTCGCCAGAACTACCCCGACGAGGGCAAACGGCAGCGCGAACACCGTGTGCGGCAGCCGGACGAGATTCACATGACGCAACACCGCGCCCTTTCCTCGGAAGGTCTGCCCTTCCCGCCTCCCGCCTCCCGCTTCCCGCTCTTTATCGAGGCTCATTGCTCTTGAAGCGTTCCGCTCGCTGCAGCGGACCCAGGCCAAGCCTGGACCACATCGCGTCCACCCGTTGCTTCGTTTCGCCATCCATCTCGATCACCTTCGGCCAGTTTCGCGTAAACCCCTCCTCCGGCCACTTCCGTGTGGCGTCGATTCCCATCTTCGATCCGTACGTGAATGCGCGGCTGGAATGATCGAGAACGTCGATCGGCCCCATCGAAAACCTGACGTCGCGCTCGGGATCGATGTGATTGAGCGCAACCCACCACGCCTCTTGTACATTGCGCACGTTCACGTCCTTGTCCAGGACCACGATCACCTTGGCCAGCGCCATCAGCCCCTGACCCCACAGCGCATTCATCACCTTGTATGCCTGACCGGGATACTGCTTGTCGATTGAAACGAAGACGAGGTTATGAAAGATCCCCTCCGCAGGCATATGGTAATCCACGATCTCGGGGATGGTGAGCTTGAGCAGCGGCAGGAAGATTCGCTCGGTCGCGTGGCCGAGGTAATAATCCTCCATTGGCGGCCTGCCGACGATCGTCGTCGCGTATACCGGGTTGCGTCGCATCGTCAGCGCCGTCACGTGCACCCGCGGATAAAGATCTGCCTCTGAATAAAACCCGGTGTGATCACCAAAAGGACCTTCCACGACCAGATCCTCGGCCGGGTCGATGTATCCTTCGATCACGAACTCCGCGTCACCGGGAACCTCCAGCTCGCTGGTCACGGCTTTCGCCAGATGCACCGGAGTTTTTCTCAAAAACCCGGCGAACAGGAACTCGTCGATTGTCGGCGGCAACGGTGCCGAAGCAGAATACACCGACGCCGGATCGCCGCCGATCGCGATCACTACGGACATTTTCTCGCGCTTCTCCGCCATCTCCCGCCAGTGCGCCGCACCGACCTTGTGCCGCTGCCAGTGCATCGCCAGCGTGCGCGGACCCAATACTTGTACGCGATACATTCCGACATTCCGAATGCCTCTCTTCGGATCCTTGGAGATCACCATTGGCAGGGTGATGTAGGGACCGCCGTCGTCTGGCCAGCAGGTGATGATGGGCAGCTTCGACAGGTCCACGTCGTCGCCCTTGAGGACGATCTCCTGACAAGCGGGCTTTCCGCCTTTGACGCGCGGCGGGAATTTCCCTATCTCCAACAGACGGGGCAGCATTGCCAGCTTGCCGATCAGACCCTCAGGCACCTTCAGGTCGAGCATCTCGGTTATTCGCTCGCCGACGTCGTCGAGGTTGTCGACGCCTAACGCCAGACAGATCCGGCGCATCGATCCGAAGAGGTTTATCACGACTGGGTACTGCGACCGCTCGCCGTTATCGAGGATCACGTTCTCGAAGTACAGCGCCTTTCCGCCGCCGGGTTGTTTCATCACGCGGTCAGCGATCTCACATATCTCGAGACGCGCTCGCACCGGCTCGCTGATCCGCACCAGCTCGCCGGCGCGGTCGATCGCAGAAAGAAACTGCGAGATGGTGTCGAGACTCACTTCAGTCCGAGTGCGGTGACGGGACGCGCACCGACGTGGATTGCCGCCACGCCGAGCGACAATGACGACCAGGAAACGTCAGCGAATCCGGCTTGTTTCATTTTGCTCGCCAGCTCCTCTTCGACGGGAAAGTTTGCCACCGAGCGGGGAAGATACTGATACGCGGTGCGATGCCCGCTTACCAAACGACCAATCAAGGGCAGAACATGGTTGAAATAGCCCTTATACAAGGTGCGAAGCAGCGGCCAGCGCGGAGTCGAGAACTCCAGAATCACGAAACGCCCGCCTGGCGCCAGGACCCGGAAAACCTCGCGGAGTGAAGCCTCCAGGCCGGCGATGTTTCTGATCCCGAACGCGACGATGGCTCCCGCCAACTGCCCGGACGCCAGCGGCAGCTGCAACGCATCCGCGGCCACTGGCGCCACCATCTTCCCCTCCACCTTGCTTGCGCCCGCCCTCAGCATCGGCTCCGCGAAGTCGGCGCCTATAACGAAGCCGCGGAACCCCGCCACCATCGAAATGTGCTGCGCGACATCAAGGGTACCGGTGCAAAGATCGAGATAGCGGCCAGCCTTGTCGCGGTCCACGCCAAGCATCGCTATCGCCTTGCGACGCCATCGGCGATCGATATTGAGACTGAGGACGTGATTGAGGAGGTCGTAGCGCGGGGCGATCTCCGAGAAGATCTGCTTGACGTAAGCCCGTTTCTCCGCGCCACCGGCAGCGGCGGCACTGGCGGTCGCGCTGTCGATGTCAGTTGCCAGCATTGCAACGTAAGTTGCCCGGCGACGGTGCGCGGGGCAAGCTATCTTTCCCGCTCCTCTAAAGATGCCAGCAAGGTCCTACACCGACGTATCCGACCAGCAAGTGGTCGTCTTCGCCCAGGAAGGGCGCGAGGACGCGTATCGTGAGCTGATCAAACGCTACGAGCGACCGGTGTTTTCGCTCATCTATCGGATGGTTCGCGACAAGGAGACCGCCGAGGACCTGGCCCAGGAAACGTTTATCAAGGTACTGAACAACATCGATCGGTATCGCCCCGAGTTCAAATTCTCGAGCTGGCTGTTCAAGATCGCCAACAACATCACCATCGATCACCTGCGCCGGCGGCAGGTCGACACCATCAGCATCGAGGGCTCCCCGACCGCCGTCACCGCGGAGAGCCTGCGGGCGACAGCGGTGACGGTGACGAGCGGCGGCGAATCACCCCTCGAGGAGCTGGAGTCACGGGAGCTCGGAGCCGAGATCGAAAAGGCCATCGCCAGGCTCAGGCCCGAATATCGCGCCTGCATCATTCTGCGCCACGTCGAGGACTACTCGTACGATGAGATCGCGGAGATCGTGAAGCTCCCGCTTGGCACAGTGAAGACCTACATCCACCGCGCTCGCCAGGAATTGAGGCAGTACCTGGGGGACCTTCGATGAGCCCCTTAATGCACGTTTTTGCAGGCAAAATTGACCGCAAAACGATGAAACTTTCCCGTACCAAACCCGTAAGTCTTCACGTGAGGAACCCATGATCGAGCACGATTTCGACGAAGAATTCGTCCCCATTGCGGCCGAGTTGCAGCGACTGCCCTATCTGTCGCCGTCTCGGGATTTTGCCGATCGCGTAATTGCCCGTCTCGACCGTCTGCAGCCTGCCAAGCCCGCTCCGATTGCCGTCGCCCGGCATCTCGAGCTGCATCGCGGCGGCCAGCAGGCGGTTGTTCCCCGCCGTCCAGTCGGTATCCTCCGTGCTACGGGCAGAGCAACCGCCGGCGTCGCCCTCATCGCCGCCGCGGCATTCATGTTCTTCGAGGTCGATCTCCTCACCGCGATCCTCAGCGCCGCCGTCACCCAGTACGCGTTCATGATCGCCGCTGTCGGGACCCAGGTTGGCG
>JBKPDS010000185.1:0-13260 GCA_046727995.1 Gemmatimonadota bacterium
ATCACTCGCGGTGAGCCACCCCCGAAGCGAATAGAAGCAATCAATCGATTCATGCGCGATGTCCACGGCGATATTGTCTCCAGCGACAAGCGTCGCCCGATCATGCATCTCGGAGTCCGCAAGGAATCCTCCGGTTACGCCGTGCACGAGTACGCCACCAAAGCGGATCTCGTCGATCTGCTGGTCGGAAGTGAAGGAACGCTGGCGATGTTCGTGGGCATCCAGCTCAACCTGGCGCCCGTGGCCGCGGCGACGAGCAGTCTGCTCGGAATCTTCGCCTCGCTTGAGCAAGCCACCGCAGCGGCGACGAAGGCAGTCGAATCCGGAGCGAGCGCCTGTGAGCTCCTCGACAAGACTTTTCTGGCATATGCAGCGAGTGCGCAGTCCGCCGGTCCGAGGCTCAAAGAGATGGAAGGCGCCGCTGCGGTGCTGCTGGCCGAAGTCGAGGCTTCGAGCGTCGATGCGGCAACTTCGACCGCACAGGCTTTGGCGAGAGCATTCCGCGAAGCCGGTGCGACGGACGTTGACGTCGCCCTGACTCCCGACGCGGAGCGCGAGATCTGGGATCTGCGTCATGCCGCCAGTCCGATTCTCGCCGGCCTCGAGCACTCGACGTCGATGCAGTTCATCGAGGATGGCGCGGTGCCGCTCCCGAAACTTCCGGATTACGTCAAGGGAGTCCGGCAGGCGCTGGCGGAGCGCGAAGTGAGCGGTGTGATCTTCGGGCACGCCGGCGACGCGCACGTCCACGTCAATCCGCTCGTCGACGTCACTCAGCCCGATTGGCGAAGCCGGGTCGATCGCCTGCTTGACGATGTCGTCGCTCTCACCGCCCGGCTCGGTGGAACGCTGACCGGAGAGCACGGCGATGGCAGGATCCGCACTCCCCTTCTCAGTCGCGTCTGGCACAAGGACGCCATCAAGGCGTTCGGCCAGATCAAGAAAGCGTTCGATCCGCGAAACACCCTCAATCCCGGCGTGAAGGTTCCGCTCAAGGGCCAAAAACCGATCAGCGACATCAAGTACGACCCGTTGCTTCCCGCTTTGCCGGAGAAAGCGAGAGCAGCGCTCGACGACGTCGTCAGTGAGCGAGCGTACGATCGGTTCCGGCTGTCGCTGATCGGCGGCCCTTCTTAGTTTTCGGCGCCGCGCGGTGCTTTGAGAAAAAAAGCTCGAAGCCCCAAGCTGCTCCGCCCAAAGCCCCCAGCTGGTCGTCGTCAGTTTTTTCTCACGAGTATTTCACTTGTACTATACCGAACCCGTAATCACCCTTCTCGCGCGTCCGACTTTCGTCGAGCCCGATCACCTGCAGGTCCGCTGGCTCGGAGAGAGCACCGACGGAGAGAAGCTCGCCGAGTTCGCCGGCCGCCTTTGTTACATGAGTCAGAAGAACCCGGCGAACCGGGCGACTCGCGAATACCTCGAGAACATCAAGAAGCAAGGGCACGGGTCAGTCCTAGAACACGCCAATTACTCTCTTCTGCTTGAAGGGGTGAGCCGATCGCTGACCCACGAGCTGGTCAGGCATCGGGCCGGCTTCGCTTACAGTCAGCTCAGTCAGAGGTACGTCGACGAGTCCCAGGCACACTTCGTCGTGCCACCAGCGATCGTCGGCGACGAATCGCTCGAGGAAGAGTGGAGAGCGCAGATGGACGAAGCTCAGAAAACCTACGTTCGACTGGTCGAGCACCTGATGGAGCGGTATGGATGGGTCGGAGACAAAGTCCATCGCCGCAAAATGGCGCGTGAAGCGGCGCGCGGCGTTCTTCCCAACTCCACGGAGACGAAAATCGTGGTGACCGCCAACGCCCGGGCATGGCGGACGATGCTGGAGCTGCGATCGAGTGAAGGCGCCGAGCTTGAGATTCGTCGCTGTGCGGTGGCGATGCTGAAGCTCCTTCAGAAAGAGTCTCCCGCTTTCTTCTCGGACTTCGAGATCTATCAGGCCGAGGATCGTCGCGAGGCGGCGAGGATCGTCTACCACAAGGTCTGATCGGGAAAATTTTTCCGGCGAGCTGCCGAAAAAAAAAATTCGGCAGAAATTTTTTTTTCCGGAACGGCGGAATAATTATTGCGCCACTTCGTCGACGTTTATATACTCGGTCCGATGAATCGAGCGCAAAAATTTTTGTAGGGCATCGATGACTCTCATCGGTCTCGCCTACAACCAAAAGCCCGAGCCAACAGAGCTCGCCAGCCCAGTGGGAGAGGGCGACCGTCAGGAAGACGGGGAGCTTGCGCGTCCCGATGATGAACCTCCCAGTAGACTCTTTGGACTTTCCATCGCGCAGCTAGTCGCCCGCGATGAATTCGCCGAGTGGGACGCACCCGCGACGATCGCCGCCGTTGAAGCGGCGCTCTCTCAGCTCGGAAAGGTCGTCCGCCTCGAAGCCACCGAGGATTTTCCGGAGCTACTCCGTCGGACGCGACCGGATATCGTCTTCAACATCGCCGAAGGTTATCGCGGAGTGAACCGCGAGGGGCACGTGCCGGCGATCTGCGAGTTTTTCGGCATTCCCTACTCGGGCAGCGATCCGTTCACGCTCACGCTCTGCCTCGACAAGGCGAAGACCAAGGAGACGCTGGCCTTCCACGGCATTCCGACGCCACCGTTCGCCGTCGTCGAGAATCTCAAGGACCTGCAGGCACTGACCGCGGAGTTAAAGCTTCCGCTTTTCCTCAAGCCGCTGCACGAAGGCTCGTCGAAAGGAATCACCGACAGCAACCTTTGCTGGGATCGAGACCACCTCTTCAAGCAGACGCAGTTTCTGCTCGACCACTACCGGCAGCCAGTACTCGTCGAGCAGTACCTGCCCGGCAAGGAGTTCACCTGCGCCGTGCTTGGCAATGGCGCCGAGGCAACGGTGCTGCCGATCGTCGGAATGAATTTCGACGCGCTGCCGAAGGGAGCGCTCCCGATCTACAGCTTCGACGCGAAGTTCGTCTGGGATCAGCCGGCGAAGCCGCTCGAGATTTTCCAGTGCCCGGCGCGTATCACCAGGGAGCTCCAGGCGTCCATTGAGCGCGTTACGCTCGATGCGTTCCGCGTACTCGGCTGCCGAGACTGGGCGAGAATCGATGTCCGCCTCGACGCCGCGGGCAGGCCAAACGTGCTGGAGGTGAATCCGCTGCCGGGAATTCTTCCCGACCCCGCGGATAACTCGTGTCTGCCGAAAGCGGCGCGAGCGGCGGGAATCGGCTATGAGGAGCTCATTCAGAGCTGCCTGAAATACGCTGCTGCACGACAGGGAGTCGATCTCGACGGGTCGGGCTCTTCGATGCAAGGAGCAACCGGCAAGCGCGCGCTCGTTGCCGGCGGATTGGCGTGACCTGCAGAAGACGGAGGAACACGCGATGAAAATTGCCTTGTTGTTCGACGGTCTGTCGGCCCTCGGCAAAGCACCGGAGGTTCAGCTGCTCGACTCCATCGAAGCGGTGGAGAGCGCTCTCCTCGACTGGGCACCGGAGGTCGTCCGCGTGCCCGTCAGCAACGATGGGCGCTGGGTCGAGCGCGTCCGAAGAGGAAAGTTCGACCTGATCTTCAACCTCGTCGAAGGCATCGATGGTGAAGCGATCTACGAGCCGATGGTAATATCGGTCCTCGAGCTCCTTGGCATCCCTTTCACCGGCAGCTCGAGCTGGACGACCGGCCTCACCTTGAGAAAGAACGTCGTCAACGGAGTCCTCGATCGCGCCGGCCTACCGGTGCCGCGTTGGACGCACGTTCGGCGTGGCGAAGAAGTCTCCAGCGTCGGATTCCCTGCCATCTGCAAGCCGGTGGCTGAAGATGCATCGGTTGGAATCGAGCAGCGCTCGGTCGTGAGAAGCATGCGGGCGCTCAACGCCAGGGTTCAGGCGATGTTCGACGGCTGGGATGAAGTGCTGGTCCAGCGCTTCGTCGACGGCCGCGAGGTCAACGTCGGGATTCTCGGCGACGAGATTCTCCCGATTGCCGAGATCGACTTTGGTCAGATGCCGCGCGGGATGTGGCACATCGTGTCGTATCGGTCGAAGTGGGAGACGGGCAGCGACGAGGATCTCGGCGCGAAGCCGAATTGTCCCGCCGATCTGCCCGAGGCACTCGCCAACGAGATCGCCTCCATCGCCCGCACAGCGTGGAGCGTGGTTGGCGGCGAGGGATACGGTCGCTGCGATTTCCGCATCGATCACTCTGGCCGGCCATGGCTCCTCGAAGTGAATGCCAACCCGGATATCTCGCCAACAGCGGGTCTCGCTCGCATGGCGGGTGTGGCGGCACTGAGCTTTTCGGATCTCATTCGAAAGATTTGCGATCACGCGCTCGCCAAGCGCGGCGACAATTACCAGGAGCGTTGGGTCAAAACGCTTCGACTCTCAGGCGGTTGATAGCTGTAATGGTTCGCGAAGGTTTGCAGGAATCCGGCATCGAGTCGTTCGTCGCCGGAGTATCGCCCCGATCCGAGGAAATTCGGATCATCTACAACGCCCCTCACGGGGCCGGAGTGGTGCACGCATGAGCGATTGGCAGCAAATCATCAAGGATCAGAGCATCGCGACCCTCGAGAAGCTGGCCGACAAGTTCGGCCACGACAATATCGACGTTGAGGCGTTGAAGCCTGCTTTCGACAACTTCCAGATGCGCATCACGCCAGCGGCGTTGGAGCAGATCAAGGAAGTCGGCGATCCGATGTGGAACCAGTACATCCCGACCGTCGAGGAGCTCCACGTCGTCGACGGCGTTATCGATTCGCTCGATGAGGACGGCGACTCGCCGGTGCCGAACATCACCCATCGCTATCCGGACCGCGCGCTGTTTCTGGTGAGTCCGGTTTGCGCTACCTACTGCCGCTTCTGCACCCGGCGCAGGAAAGTCGGCGATCCGGAGAAGATTCCGCTCAACCAGTACGAGTCGGCGTTCCAGTATCTGCGCGAGCACACCGAGATTCGCGACGTCATCATGAGCGGTGGCGATCCGATGATGTTGAGCGACCGGCGGCTGGAGTACCTGTTCCAGCAGCTCCGCTCAATTCCTCACATCGAGATCATCCGCATCGGGAGTCGCATCACCTCGCACCTGCCCGAGCGGATCACGCCCGAGTTCTGCGAGATGGTTCAGAAGTACCACCCGATCTTCATGAACACCCACTTCAATCATCCAAGCGAGCTGACGCCGGCGGCCGTTGCCGCGCTCGACCGTCTGTCAAAGGCGGGTGTTTCACTCGGTTGCCAGACGGTCCTGCTCAAGGGCGTCAATGACGACCCGAAGGTGATGATGAAGCTGATGCACGAGCTGCTGAAGGCGCGTGTCCGGCCCTACTATATATTCATGGCCGACCAGGTCGCCGGCGGCGAGCACTTCCGCACCACGGTGCAGAAGGGACTCGAGATCATGCACGCTCTGCGCGGCTGGACGTCGGGCCTGGCGGTGCCGCAGTTCGTGATCGACTCGCCGGGTGGCGGCGGGAAGGTGCCGTTGTTGCCGGAGTACCTGGAGTCGATCACCGAAGACGAGGTGATCTTCCGGAATTACGAAGGAAAGCGTTTCGTTTACAAGCAGCCGCGTCCGGTTCCGTCAACACCGGCGGAAGTCGAGCCAGCGGCAGCTGGAATCGTTCCAATCAGTCGCAAGAAAACCGCAGCGCCACGTCGAACCAAACGCAGGCGCGCGGCGGGCGAATAGGCCCACCCGGAGCAAGGCCGCCTCGAGGGCTGAGGCGGCTTTGTTTTTCGAGCCATCCCCGGTCAGTCGGGTGGCTGCGTTTCTGACACCATCGCCGGTCAGTCGGGCGAGGGCATCCTCTTCGGCGGCTAACTCGCTTACACGCTGCGAGCCTCGCGCGCTAACGACTACAGATCTTTGAAGTGAGGGGCGCGAGTCTCTTGCTACGCGAGTGCGCTGCCTACGAGGACGCCCTCACCCTCCTTCCCTCTAGATCCTAACAGCAGCGGCGCGGAGGCGCCGCAGGTGCGCTGGCGACTGTCCTCACGCGCGGGAGCGCGCCGAGCTCCGCTCGGCTTCCCCGTGTTTTAAGCCGCCGCGGCGACCACGCGCACGAACGAAAGGCGTGTGCAGTTACGGATCCGTGTGGGAGGCGCGGGGTGTCCTCGTAGGCGGCGTGCTCGCGTAGCAAGAGACCGGCTGGGTGCCCGCTCGCGAGCGCCAGCCGCGAGTGGGCTGACGGGCTCGCAGCGTGTAAGCGAGCTAGCCGCCGGAGAGGATACCCCGCGCCGACCCCGCGCGATGGATCAAAGGAAACGCGCGTCACGAGCTATGGCAAAAACCCTGTCGAGTTCCGCGTTGGCTCGGAGAGAAGAGCGTCGTTGAGCGCCTCGAGCTCGGACTGAATCTCCGCGCCCTCCATATCGTCCCGAATCCGGGATAGATCCGGGGAGAAGATCGCGCGCGCGACCGAGATGGCATCGCGCGCTCCTGCCACGGCGACGACATCGCCGGCGTGAATTACTTCGCGGCCGAGCGGAGTCGGGATTTGCCGGTCGCCACGCCTGATCGCCAGTACCGTGGCGCCGGTCGCGCCGCGCAGATTGAGCTGCGCCAGACTTCTGCCCACCGCGATGCTACGCGGTACGACGCGAATTGCCACCGGCTCGCCAAGTCCCGGCAACACCGCATTCACATCTTCCAGCAGCTTCGCATCCTCCGACGAGCCGTCGGTGGACGCCATCTGGTGCGCCAGCGCCGAGGCAATGATCTGGGCACCCGCCCGCGCGTGACCCTGAAGGTTGGCCGCGTTTCGCCAGAGGGCGACCAGCATCACCAGCGTCAACAGCCCGAGCACGAACGCGCCCTGATTTGGCGGCAAGAACGGCTGCGTGATTGCCACCACCGGAATCCCGACCGCCAATAGTACCGCGATCTGCACCAGGATCACCAACGCCCGGCGCGGTGCATCGGCTGGATCGACCTTGCCCTTTTGCGCTTCGGAAAAGGCGCGGCGAGCCAGGTGATTCCCCAGCGACCTGGCGCTTGTAATCACGCCGTAGATCAGCGGCGCCGCGATGACTCCGCTAACGAGCACAATCATGAACCGAACGCGATCAGGCGCCAACCCGAGCATGTCACCCACGATTACGCTGAGACGGTCGATCTCCACATCGACGCCAATCACCAGCGCCGTGATGAGCGCGGCGTCGACCAGAATGATCCTTATAATCCGGTTCGTGGCCGAGCGCTCGGTCGCGGGACGTGGGGCGCTCCGCACCCGCTCGATCCAGGACGCGTAAAGTGCGGCGACCGTTTGAATGGGCTCCGGGAGCCAGTGATCGATCGATGCGGCGGCTTTGTTGGAGAGCCTGATCAGGAGCGGCGTCGTCAGCGTCGTGATCGCTGAGACAGCGATGGCAACCGGATACAGCCAGCCGCCGATTACACCTGACGCGACACCGACGCTGGCGATGATGAACGAGAACTCACCGATTTGCGCCAGACTCATTCCCGCCTTTATCGCCGTCCGGCGCCCGTGACCGGCGAGGAACGCACCGACAGTCACCGCCAGCACCTTTCCGAATATCACCGCCAGGGTCAACGCCAGAACAGCTTTCCAATGCTGTGTGAGCGCGGCCGGATCGATCATCATCCCAACCGACACGAAGAAAATTGCCGCGAACATGTCTCGCACCGGCCGCACCAGATTCGATATCTCCGTTTCGTGACCGGATTCGGCGATCAGCGATCCGGCGATGAAGGCGCCGAGGGCCACCGAATACCCAAACGAGAGCGCCAGCAGAGCCGCGGCGAAGCAGATGCCAATGCTGGCGACCAGCGTCGTTTCAGGTCTGCCTAACCTTTGCACGGCGCGGATCGCGCGCGGGACGGTCAGAATCCCGAATCCGATCAACGGAGCGAGGAACATCACCAGTCGCACCGCTGTGAGCGCGAGCTCCGATGGGGAGACAGCGCCGGACCGCGCGATCGTCGTCAGGACAGTGAGCAGGAAGATTGCGATCAGGTCCTCGATGATCAGAATTCCGAAGACGAGCTCGGTTACGCGACCCTTTACCTTCTGCTCCTCAAAAGCCTTGACGATGATCGTCGTGCTGGAAATTCCGACGATGGCGCCGGCAAAGATGCTTTCGACCCGCGTGAAGCCGAGCATCTGGCCAACGAGATAGCCCACCGACACCATTACGCTGCACTCGAAGAGCGCGACTGCTCCCGCCTTCTGGCTCACCTGAACCAGCTTCCTGATGCTGAACTCGAGGCCGAGTGAGAACATGAGGAGGATGACGCCGAGCTCGGAGAGGGCGCGGACGGTCTGCGGATTCGCGACGAGCGGAATGGGTATGTGCGGACCGATAATCAGCCCCGCCAGCAGGTAGCCGAACACGACCGGCTGTCGCAGTTGCTGGAAGACGACCGTCGCCACAGCGGCCACGCACAGGACCACTGCCAGATTCTGCAGGAATGAGTGTGAATCCATTATCCTTCGATTCGTTTCACGGTGCCGCTCAACCGAGGATTTATGCCGAGACATTCCCATTTTGCAATGGCGATCTTTTGCCTTTGCGCCACCGCAGCAGATGCTCAGGGCGTCTCGCAGCCCAACGACTGGGCCGGTGTGACGAGCGCCATCGGCCGGGCCGGCGCGATTCAGCCTGACGGCGCGATGAAGTACAGCTTCCCGCGTAGCGACATGACCGTCTCACTCGATGGAGTGACGCTCAAACCGGCCCTTGCTCTCGGATCATGGGTTGCGTTCAAACGCGTCGGTGCGAGTGATGCGCTCGTGATGGGTGATCTGGTTTTGGCGGAGGCGGAAGTATCACCGGTAATCAGCGCGTTGCAGCAGGGCGATGTTTTTCAGACGGCGGTACACAACCACCTGCTGCGCGAATCACCGCGAGTGGTGTACGTCCATATCATGGGACACGGCGACGCGACAAAAGTCGCGGCAGCGATTCGGAAGGCGTTGGATCTCACCGCCACGCCACCACCCCCTGCCGCGCCGTCGGCTCAAGCGGCAACAATCGGCCTCGACACTGCCGTGATTCATCGCGCCCTGGGAACCGCGGGCAAGGTGAACGGCGGCGTTTATCAGGTCAGTATTGCGCGACGGGGAGCGATTCGCATGAACGGCGAGGTCGTCCCGCCATCGATGGGCGTCTCGACCGCGATCAACTTCCAGCCCACCGGGAACGGCCGCGCCGCAATCACCGGCGACTTCGTCATGCGGGACAGCGAAGTCAATCGAGTCATGCCGATACTGAGAGGCGGGCGCATCACCATCACAGCGCTGCATTCACACATGATCGGCGAGAACCCTCGTCTCTACTTCATGCACTTTTGGGCGAACGACGACGCCGGCCAATTGGCGGCGACGCTACGACGCGCCCTCGATCAATTGCAGTAAAAGAGCGGTTCAACAAACGCCCGGAAAACAAAAAGGCCACCAATCTGGTGGCCTTTTCCCCCGTGACGAAGATCGGCTTACTGCTCGACGTCTTCGTCGCTGAAGGTGAGAGCGTCCGCCTCGCGAACGCGGTCAAGCATGGCGCTGACCGGGACTGCTATGCCCCGATCATTCAGCACGGATTCCTTGCTGGACCCGCGCTGGAACCAGCTCCCCACATCGGGCGTCGTCCCAGTACCGCTCGTACCAGTCGCCTCTTCGTCAGGGGCGATATCCGCACCATACACGTCCATTCAGCCTCCATGGGTTCAGTGTTCCTTGCCATCCATACGGTACCCCAAAACGATGGTTTCGAGCCGCTGCGCTAAAGTACACTCGGTACAGAAACCGTCCAATAGTTTGACGATGTCTGACCTCGAAACCGTCACAATCGGGTTACGATTTCTTACCGGATCGTTTTCGGGTCTACTCCCCTACTAGCGAAAATCCGGCCAACAGCCTCGCCAATCTTGTTGTTGGGGGTGCTGGCGCCGGCGGTCACGCCGATTCTTACTTTGCCCGAGACCGGAATCCAGTCGGCGGAGGAGATTTCCGCCTTGGCGCCGAGGGGGCGGTGACGGATGGTGGCGGTGGCGGGATCGATGTCTTCGGCGTCCTCGATGTGGAAGGTGCGCACCTTCTCCGAGCAGATCGCCGCCAGTGACATGGTGTTGCTGGAGTTGTAACCGCCGATTACAACCATCAGGTCGAGGGGTTCGCGCAACAGCTCGACCACCGCATCCTGGCGCTCCTGGGTGGCGCTGCAGATAGTGTCGAAAGTCCGGAAATTCTCCCGGGCGTAGTCTTCCCCGCGGGCGCGCGCCATCGATTTGCCAATCAGCTCGCCGATGGCGAGCGATTCGCGGGCAAGCATTGTCGTCTGATTGGCGACGCCGATGCGCTGCAGGTCACGCGCGGGGTCGAAGTTTGGAGATGCCGCGTGGGCAAAGCGTTCCATCAGCGCGTCTGCTGACAGGCGTCCTTCAATGAAGTCGCAAACGAGACTGGCCTCCTCCATGTTGCGCACGATGAAGTAGTGCCCGCTGGCGTACTTCTCTGCCTGCGACGCCGTGGCCCGCGTCTCTTCATGGTAGTACTTGCCGTGAATGAGCGAGGTGAAGCCGTCGCGTGCGTAGCTTTCCACTCGCTTCCAGACGTTGAGCACCGAGCCGCAGGTGGTGTCGACCATCACACAGCCGATGCGGCGAAGCTCCTCGAAATCGCTAATGGTGACGCCGAACGCTGGCAGGATCACGACGTCTTCTGGTTTGACGCCGCTGAAATCGATGTGACCGCCGGCTGCCCCGCCTCCCGCCTCCCGCCGCCCGCCTCCGGCCTTCTCCGGCATGAGAAACGTGATCCCCATCGCCTGGAGTTTCGAGTTCACGTGCGGGTTATGGATGATCTCACCGGCCAGGTAGATGGTACGATCCGGGAACTTCTTTCTGGCCTGGTATGCGTACTCAACCGCCCTTTCGACCCCATAACAGAACCCGAATTCCTTCGCTAAACGGATGGTTACATCGCCGACGGTCAGGGTGTATTCCTGAGCTTTGAGGAGGTCGACCAGGTGGCCCGTATAGTCGGAATCCAGTTCGGACTGTATCTCGGATTTCAACCCGAAACCTTTCCGAAAGTAGGTGGCTGCCCCCGTTCCGTTTGGAGGGCTGGCCTGCATATTCCGAGTAGTCGACGCTGCGGTCCCGTCCGGACCCGGCGCCTTCACCGACGTATCTGACATAATCTGAATCTAGCAGTGGCCAATAGATAATGCGCTTCGAGAAACTACGATGACCGAGTCGCTCGGAGCGTACTCCGCTGAACAATCAATAGCGCCGATCGACGGCGCACCATCGCTCGCATTCACTTCCGCCGCGTCCCGGCAATCGGGTTTGGCGAGACCCGCATCATTACAACATGGCGATACCATAGGTGTCGTCGCGCCATCATACGCGCCCCACTCGGCGTGGCTCCTTCGCGGCGCCCAGGCGATGGAGGAAGCGGGTTACAGGGTCATTCTGCAGTCAGAAGTCGAGCGAGAGAGACGTTTTCACCAGCGCGAAGACGAGCAGCGCGCCGAAAGTCTGATGAGGATGTGGAGCAACCCGGATGTAAAAGCGGTGATCGCGGCAACCGGCGGTTACGGAGCCGTGAGGGTCATACCCTACCTCGACCCCGACGTGTTTCGTCGCAACCCAAAGGCTTTCGTCGGTTACTCGGACATCACGGCGTTGCATCTCTGGCTGATGCGCCGGGCGCAGCTGAGGGTCTTCCACGGACCGACCCTCGACGACCTGTTTCCGGGTGGTACTGACCCGACCGTTGCTTCACTGCTATCTGCTCTTACGGATCCGCGACCGGAAACGAAACTTGGTGGGCCTTCCGTCCGCCCGGTGCGACCAGGGAGAGCAGTCGGTCGACTCACCGGCGGCAATCTTTCGCTCGTCCAGCAGACGATCGGGACCCCGTACGAGATCGATACCCGCGGAGCGATTCTCTTTCTCGAGGAGACCCGCGACCCAATGTCGTTCGTCGACGAGCGTCTGGTGCATCTGCGATCGGCCGGGCTCCTTCGCGACGTCCGCGGCATCGTCTTCGGCCATCTGTCGATCGACCGGTGCGAGGAAGACGAGTTCGAGGATTTCCTCCTCGACCTGTTACCCGATTTCGATGGGCCGATTCTCATGGACTTCCCAGCGGGCCACGAAGCGCCAAATCTCACGCTTCCGCTTGGCACCGAGGTCGAACTGATCTCTAACGAATCGACTGGCTGGCTTGCCTACACCGAGCCCGCACTGGCCACCGAACCGCGCCTGAGTCTCGTCTAGGGTTGCGGGCTTCGCATTTCGGACTAACGGCATTTCGGACTGCTGACTAACTACGCTTGGGATACTCACCGCGGATTAGTTGACTGATGCGGACTGCGAGTTTCGGCCTAGTTATCAATCCGAAGTAGGTTTCGCAATCCGGAATCAGTCAGCAGTCAGCAGTGCACTTGGTCCGAAATGCGAAGTCCGAAGTCAAAGCCCGCCCGACTTAATGGCAGCGTCCACTGCGATGCACCAGACGTGGAGCAGCATCAGGTGGACTTCCTGGACGTAGGCGCCATTATCGCTCGGAACCGCGATGACGTGATCCGCGTCGAAGCCCGGCAATCCGTTCTTTCCACAGAGGGCGATCGTGGTCGCGCCTTTATCCTTGGCCGCCTTTAGTCCACGCACCACGTTCTCGGATTTGCCGCTGGTGGTAATTCCGACTGCTCCGTCGCCCATCGTCGCCAGTCCTTCGACCTGACGCTCGAACAGCGCGCCGTAGCCAAAGTCGTTGGCGATGCACGTCACTACTCCCGGATCACCGACCAGAGAAATCGCCGGCAGCGGCCGTCGAGTCTCCTTGAAACGTCCAATCAGCTCTTCGACCAGGTGGCTCGCCTGGGTGGCGCTGCCGCCGTTGCCGAAGGCGAGGATTTTTCCACCGCGCCCCAGACACGAAATGATCGCTTCACACGCGGCATCAGCGGCAGGCTGCAACGTGGCGAGACATTCGTCGATGACCTTCCGGTGCCCGGTGAAATGCGTCGAGAAGTGTTGTGCCGGCATGCGCGGATTATATGAGTGATGCCGCTCTGCGCCAGTGCTTGCTAATGCCGGCGCCGACGCTTTTTGAACTGCGATGCTCCGCCCCTGTACCTTCCCCGGCGATGGCGACGGAATTCCCCGGCGATCCGTCGTATCTCTCGTTCAGCGTGCGATTGCATCTCGCGGTCCTCGACTGACTCCTGGATTTCATCCGGTGACCACGGCTGGGCGAGAAGATCCTGGAGCTCTTCCAGCGTATCGGCGCGGACGGCGCCTCTTTGCCCGCGCAGAACCAC
>JBKPDS010000186.1:0-2339 GCA_046727995.1 Gemmatimonadota bacterium
GATCCCATCCGGGCGTGAAGGGCAGCGATGGTGTTTCCGGATGGATTCCCTCGCGCATCATCACGTCAGGCAGGGAAACGCCGGCTGCCAGGACCTTTACGCGTGCTTCGTCGCGCTTCGGCTCGGGGCGCTCTTCTTCAACGACCCGAAGTTCATCGGGCCCGCCGTAGTGGGTAACGGTGATGCGTTTGTATTTCACGCAGTGTTGGCAGCCGTTGCACGAACGCTAAAGACGCAGCGATTGCCGGAGTATCAGGAATTCCTTGCTCGAGAATGAGGAAATTCCTTACGCAGCGAGCGGCCCAGTTCGCAACAGGACGCGGCGGGCGGTGAATACGAGCGGAATTGTCACGAACGGCACGTGCGCGAAGATCTGGACCCACCATCGAAAACCAAAACGCGGGGGCCGGCCGGTCGCGAGTGGAATGATCACGAGCGACATTACCAGCCAGATTATCGGTCCGTAGGCCGCAGCTACAGCGAGCGCACCCGACGGGGTTGCGATCATCCGGCGGATTGTCGGCCACACGAGAGCGATCGCGACAAACAGCGCCGACCAGGTGAACGCAACGGCAAGGTGCAACGCAATACCAACAGCGACGCCTTTCGCGCCGCTATTCATCGCCGCAGGCCCTAACACGGTAGAGGCGACGCCCTGCCAGAGACGTGCGACGGTGGTGTGGTAAGCGAACGCACTCAGCGCCGTTGCACACAGAAAATCCCAGGCAGCGGTCACCAGCCAGACGGGTATCACCGCGCGAATAAACGACGTGCGCACGCTCGCAGAAGTCGACATGGGCGCGAATATGCTGGTCACTGGTGCCTATGCAGGGTCACCCGACTTGAGCTCCTCGGCGAGGCCGATGAGCACGCCTTCGGGGCCGCGGATGTAGCAGAGCCGATAGGTCTCCTGATACTGGACGACTTCGCCGACGAGTTTCGCGCCATGCCTGCGGAGTCTGGCAAGCGTCTCGTCGATGTCGTCAACCGCGAACATGACGCGCAGGTAGCCAAGCGCGTTCACCGGGGCTTCCCGGTGATCGGCCACGACCGGCGGGGAGAGGAATCGCGAAAGCTCGAGCCGACTGTGGCCGTCTGGGGTGACCAGCATAGCGATTTCCACGCGCTGCGTCCCCAACCCGGTGACGCGCCCTGCCCACTCCCCTTCGATGGTGGCTCGCCCTTCGAGCCTCAAGCCAAGTTCGACGAAGAACGGGATGACGGCATCGAGAGATTCTACGACGATTCCGACGTTGTCCATCCGCTTGAGAGTCATATCCTCCGCGCTCCTACGGGACCTATCTGCGCGAGTGCATCGGCCTCGGAGAGAAGCGCGGCTGCAGCACGAACATCTGGGCTCACCCACTTCGAGAATGCAGTACGCTGCACTCGATGCGCGCCCGACGCAGTATGCACTTCACGGATTGCCGCCAGTCGTGCAGGCTCGATTGTAGGGGCGAGCCGCACCAATGCGGGCCACACTCGCCGATGCACGTACGTGATTTTTCCATCGACGAAGCGGCAGACCAAGACGTTCTTGCTCTTGCGAACGTGGCGAGTCAACCAAAAGAACGCTTTACCCTGAGGATGCCCCCACCAGCTGCCGCTGCGTTCCGCACCCAGTACCGCGTCCGCCAAACTGGGTACGGGACCGCGAGCGGCTTCGAGCACCACACCATGTTGCTTGACAAATCGGATTGCCCCATCCCCAGTCACATTGCTCTCCCGAATCATTGCGACGTTGTCGTGCAATCATTCGCGGTGCGTCCGCCTGACTAGTAATTATGCTGCTGGTTTATGCTGCGGAGAAATGACAAAAGCGGCAACCAAGTTGCAAGATAAGAAGACAGCGATCAGTGTCCGTCGGTCGGTGCCCGCACCGGCTTCCCCGGCGCTACGGCCTCGATCGCCCTTCCATCCGCGACCACGGGTACGCCGTTCACGATCACGTGCTGAATGCCAATGGGCGGTAGCGATGGCTCTCGATACGTCGAGCGGTCCATCACCGTCGCCGCGTCAAAGATGGTAATGTCCGCGTCCGCGCCAACCCGCAGACGCCCCTTCTGTCGCATCATCGGCACTCGCGCCTCGAGTCGCTGCGCCGGCATTAGTGTCATTTTGCGAATTGCTTCCATCAGCGGGAGTGAGTGGGTGTCGCGTACGTAACGTCCAAGCATCCTCGAGAACGTACCCGTCGTCCGCGGATGCCCCGATCCATTCTGCCAGTACGCGTCGCTGGCGATGATGGTGAGCGGATTGGTGATCGCCGCGACGACCATCTCCTCGGTGTTGGTATGCACCACAATCGGTCCGCCGATTTTTGTATAGCGCGCAAAACT
>JBKPDS010000187.1:0-9832 GCA_046727995.1 Gemmatimonadota bacterium
CAGCTCCGCAAGCTGTACGATGATGCGACCGCGGAGCTCGACGACATCCTCGAGCGCTTGCGGGAACCCGTCCGACTGAATCCGATGTCACCCAACTTCAGCGCGCCGCCTGTTGATGGCGAATCGAGCTACGAGCAGAAGGGTTTCATGGCGCACGTCGATCGGATCAAGGAATACATCCGCGCCGGCGACTGCTTCCAGGCACTGCTGTCGCGCCGCATCGAAGTGCCGCTCGATTTCGATCCGGCGGATCTCTATCGGGCGTTGCGCGCGATCAATCCGTCGCCGTACATGTACCATCTCGTTCTCGACGGAATCGAGATCGTTGGCAGCTCACCGGAGCTGCTGGTGAGGGTTTCGGACGGGCGAATAACACTGCGTCCAATTGCCGGGACCAGGCGGCGCGGCAGAACGCTGGTCGAGGACGAGCAGCTCTCGGCCGAGCTTCTCGCTGACGAGAAGGAGCGCGCCGAGCATGTGATGCTGGTCGATCTGGGCAGAAATGACGTTGGCCGCGTCGCGAAATACGGGACGGTGCGCGTCACCGAGCTGATGAAGGTCGAGAAGTACTCACACGTCCTGCACATCGTCAGTCAGGTAGAGGGCGAGCTCAATGACGGGATGTCGGCGCTGGATGTGTTTCGCGCGACGTTCCCCGCCGGCACCATGACCGGCGCGCCGAAGATCCGGGCGATGGAGATCATCGACGAGCTGGAGCCCGTTGCGCGCGGACCATACGCCGGCGCAATCGGCTACATCGGCGCCGGCGGAATGCGGATGGACATGGCGATAACGATTCGCACTTGCGTCATATCGGACGGTAAAGCCTCGGTGCAGGTCGGGGCCGGAATCGTCGCCGACTCCGTTCCCGAGCGGGAGTGGGAAGAGACCCGAAGCAAAGCCCAGGCGCTGCTCAGCGCCATTGCGTCGGTCAGAGACGGCAAACTGCGGAGATGATCGGCCTCAGGATTCCTTCCTACGAGCGCTTCGAGGTCGGCGGTGCGCGGGTAATCGCGTCCGCTGCCTGTTCGGCCAGCGTGCGTGAAGTGCTCGAGCACGAGGGCCTGTACGAGTTCGCGGCGCGCCAGCCGGACGCAGTAGCACTGATCGGACGCGCCCCTGTCTTCGCGGTGAGCCTTCCCGGCAATTGCGGAAGGGTGGTGGTGCGACACAACATGCGCGGTGGCTGGATGGCCAAGATCAGCAAGGATCTCTTTTTCCTGCCGACGCGCGGCTTTCGCGAGCTGATCGCCTCGCTCAGGCTGCGCGCGAGCGGGGTGAGCACACCGGAAGTCGTAGCCTACGTCTCCTACCGGAAGAACGTGGTGCTGCGACGCTCCGACGTCGCCACGCGGGAGATTGCCAACGGTCACGATCTATCCGTAGCCTTGGCCAAGGTCACCGACCACGTTCATCGCGTGATGGTTCTCGATGCGGTGGTGAAGTTGCTGAAGGCGCTGACCCACGCCGGCGCGCATCACCAGGACCTCAATCTGAAAAATATTCTGCTGACCGCGGGCGAAGGTCCGGGACTCGACGCGCACGTCCTCGACGTCGACCGAGTCAGCTTCAGCTCGCCCGGTTCACCACTCGTGGCCAAGGCAAATCTCGACCGGCTGATTCGATCGCTTCGCAAATGGCGTGATCTGCACGAGCTTCCCTACTCCGCCGAGGACGAAGAGTATCTCCGACTGCGGAGCGCCGAGTGAATCCTCCGGAATCGGGAGCGGTTCCGGACAGGATTTGCATCGTGATGATGAGCGCGGTCGGTGACACGGTGCACGTGTTGCCGCTGATCAACGCTTTCAAGCGCTCGAACCCCGGAACAAGAATCAGCTGGGTGTTGCAGCCTGGACCGGCCACTCTCGTACGAGGCCATCGGTCTGTCGACGACGTGATCATCTTCGATCGAGCGCGTGGTCTCAGGGCATTCGCGGACGTTCGCGCCGAGCTCGCCCGGCGGCACTTCGACCTGGTGATCGATCTGCAGGTCTACTTCAAAGCAGGCATCGTGACAGGAATGACCTCAGCGCCGGTGAAACTCGGTTTCGATCGAACGCGTGCGCGAGATATGAATTGGCTCTTCACCAATCGCAGAATCCGTCCGCACCCGGTGCAGCACGTCCAGGATCAGTACTTCGAGTTCCTGACAGCGCTGGGCATCTCTGCGGATCCGATCGAATGGGATCTCGGTCCCTGGCCGCAGGAGCGCGAATGGCAGCGCAATTTCGTCTCGTCGATCGATCGGCCAATTGCCTCAATCGTCGTCGCGACCAGCAAGCCGGACAAGGACTGGCTGCCCGAGCGCTGGGCTCAGGTCGCAGATGCGCTCGATCGTGATTTCGGAATGCAGGTCGTTCTGGTTGGTGGTCGATCGGAGCGCGAGCTGGCGGCGGAACGCATCGTGATGGACCGCGCACAACAACGGCCGCAATCGATGCTCGGAAGTGGGCTGAGGAACCTGGTATCGATTCTCGATGCTTCGTCGCTGGTTTTGTCTCCCGACACCGGGCCGTTACACATGAGCGTGGCGTTGAATCGACCGGTGATCAGCCTGATGGGTTACACCAACCCCAAGCGCACCGGGCCATACCGCCGGTTCCACGATCTGATCATTGATGCGTACGGGGATCCCGGCGAGAACTATCCGATCTCGATGGAGAATCGCCGCGGCAGAATGATCCGGATCGAGCCGCGACACGTGATGGAGAAGGTGCAGGTTTGGAGCGACCGCTATCGTGGAGCTGCGGTCAGATGACGCCGCGCAAGTCTGGCGGGTCGGGACGCAGGAAATCTCCGACTATCAAACTTCCGATCCGTGATCAGACTTCGGCGGGTGGCGTCGTGTTTCGCGGCGAAAAAGACGGTGCCGAAGTCGTCATCGTGTCGGTCGGAACTCAGCATCGTTGGCAGCTGCCGAAAGGACTGGTAGACAAGGGTGAGGATCCCGAGATCACCGCGGTGCGAGAGGCGCGGGAAGAAGGCGGCGTGACCAGCGAAGTCGTCCAGCACATCGAGACAATCGAGTACTGGTTCGCCGGGCTGGAGAACGGCATTCGGGTACGGTTCCATAAGCGGGTTCACTTCTATCTCCTGAAATACATCTCGGGTGACACGAAGGACCACGACTGGGAAGTGAATGAAGCGCGGTGGGTACCGATCGAGGATGCCGCCAATCAGCTGGCGTTCGACAACGAGCGGCGGGTGATGGATCAGGCTCGCGAGCTAATCGGCCAGCGATAGCTCTTCGCCGAAGCGATAACGCACTCCGAGGTCACGCATCAACCCCGTCAAGCGTGCGAGCGGCAGACCCATCACCGCGAAATAATCACCCTCGATTCGCTCGACAATCGTCGCTCCATAGCCCTGGATTCCGTACGCACCAGCCTTGTCCATCGGCTCCCCGGTCGCGACATAGGCTTCGATTTCATCGTCGCGCAGACGGCGGAACCTCACCAGTACTTCTTCGACGGACGAGCGGAGCTTCCTGCCGCGAGCCACAGCGATGGCTGTGATCACGGTGTGCTCGCGACCGTTCAGCTGTGTGAGCATGTGAATCGCCTCCGCCTCGTCGCGCGGCTTGCCGAGAACTTTGCGATTGATGACGACGACCGTATCAGCGCCGATGGTGATCAGGTCGGGATCGCGGGTCGCAATTGCAGTCGCTTTCTCACGAGCCAGCCGCTCCGCGTGCCGGCGCGGCGCCTCGCGCGGGCGAACCGTCTCATCGATGTTAGCCGGTCGAACTTCGTGGTGGATGCCGATCAGATCGAGCAGTTGACGCCGGCGCGGCGAGGCCGACGCCAGAACCACCCGAACCTTGCTCATCGCTCGAGCCAGAGGGTGACCGGCCCGTCATTCACCAGCTCGACGTCCATCATCGCGCCGAATTCCCCGCTTTGCACCGTCAGACCTTTCTGGCGGAGGGCGGACAGGAATCGCTCGTAAAGCGGAATCGCTTCTTCGGGCCGGGCAGCGTCGATGAAGCTGGGTCGCTTCCCTTTGTCGGTGTTGCCGTAGAGGGTGAACTGGGAAACGACAAGCACCGCACCGCCCACCTCCGACAATCCGAGATTCATTTTGCCCTCGGCGTCGCCAAAGAGCCGGAGCCCGGAGGTTTTCTCAGCCATCCAGTCGACTTTCTCGGGAGTATCGCCGTGGGTGAAGCCGATGAGAAGAAGAAACCCCTTCCCAATGCTTCCCACGCTGCGACCTTCGATGCGGACCTCCGCCCGCGATACCCGCTGGAGCAGGATTCTCAGTACTACTCCACCGTCACCGACTTGGCGAGATTGCGCGGCTGATCGACGTTGGTGCCACGCTTCACCGCGATGTAGTACGCGAGCAGTTGCAGCGGGACGGACGCCAGCACCGGCGTCAGCATGTCCTTCGTCTCCGGAATGCGGAACTCGTAATCGAGCTTTCCTTCCAGCGCCTCTTCATCGCGAGTGGTGATGGCGATCACCCGCCCGCCGCGCGCTTTCACTTCCTGGACATTCGACACGACTTTGTCGAACACCGAATCGTGCGGAGTGATAAAGACGACGGGCATCTTCTCGTCGATGAGCGCAATCGGCCCGTGCTTCATCTCCGCCGCGGGATAACCCTCGGCGTGGATGTAGCTGATCTCCTTGAGCTTGAGCGCGCCCTCCAGCGCGGTCGGGAAGCTGTAGCCGCGACCGAGGTAGAGGAAGTTCTGGGAATTCTTGAACTCGTCGGCGATCTTCTCGATCTCGGGAGCGCGATCGAGGATGTTCTGGATCTTCGCCGGCAGCGCCAGCATCTCCTCGATGATCGCCTTGCCGTCGACCATCGACAGATTGCGGAGCCTCGCCAGCTTCAGCGTGAACAGCAGCAAGGCGATGACCTGGCTGGTGAATGCCTTCGTCGACGCGACTCCGATCTCGGGGCCGGCGTGGACGTAAATGCCGCCGTCGCTCTCGCGGGCGATGGTCGAACCGACCACGTTGACGATGCCGTAGGTACGCGCACCGCGCGCCTTGGCCTCGCGCATTGCGGCGAGCGTGTCGGCAGTCTCACCCGATTGTGAAATTACAATGCAGAGGGTCCTGTCAGAGACGATCGGATTCCGATAGCGCAGCTCTGACGCATACTCGACTTCCACCGGCACGCGCGCCAGGCTCTCCAGCATGTGCTCGCCGATCAGCGCCGAATGCCAGCTGGTGCCACAGGCGGTGATGAGAATGTTATCGAAGCGGAGCAGCTCCTCGTCGGTCATGTTGAGGCCGCCGAGCTTGGAGGTGCCCTGATCGGGAAGCAGACGACCGCGCATGCAGTTCTCGACGGTCGCCGGCTGCTCGAAGATCTCCTTGAGCATGAAGTGGGCAAATCCACCGCGCTCGATCTGATCGAGATCCCAGTCGATCTTGCTGACGCGCCGCTCCAGCTCCTGCGCGCGCTGATTGAGCACCTGGTAGCCCTGCCGCGTCAGGATTGCCACGTCACCATCATCGAGGTAGACGACCTCGCGGGTGTGAGCGAGGATCGCTGAGACATCGCTGGCGACGTAGTACTCGCCGTCGCCCAGCCCGATCAACAGTGGACTCCCCTTCCGCGCCGCCACGATCTTGTCGCGGTCCTTGCTGGAAACGACGGCGATTCCATAGGTGCCCTCGATCTGCCAGAGAGCCTCGATGACCGCGTCCTCCAGATTTCCGTCGAACGCTTCTTCGATGAGATGGGCGATTACTTCGGTGTCCGTGTCCGACACGAACTTATGACCGCGCGCCTGCAGTCCCTGCTTCAGAGTTCCCGAGTTCTCGATGATGCCGTTGTGGACGACGGCGATGTCCCCCTTGCAGTCGATGTGGGGATGCGCGTTGAACTCGTTGGGGACGCCGTGCGTCGCCCAGCGGGTGTGGCCGATTCCCATGTCGCCATCGACTGGACTTGTTGCCAGCGCTCGCTCGAGCTGTGAGATCTTGCCCGCGGCTTTGCGGGTCTCGACGCCGCCGCCATTCATTACCGCAACGCCGGCGGAGTCGTAACCGCGGTATTCCATGCGCTTGAGTCCCTCAATGAGGAGGGGTGTCACATGGCGTTTCCCGATGTAGCCGATAATTCCACACATATGATCTTTGGTTGACTGTCTCTATCGAGCCAGCGCCTCCACCGGTTTTCGGCTTTCGCGGACCAGCCTTTCGGCGTCTTCCGCGTTCGGCGCTTCTGCTATTACTCGCACGATTGGTTCCGTTCCGGAGGGACGGATGTGCACCCAGCGATCGGGCCACGTCAGCCGCAGGCCGTCCTGAGTATCCACCTCTGCATCGCTAAAAGCCCGCTTCAGGGCCTGATAAACGTCGTCGAGGGGAGCATTTGGGCGGTCCAGCTTGTCCTTAACGATAATGTACCGGGGATAGGCGGCGACGATCTTCGACAGCGGCTTGCCTTCCTCCAGCAACAACTGAAGCATCAGCGCAGCACCCACCGGAGCGTCTCTGCCGAGGTGCAGCTCTGAAAGAATTACGCCGCCGTTCCCCTCCCCGCCGATCGGCGCATTTTCCTCCCGCATCTTCACTGCGACGTTGACCTCGCCAACCGGGGCGCGGATGACCCGGCTGCCGGCTTCCGCAGCCACATCGTCCACTATCCGGCTGGTCGAGAGATTGGTGACCACCACGCCTTTGCGGTGCCGGAGGACTTCCTTGGCTGCCAGAGCCAGGGTGTAATCCTCGCCGATGGCGACGCCTTCGTCGGATACGAGCGCAAGTCTGTCGACATCGGGGTCAACCGCCATGCCGATGTCGCAATGTGAATCCTGCACCAGTTTCTGGAGCTCGCCCAGATTCTCGGCAACCGGTTCAGGCGGACGAGGAAAGCGTCCGTCGGGCTCCATGTTGATCGTGGCGAGCTTGCAGCCGAGGAGCTCGAGAAGAATCGGCATGAAGCTGCCACCCGCGCCGCGAACGCAATCGAGGCCGACGCGAAACTCCTTCTTGCGAATCCCTTCCACATCGAGAAACGGCAGCGCCAGAATCTTTTCGATGTGCTCCCGGGCGGCGTCCTTGTCCTGCGTGATCGAGCCGAGCTCATCCCAGGTCGCACGAGGAATCTTTCCCTCGACGACTTGTCGCATTTCCGTGCCCTCGGCCGCGTCGAGGAAGAGTCCTGACGGCCCAATGAACTTCAAGGCGTTCCATTCGATAGGATTGTGGCTGGCTGTGATCGCGAGTCCACCAGCTGCGTGGTGATGCTCGACCGCCAGCTGCACCGTTGGGGTCGGCACCATTCCGACGTCGATCACATCGCACCCAACCGACTGCAACGCGCTGTGCACCACCGCCTGAAACATCGGACCCGACACCCGACTATCACGGCCGACGACGATGCTGGCCTTCCCTCCCGAGCGCGCCAGCGCCCACGCACCAAAGCCGGCAGCGAATTTCGCGATGATCTCTGGTGTCAGCGCTTCCCCGACGCGACCACGCACCCCGGAGACGCTCACCATCAGACCTTCATAAGCCATTCGTGACGTGTCCTCTCGATCCTGCAGTCATTTGCAAGTAGCGGGTAATCTACTCGGGCAGTCTGGCGCGCGACGACGCAAAACGGGAGTTCGACTGGTTAACTTTCCGGCACAATCCCTTCACCGTGAACGGCGCATGACTCGCATCTTTGACGAAGATCTGAACACAGCGTTCGGCACCCGCGCCATTCACGCGGGACAGCGCCCCGATCTGCTCTCCGGCGCAATCATGACGCCGATCTACACGACGTCCACCTACGTCCAGGAAGGACTCGGCAAGAACAAGGGCTACGAGTACGCGCGCGGAAAAAACCCGACCCGTGAGGCGCTGGAGAGAAACGTCGCCGCGCTCGAGGGTGGGACGCACGGCTTTGCCTTCGGCAGCGGCATGGGCGCCACCGACTCGATCATGAAGCTGTTCAAGTCCGGCGACCATATCATCGCCGGCGAAAGCAGTTACGGCGGCACCTTTCGATTGTTCGACAAGATCCTGAGGAACTTCGGTCTCTGCTTCTCCTATGTCGACAGCAGAGATCCGCAGAACGTCGAGGACGCCATCGAGAAAAACACCGTCGCCATCATGATGGAGACGCCGACCAATCCGCTGATGCGCATTACGGATTTGAGCGCGGTTGGCGAGATCGCGAAGCGCAAGAACGTTCTGTTCATCGTCGACAATACCTTTGCCTCGCCGTATTTCCAGCGCCCCTTCGAGCACGGCGCCGACATCGTCTACCACTCCAGCACCAAGTACCTGAACGGCCACAGCGACATGGTAGGCGGGATCGTGGTGGTCCGCGACGATGAACTCGCCGAGCGCATGCAATTCATTCTCAACACGGGGGGAGCCATACCGGGACCGTTTGATGCATGGCTGGTGCTGCGCGGGACGAAGACGTTGCATTTGCGGATGCCCCGCCACGACGAGAATGGCCGCAAGATTGCTTCATGGCTCGCCGACAAATTGGGACACGAGAACGTGATTTACCCCGGGCTGCCCTCGCATCCACAGCACGAGCTGGCTAAGCGGCAGATGAAGGGCTTTGGCGGGATGATATCGGTGCTTACGGGCAGCAAGGAAAAGGCGGCGAGGGTTTTGGGCAGCGTGCGTGTCTTTTCCTTGGCGGAATCACTCGGCGGGGTCGAAAGTCTGATCAGCCATCCTGCTTCCATGACACATGCATCGGTTCCAGCCGAGCGACGTGCCGCGCTCGGCTTGAGGGACGATTTGCTGCGCTTGTCGTGCGGCGTCGAAGATGTCGGAGACCTGATAGCGGACCTAGAGCAAGCCTTTTCATGAAAGTATTGATCGTTGGTGGTGGCGGGCGGGAGCACGCTCTTGCCTGGAAACTGTGCCGCGATGATCCGAGTATCGAGTTGATCGCGGCCCCGGGCAATCCGGGAATGGCGAAACTGGCGCGATGCTTCCCGATCCCGGTGGACAAGCACAAGGAGCTAGCGCACCTCGCTGAGGATGAGCTCGTCGACTTCACCCTCGTCGGTCCTGAGATGCCGCTCGACGCAGGCATCGTGAACCTGTTTCAGTCGCGTGGCCTGCCGATCTTCGGGCCGACGCGGGAAGCCGCGCGCATCGAGACATCGAAGCGGTTCGCGAAGGACCTGATGGTGAAGGCGGGAATTCCGACGGCGCGCGCCTTTCAAACCAGCGATGCACGCGACGCCAAGGCGGCGCTGGCGGGTTTTTCTTCTCCGGTCGTGGTCAAAGCGTCCGGTCTCGCCGGGGGCAAAGGCGTGATCGTGGCTCAGAGTACAGCGGAAGCCGAGCGGGCGATCGATGCAATGCTGGGCGATCGGATCTTCGGCAACGCTGGGCGTGAGATTCTGATCGAGGAATTCATGGAGGGCGAGGAGCTTTCGGTGTTCGCCATCACCGATGGATATCAAGCGCTGCCGCTGCTCGCCGCTCAGGATCACAAGCGATTGCTCGAGGGAGATCGCGGGCCGAATACCGGTGGAATGGGGGCGTATGCGCCGACGTCACTGGCGACGCCGGAGCTAATGTCACAGGTGATGGCGGAGATTGTTCGGCCTACGCTGGCAGCGCTGCGCGAAGCCGGATCCATTTTCAAAGGACTGCTCTACGCTGGGCTGATGCTGACGGATGACGGTCCCAAAGTTGTCGAATTCAATTGCCGCTTCGGGGATCCCGAAACGCAGGCGCTGATGCCATTGATGGATTCGTCGCTGCTCGAGCTGCTGGCGGCGGTTGCCGGCGGCGGCTCGCTCAGTCGCGCCAGAAATGTCGATTGGAAGCCACTTTCTTCCGTGACCACCGTCGTCGCAGCCGCAGGCTATCCGGACAAAGTGCGTACGGGCGATGTCATC
>JBKPDS010000188.1:0-18126 GCA_046727995.1 Gemmatimonadota bacterium
GTCACCGACGATGTGGATGTAGTACCGCACCGGCAGGTCGCTTCCCCAGACGATGCTGCCGTGACCTTTGCCCGTAGATCCAGGCAGATCGAAATGCTCGCCATCGACGAAGACTGAATCACCGAGATTCAGAGCCGTTCCCACGACGTTGGTGAACTTGAACGGCGGATCCGTCTCGGCGAAGCTCAGTTTTCTGATTCTTGCCAGTCGGCCGACTGTATCGGGATCGGCGATTCGCGCAAAGCCGATATTCGCGTCAGCATCCGTCCAGCGCCAGGTGCGCGCGAATCCCTCACGCGTGCGTCTGATCTCGTGGTCCTTGCGCGAGAGCTCGAAGCGCACGGCGCTGTCACGCTTGGCGCCGCGCAGAGTGTCGGACACGTGCCACGGCAGCGTCAGCAGGAACGTCGCGTCGCGAATGACCGAAGAATCGACGACTACGTACTCGCCGAATCCGCGTTCGTTGCGCTGCTCTTTCTGAACGCTCGCTGGAAAGATCCTCCTGAAATTCCAGTCGCCGTTCTCGTGCTGCCTGATATGGACGAACGGATGCTCGGCCTCGAGGTGACTGAGCAGAATGCGGCGGTCGAACAGGTCGCGCGGATCGTAGCTGACCGTGATCGGGCCGGATGCAAAAAACACAGAGTCTTCGTCGTCGCGAATCTCGACGGAGTCGATTCTCACCCCACCGACCAGTCCGCCGCTCATGTGACCGAGATAGACTTTGCCCTTCACCCTCCCCTCGAGCATCGTCGCCACCATGCTGCGCAGGCGCTCCTGTCCAACACTGGTGTGGGTCACGCCGAGGAAGAGGATCACGACGATCGCGAGCAGCCCCACCAGGATGATGGCGCTTCCAATCACGATGCGGAGACGGCGGGTCATGCGTTAGAACGCCTGTCCGATCGCGAAGCTGAAGGTGAGCTTCCTGAAGAACCGGTTGTCTACAGGCGGCTGATAACTGGCCGGACAGGACTTCTTCAAGAGATCCTGGGTGACCGTCGGCAGCTTCGTCACTGAATCGGTGCCGAAGACCGTCGGAAAGTCATTATTGGGGCTAACGCACAGCAGCGGCGCACCGAGGAACTCCGTGCCCTCGTAGTAGAGCGGTCCCTTCGGACGCACGTAAGGGTTGTAGCCGATGGCAAAGCGTACTGGCCCCACCGGCGAAAAGGCGGTCACCTGGATTCCCGGCGTCACTTTGAGTTTCACTTCGCTGACTTGCGGCGTGCCTCTGTTCCAAACTTCGCCCGCATCAGTGAACAAAGTCCACTGCAACAGATCGGGCGCGAAAGGGCTGCGCAGTCGTAGCTCCACATTGCCCACCGCCAGAGAATTACCACCGACAGGCACTACTCGCTTGAAAGTGCCACTGTCGGCAGTTGCCGCGAGCACGACAACGTCCGGATTCCCGAGCGTGTCAGTCGACAGGAACTTCTCGTAGTGCTTGGCAATGTATATCAAAGAGCCGAGCTCATTCTGTGAGAAGCCGCGCACCGTTGTCGGACCGCCCGCATACAACCTCTCCTGCGGCGGAATGAAGCCGGCTGCCGACGCAACGTTGCGCCCGAACACGCTGCCGCCGCGGATGCGGAAAGCCAGCACGTTCCCCGCACCCAGGTTGATGTACCGCGATGCGTCACCGACAAGCTTATTGAATTGCAGATTCTTGTTGGAGAAAATCACCGGCGACGAATTTCTCGCCTCGAGCCGGATGATCGACCCACGCGTCGGCGACAGCAAACTGTTTGAGTTGTCTCGCGTCACCGCCAGGCTCAACACCGCCAGCTGCTGCGTCCTCTGCAGCTGGTCGCGCTCGGCGGCCTCGCACTGATTGAACACCGCGCAGAACAGGGCCGGCTGCGCCTCAGTGCGACCGAGATCCATCGAATAGGTTAGCGTGATCGGGGTGCGGGTGACGCCGCGCCAGATCACCGACGCAATTCCTCCAACAGCCGTCGTTCTCAGATACGCGTTGTACTCCGAGACGCGCTGGCTGTAGATGGTAAGCGTCGGCACCGTGCGCAAACCGAGGAAGACTGGCTGCCGCAGCGTAGCGCCGGCGTAGTAATTCAGCCGATTGCTGAAAACATCGTTCTTCGCCGCCGGACAAAGCCCCGACCAGTTATCGAGCGGTCTGCCGATGCCGATCTTCGACACCCGGGTGTTGATGTCGAGACGACGCGCGCCGTTGAGGAAGTTGAAGTCGGTGTACTCGCCGGTAACCCTGAAGCAATCGAGAGTGCCATATCCCGCGCCGACACGCGCCGCGTGCATCGCCGCCTCGGCAAGATCCACGTGCAGCGTGACGAGTGAATCGGCGTCGCTGTCCGGCGTGATCGAGACGTGCTGATACGCTTCCGTCTGGTAGATGGCGCGCTGCGCGTCGATGATCTCGTCCTCGCGGTAAAGCTCACCGGAATCGAGACCCATGATGCGGCGCACTACTCTTTCCGGAATCTGCTGCTTTCCGTTAGCAAGCGGAGTCACCGTGATTTTGATCGCTCCAATCCTCGTTTTCGGTCCGGTCGTGACGAACAACGTGTCCCACGCGCTCAGCGTCGAATCGCTGACGGCGAAGCGGTTGACGGCGTCGGCTCTTGGATAACCGGAGTTGTGCAGGCGCTCGCGGATGGTGTCGGCCGCGGCATCGATCGCAAAGCGGTCGAATCTGCCGCCCGCGCGAACCGAGAGATCGCGGATGGTCCTTCGACCTTCCGGAATAGAATCCAATCCGCTTACCACGAAGGACCTCAATATCATCGGTGGCCCCTCGTTGATCTTGAACCTTACTTCGACCGCCCCGGGAGCCAGCTCCTTTACCACTGTGTCGACGGTCACCTTGGGATACCCCCGACGGCGGTAAAAGATTACGAGCCGCGCCCGATCGTTGGGGAGCTCATTGCGGTCCAGACAATGTTTGACCGTAAAAGGAAGGTGCAGGTAACGCCTCGCCCACGCCGAGGGCGTGGTGACGATGGTTTTGGCCAGCTCGGCGTCCGAAAAGGCGTGATTTCCGTCGAATTCGAGACGCATCACCTCCAGATCGCCGGCCTGACATTCGATGTCCTGAGCGCCAGCGCTCCTGCCCGCCGAGAGCGCTGCGAAAACCACGAGTGCGGTGTTGATCCACCCCCCGAGGCGTACCCGGGGCAACCTCACCCGTGCAGCGCGCCTGCGCCTGGCGGCCGGCCGGGAGGCAGCTCGCGAGCGAAGTGCGTCTCCGTCTCCGGCTCGCTGCGGTCGCCCAGCATTCTCTTCGGCGGACTCGTCGGTGCGCGCGAAAGCTCGCCTTGCGGAACGAGAGGCGTCCGCTGGATTAAGAGTTGCACAACGTAAAACCCGGCCAAACCCGTGGCGACGCCGACACCAATGGCTGGCAGCAGATCCTTGGCGCCAAGATGGCGGCGATAATAGTATTCTGCGCTCACGAGAGGCCTATTTCGGGGTGCGCGAAAGTTCTCGTATTTCGCCCCTTCATGTCAACGGTCAGAGCACACCATGCGGCGACTCTTTCTCCTCGTATTACCCGCGATTCTCAGCTGTGGTGGCGGTGGTGAATCTTCAGCTCCTCAACGCAAGACTATCATCGATTCGCGCGATACTTACGACCCGCGATCGATGGATCCCGCGCTCTCTACCGACGTGCCGACGGGACGAGCCGTCGCCTACATCTTCGATGGACTCACTCGCTTTACACCGGACGCCAAAGTAGTTCCCGGTCTCGCCAAATCCTGGGACATCTCACCCGATGGACTCACCTACACCTTCCATCTGCGCAGCGGCATAAAGTTTCACAACGGAACGCCTTTCACCGCCAAGAACGTCGTCTCGACTTTTCAGCGAGTGCTCGATCCTAAGACGAAGGGAGGCCGTGGTTGGCCACTTTATCCGATCAAAGGCGCCGAGGACTTCGCCGCCGGTAAGGGCCAGGCCATCACCGGACTCGCCGCGCCCAACGACACGACCGTCGTAATCACCCTCAAAGAGCCCTTCGCGATCTTCCCCAAGCTGCTGGCAATGCCGGTGACATCCATCGTCCCCGACAACGCCTCGGCTGACTTCGGACAGAAGCCCATCGGCACCGGACCGTGGAAGTTCGTCGAGTGGCGTCACGACGACTTCCTGAGATTCGCCAGGAATCCGGATTACTTCGACGGGCCGCCGAAGACCGATTCGCTGATGGCGCGCATCGTCCCCGAGATGAGCACCGCCACCGCCGAGTTCGAGGCCGGCAACGTCGACATCCTCACCGTACCGGATGAAGCAGGCAAATCCTGGGAAGCTGATCCCGAGAAGAAAAAACTTCTCTCATCAGCGCCCGCGCTGCGCTTCTGGTACGTCGCCATCAACGTCACCCGCGGACCGCTCAGCGACGTTCGCGTCCGCCAGGCGCTCAATTACGCCGTCGACGTCAACACCATCCTCAGCGCAGTGATGGCCGGACGCGGGTCGGTTGCCGCGGGCGTCGTCCCGCCCACACTGGGCGGCGCTGACCAAAGTCGCAAAGGATATCCCCACGACGTGGCGAAGGCGAAGCAGCTTCTCGCCGCCGCCGGACATCCGAACGGCATCGACGTCGAGCTGTGGGCCGCTACTACAGATCAATCGCCGCGCCTCTCCCAGGCAATCCAGGCCAACCTCGCCGAGGCCGGAATCCGCGCCAAGATCGTCCAGCGCGATGCGTCGTCGGTTCGCGAAGCAGCTCGCAAAGGAGCGTCCGACCTCTACGTCAAGGAATGGTGGGCCGATTATCCCGACGCCGAGAACTTCCTGTTCCCGCTCCTGTACAGCAAGAACAAAGGCCCCGGCGGCAACGTCTCGTTCTACTCCAATCCGAAGTTCGACGCGCTCATCGATCAGGCGCATCATGAGCAGGATGAGTCCAAGCGCAATGCGCTCTACACCCAGGCCGATCAGCTCGAGTTCAACGACGCGCCGATAGTGTACCTGTTCTTTTACAAGGACGTGTACGCGGTGCAACCGTGGATTCACGGCTTTACCGTCCCCGCCGTCTTCAGCGGCCAGCGCTGGACCGATGTGACGATCAGCAAATAACTCGTGTTCGCGTTCATCGTCCGCCGGCTGCTGCTCTCGATTCCAACGCTGTTCGGAGTCCTCGTCGTCACCTTCCTGCTGCTGAACGTCGCGCCAGGCGATCCGGTGCAGGAGATGGTGGGCGAGCGTGCCGATCCGGAGACGATCGCGCGCCTCCGCAAAGAACTGCACCTCGACGAGCCGCTGCTCAAGCAGTTCACACTGTACGCCGGCGCTGTCCTGCGCGGCGATCTCGGCAACTCCTACATCACCCAGCGTCCGATCGTCAGGGACATTCGTGAGCGATTCCCCAAGACGCTGCTCCTCGCCGGATCGGCGATGCTTCTCGCATCAGTCCTCGGCATCACCATCGGCGTCCTCAGCTCCCGCCACCCCGGCGGCTGGTTCGACCGGCTTGGACTCGGCGTTGCCTATCTCGGAATATCCTTTCCCGTCTATTGGGTGGGATTGATTCTGATTCTCGTGTTCGCGGTGATGCTGCGCTGGCTGCCACCGTCCGGGTATGGGGGAATCAAGTACCTGATTCTGCCGGCGTTTGCGCTGGGATCGCGGTCGATTGCATTTCTGGCGCGCATCACACGATCGGCGATGCTCGACGTCCTGGGCGGAGATTACGTGCGTACCGCGCGAGCGAAGGGATTGAAAGAGCGCGCGGTGATCATGCGTCACGCGCTACGGAATGCGCTAATTCCAATTATTACCGTACTCGGCCTCGACTTCGGCTACTACCTCACCGGCAGTATCCTCACCGAGACGATCTTCAGCTGGCCCGGACTTGGACGCTACGTCGTGAACGCCATCACCCGGCGTGACCTTCCCGCCATTCAAGGCTCGGTGCTCTTTTTGAGCGTGATATTCGTTCTGGTAAATCTCCTTACCGACCTCGCGTACGCTAAAGCGGATCCGCGCGTAGCGTACTCCTAAGTTCCGCGATGACGAAGATTGAAACCAAGGCGCCGGGCGCCAATCCGCGCGAGCGTGCGCTGCGACACCTGATCGAGAAAATCGAGAAGGACTCGGGCGCCAAGGCCATCGCCGTCGCGTTGCACGACAGCGAGACCGGGTTCGAGCTCCATTATCACGCCGATCGCTGGTTCCACGCCGCCAGCACGATCAAGGTGCCGATTCTGCTCGGCGTTTTCGCGGCTATCGATCGCGGCGAGCTGCTGCCGCATTCGCGCGTCCACGTTCGCAACCGCTTCCTGAGCATCATCGAAGACGTTCCCTTCCATGTCGAGTCGGGCCGCGATTCCAACTCGGCAGTTCACAACGCCATCGGGAAGATGATGCGCGTCGATGAGCTCGCTTACCACATGATCACGACATCGAGCAACCTCGCCACCAACCTGCTGCTTGGTGTCATCGGACCGGCGTCGGTCAACGAGACGTTGCGCGAGCTGCACGTCGACAACGGGATCGAGCTCAAGCGGGGCGTCGAGGACGAGCTCGCGTTCGAGAAGCGCATCAACAACATGGTAACTGCGAACGGATTGCTGAAGATCCTGGTGATGTTGGCCGAGGGGAAGGCGTTCTCGCCGGCCCTGTCGCGGCGGATGATGGACATCCTTCACGGTCAGGAATTCAATCAGGGTATTCCCGCCCGTCTGCCCAAGGGCGCGCGGGTTGCTCACAAAACTGGCGAGATTTCGACGGTCGCCCACGACGCGGGCGTGGTTTACCTGCCCAAGCGAAAACCCTACTCGCTGGTGATCCTTACGGAGTGGGAGCCGACCACGTCCGGGCGGTCGAGGACCATCGCGGCGATCTCACATGCCATTTACGAGCAGCTGACACAGGTACCCGAACTCACGGATGAATGACGGTTACACCGCGCTTGATCGAGGCAGACAGGGTGAATGAATCGCCCAATTTCCCGCTTCGGGTGGTTGACGGGCTGACGCTGCCGCCGGAGTACCGAAAGGCGCTCCGGCCGGGCGAAGACTGGAAGGACGCCACCGGGTTTCCGCGTCAGCTGCCCCGCTATTTTTATGAGGTCCCGTCATGGGATACGGCCATGAAGATCGAGCTGGCCACGCATTTTCTGCTCTGGGAGTTCATCCAGGTCGATGTTCGGGAAGCCCCGGCTTTGAGGACGTTTCCCCGGTACGTTCCGTGCGCAATAACCCTCCTTGCGGTGTGTCTGGAGAGGTTTCGGGAGGCGGTCGGGACGATGGTCCATATCTCGGCCAACGGCGGGTATCGTTCACCGTCCCATCGGTTCTCGAAGAACGCCACTCCGCACGCCTGGGGCACGGCCGCCAACATCTATCGGATTGGCGACACTTACCTCGACAATCGAAACGCGATCGAGCGGTTCAGCTTGATCGCGCGTGAGACACTTCCCGGCATCTGGACCCGCCCCTACGGAGCGCCGACCGGATATGCGGAAGATCACCTTCACCTCGACCTGGGCTATGTGCTGTCCGTGCCACGGGACGTAAAAAGTTGACGAAATCGTTTCGCGACAGAGTCACACAAATTGGAGTACGTTGGTTAGGAAAAAAGAATGGCGCAGCTGAAGAAGAAGAAAGGACCGGAGAACAAGTCATCCACGCACGAGCGGATTCAGCTCGCGGCGATCGGCATGGAAGCCGAATTCGCCGTGATCATCGATGGCGTACAGGTAAAACCGGAGGATACCTTCGGCAGCCCGCGCAGGATTATTCGCGAGAAGATGATGCACCGCAAAGGCCGGTCGTATCATCTGCCCACCGGCGGCGCGGTCTACTTTGACACCGGCGTCATCGAGGTTGCCACTCCGGTTATAGAAATCGAGCGCGGCTGCGCGGCGCGCGCTGGACGCTCTCTGTGGGAAGCAATTCTGTTCGTGCGCCAGGAACTGGACGCCTGGGAGCAAGCGCACGACACCGACGTCCAGCTCGCCGGATTCAGCACTCACTACAACATCTCGTTCGAGCTGCCGCGTACTGAGCAGGGAACAACACGGACCGTCGAACAACTGGCGTACCTGCTCACCCACATTCTGCCGGTGCCGGTGATGCTGTTGGCGGCGAACCGGCGCTCCACTGGAATTGGAGTCAGGCCGCGCGGCGATCGGATCGAGATCACCGCTGATTTCACGCCCGATGCCCCGCTCATGATCGCGACGGCGACGGTGATCGTCGGCATCGTGCGCGAAGTAATGCGCTGGCCCAGCTACGAGATCTCGGTTCTGGACGAAACCGATATCCCGGTGATCAGGGGCTTCCGGCCAATGCCGCATACCACCCGCAAGGGATGGCTGGCTCGCTACGACTGCTTCCCGGAAAACCCGTTCATCTCCGACATCGATGCCGATCACTGGCCAACGACGGACGGACGATTCCTGTCGCTGCGCCAGATATCAGGGCTGATCACCAAACATTTCTGGCCTTACATCCGCCGCTACTCGGATCCGTTCACTCTGCGCCTGATTGGATCGGTGATGAAAGGGCGCGCGCCCTCGCTGCTCGACCTCGACGATCGCCCCGCCGGCTACGAGGATGTCGGCCGGCTGTGCACCTGGGACAATCTCTTTCCGGAACGCGTGCTGCCGCGGTCACAATACGAGCGCGTCCTCATCCGGGCGATCAACGGCGACAAGCTCCACATGGACGGCGAGTGGTACACGCCGACCGGAATGCGCGGCTGGTCGCGGGTGATTTTCCGTCGCAAGGCCGACAATTCGCGGCACATTTTCTCGCTCGATTATCTGCTCGACCATTTGCGCGACTGGGAGCGGCCGTACCGAACGTCAAAGCGCGGTAATGGCGGGAGGCGGGAAACAGGAAGAGGGAGGCGGGAGGCGGGAAGCGGGAGCAGGTAGGCGTGGCGGCCCCCCTCACCAAATCGTCTGAGATTTGGTTTCTCGCCTTTCACCGAAGCTGACCCTGACAACTCACATCGCTCTACTCCGCGGCATCAACGTCGGCGGTCACCGGCCAATCGGTATGACCGACCTGCGTAGTTTTCTGACGCAGTTGGGAATGGAGGATGTCCGGTCGTTGCTACAGAGCGGGAACCTCGTTTTCGACAGCCGCGTACGCACCGGCGCCGAGCTGGAACGATTTCTGGAGAGCGAGGCGCACGACCGCCTGGCGATCGAGGTGGATTTCATCGTCCGCACTCCCGACGAGTGGAAAAGCATTATCCGCCAGAATCCGTTCCGGAAAGAAGCCGAGCGCGACCCCGGCCATCTGGTAGTGATGTTCCTGAAAGCGGCGCCCGCGGTCGAAGACATCGTCGCCCTCCAATCGGACATCCGCGGTCCCGAAGTTGTCCGCGCCAAGGGCAAGCAGGCCTACATCTATTACCCGAACGGTCAGGGCCGCTCGAAGCTGACCCACTCCATTCTGGAAAGACGACTCGGTCGTGGAACGGGGCGGAACTGGAATACGGTTCTCAAGCTTGGGATCATGGCCAAGACTGGTTCAGCCCGACTAACTCCGATGGCGCCGCGAAAGAGAATCTGATGGTGCGGACCGAGGGGTCCGACTGACTGCGGACTGAGGGGTCCGGACTAACACAGTAGTCCGGAGTTCGGACTAATTGAGGATTTCGGAGTGAGGACACGCCTTCGAAAAGGCTTGGCTTGCCGCACGGGATTTCTCCGCACTCCGCAGTAGGTCCGGACCCCTCAATTAGTCCGCAGTCCGGACTGGAACCTGGTCCGGACCCCTCAGTCCGCACGCGGTCGGCAATCCTCAGTCGGGGTTGGCCAACGCGTCCAAAAGCTTCTGATGTATCCCTCCAAACCCCCCATTCGACATAATCAAAACCACATCACGCTCTTTGAGCCTCGGCGTCAAATCGAGAACGATCGCGTCCGCATTCTTAAGCTCTTTCGCTCCCTTGCCGGAACCCGCTAACTCCCGAACCAACAGCTGAAGGTCCAGCGCCGTTTCCTTGGTGTATCGATCGGGCCGATACAACGACGCGAAAACAATTTCGTCGGCTCCCCGAAATGCTTTCGCGTATTCGTCCTGAAATTCGCGCCGCTGCGCGGTGTAGCTGCGCGGCTCGTAGACCGCCACGATCCGTCGGCCTTTGTACTTCTGACGCACCGCGTCGATCGTCTCCCGGATTGCCGTTGGATGGTGCGCGAAGTCGTCGATCACCGTCACACCGCGAATTTCACCGCGGACCTCCATTCGGCGCTTCACGCTACTGAAGGTGCGCAGTCCCTCGCGCACTCCGTCCCGATCGGCCTTTACCGACTCGGCCGCGGCGATCACCGCCAGGACGTTGCGCACACTGAACGCTCCCGCCAGCGGTGTGTCGATCTTTCCCCACTCCTTGTCTGATCGAAAGGCGCGGAATCGCGTCCCATTCTCGTCGAACTCGACGTCGCGCGCATGCCAGTGCGGCTGGCCGTTCGCCGGCGGCGACGAATCATCTCCGTAACCGAAAGACTCGACCGGTGCCGGAGACTTAGGCGTCAGCTCACGCACGATCGGCGAATCCCAGCCCGCCACCACTACTCCGTTCTTCGGCACCAGGTTGATGAACCGCGCGAACGCGAACTTGTAGGCCTCTTCATCCCTGTAAATGTCGGCGTGATCGAACTCGATGTTGTTGACGATGGCGGTGTCCGGAAGGTAGTGCCACATCTTCGGACCCTTATCGAAGTACGCCGTGTCGTACTCGTCAGCCTCGATAACGAAATACTTCGAGTCGGTCAGCCGGAACGATGCTCCGAAATTCTCGGCAATCCCCCCGATCAGGAAGCTTGGGTTGAGTCCCGCTGATTCCATCGCCCACGCCAGCAGCGAAGTCGTCGTCGTCTTGCCGTGAGTGCCCGCCACCGCCAGCGAGTGGTGCCCCCAGATGAACTCCTCTTTTATGGTAGCGGCGGCCGATGTGTAGCGAAGCTTTCGGATCAGCACCTCCTCCAGCTCCGGATTCCCACGCGACACCACGTTGCCGACCACTACAATGTCAGGCCGCGGCTCCAGGTTTTCCGGCCGATACCCTTCGTTGTAGGAGATTCCCATCTCCTGGAGCCCCGTCGACATTGGCGGGTATACGTTCTCGTCGGAACCGGTGACGGTGTGACCTGCCGCTTTGAGCAGGCCGGCGAGGGAAGCCATCGCGGTTCCGCCGATGCCAATGAGATGGTAATGAAGAGGTTTTTTAGTACGCTGGTCCGGGTTTCGCGCCATTCATCCTCGTCGTCTTTCGATTCAGTTATCCAATGCTAGAATCTACAGTCCCTCGTCCCTCGTCCCTCTTTCGAAACGCTTTCATCGTCGTTGCCGTAAGGACCAAACACCCTAACGATATTCATGCCGCAAAGAGCCAATAGATTCTGGACGATCCTCCTCACCACGGTGCTGGTCGACGTCACCAGCAAACGATTCGCGGTCAGCGAGCTATCCCCACCCTACGTCCCGCACAACATTGTCGACGACGTTCTGCGCTTCACCCTCGCCTACAATCCCGAGGGCGCGATGAGCTTCTCGCTTGGCCCCTCGTCACGATGGTGGTTTGTGTTCCTGTCATTGGGAACGGTGTTCGTACTCGGCTACATGTACAGCCAGACTCCGCGCGAGGATCGCTTCCAGATCGCATCGATCGCTCTCATTTGCGGCGGCGCGGTGGGCAATCTCCTCGACCGACTGCGCTCAGCCCGCGGCGTCGTCGACTTCATCGACGTTGGCATCGGCACCCACCGCTTCTGGACCTTCAATTTCGCCGACCTGGCGGTGACGCTTGGCACAGCCATGCTGACCTGGATCCTTTGCGTCCGTGCGGCGAAGGAAGAGCGACGCGCCCCGGCGCTCGCGCCAGCGCCGAGCCGAGCCCTGGACGAGCCGAATTAATCGTCCTTCTGTCCGAAGATCGCCATGTTGGAGCTGTGCCCCGGGTCGATCTTCTTTTGCGGGTAGATCAAGTGCACCGCCTGATTCACCGCTGTCGCCGCTTCACCAAACCCGGTCGCGATTAGCTTGAGCTTGCCCGGATAGGCGGTGATGTCGCCCGCGGCATAGATTCCGGGCCGGCCGGTTTCCATCAAGCTGTTGACGACGATTTCGTCGTTCACACATTGCAGGCCCCACTCGCCCAGCGCGCCGATGTCGCTGTGGAATCCGAGCATCGGCAGCACCGCATCAGCCTCTACGTCACGCGTCGTCTTCGACTTCACGTCGCGCAGTGTCACGCCGGTGAGCTTGTCGTCCACGGAGATCACGTCGTGCAGCTCGTGAAAGGGCAGCAGCGTCGTGCGTCCCGCTGTCGCTGCAGCCTGGACGTCGGCGATCGTCGCACCATGCGCCCGGTACCTGTCGCTGCGATGGACCAGCGTCACCGCCTTGGCGCGATCGCGCAGCTGCTGCGCCCAGTCGAACGCGGAATCGCCACCACCGATGATGACGATCTTTTGTCCACGAAATTCTTCGGGGTCGGAGACGCGGTCGAAGATTCCGCGGCCGTACCACGGCTCGGCGCACTGCTGCGGCAGCCGACGCGGTGAGAACGCGCCGATCCCCGCAGCGATGACGATCGCGCGCGTGGGGAACCGGTCGGTCTCGGTGACGAGCACGAAGTGGTCGTCATTCCGCTCCAGCGCGGTGACGTTCTGGTTCAGGTGCGATTTGAATTGGAACTGCGCCGCCTGCTCGACGAGGGCGTTGACCAGATCCTTCGCCAGAACCTTGGAAAAGCCGCCGACGTCGAAGATGTACTTCTCCGGGTAGAGGGCGGTCAGCTGCCCCCCCAGCTGCGGCAGTGCGTCGACGATCTGGGCCGTCGCCCCACGCATCCCTGTATAAAAAGCGGCGAACAGTCCGGTTGGACCGCCGCCGATGATCGTAATGTCCGTTATCTCATGAGTCATCGCTCACGCGAAATATATAGTAGCGGGAAGCCCCGTCCGCGCAGAACTTCAAGCACATGAAGCCATTTCAATCGCGTGTCGTCGCAGGGTGGATCTGATCCTGCGCTTGTTCCCGGAGCGCGATGTCGCCGCAAAGTCCGTCGAGCCTACCAACCCCGTTGTCTGATTCACTTCCCCAGGAATCGTCGGTGTGGCAACGGCCACGCCCCTCTCCGGACGAGCGAGCCCTTGAGCTCGAGGAATTCGAAAGATCTCGGAGCGAAAGCATTCGGTCGATCTACATCCGTTATGGGTCCGAGTACGTGCTGTGGCTCGTCGTCGGTTTGTTTCTCCTCTTTTGGTCCTTTCACACCACCGATATGCGCTACGCCGAGCTCGCATTCTGGGGAGGGATCGGTCTCGGTGATGGCGGGATGCTGATGGCGCTGATTCGTGCTCGACACGAAATGGAGAGATGCGGACTCATATAGAATCGCGGGTCGTTCACGATCAGCCGACGCTCACCACCGACCGACTCACGCTCCGCCCGTTCGTCGCCGATGACGCGTTCGACGTCGAGCGACTCGCCGGGATGCGCGAGATCGCCGATACGACGCTCAACATCCCGCACCCCTACCCCCATGGCGGCGCCGCCGAATGGATCCGCCTCCACGGTCCTGCCTGGATCGATGGGACGAGCGCCACGTTCGCCATCGTCGGCAAGAAGACCGGAGCGTTGGTCGGAGCGATCAGTCTGATGATCAAACCCGAGCACCGCCGCGCCGAGCTGGGTTACTGGATCGCCTTGGATTGTTGGAATCGCGGCTACGCGACCGAAGCCGCCAGACGCATCATCGATTTCGGATTCGAGACTCTCGGACTCCACCGCATCGAAGCACGCCACCTGCTCCGCAACCCAGCCTCCGGACGAGTGATGGAAAAACTCGGGATGCAAAAGGAGGGAGTCGAACGCGATCATGTGATCAAGTGGGATCGCTTCGAGAGTCTGGCGGTTTACTCGATTCTCGAGCCGGAGTGGAGAACCGCGCGGACTACTACTGGTCGAGCGCAGTCACGCTGACGGCTGCGGTGCCATCCGCCTTGTAGTGGACGTTGACAGTCCACGGTTGGCAGCACACCTCGCAATCCTCGACGTACTCCTGCGATGGGCCGCCGCCGGGATCGATCGCGATCTCCACCGTCTCGTTGCAGTAGGGACAATAGACGCTCGCCGTCGTTTCGGCGGTGCCGTCGCCGAGCGGGAATTCGAGGTCCAGGAGATCCTTTTCGTCGGGAAGTCGCATAAGCTTGTCTCTAAAGCTACTACCGCACCTAACCGTAACGCGTTGCGGGTTGCGCGTAGCACGGTTCCCTGTTGCCGGTAAACAACGGTGCGAACCTTTCTGCCCACCTTCAAATAGAAGGGCAAAGGCAGAAGAGCAACGGCATTTGCCTTTGCCATCACGCCAGTAGGACGGTCTTGCGGTAGTCACCGGGAACAGGCAACCGTGCTACCGGCATCACGCAACCCGTTATGGCTAAGGCGGTAGTGGCCGTTCGCAGTCACCAGGTCTTGCCCCGGTTACATTCTAGGCGATGAAGATTTACACGAAGACCGGCGATACCGGTGACACCGCACTCTTCGGCGGCGGCCGTGTTCCAAAAGACGATCCCCGGGTGGAGGCCTACGGCGACGTCGACGAGCTGAACGCCGTCCTCGGAATGGCGCGCGCCGTCGAGCCGATGCCCCGCATCGACGAGGTCCTCGTCCCCATCCAGCGCGACCTGTTCAGCATCGGCGCGCTTCTGGCGACTCCGGATCTCGAGAAAATGCACAACCACCTCGCCAAGGCGAACATCGACCAGCAGCGCGTGAAAGGCCTGGAGCACGCCATCGACGAATGTGAGCGGGAGCTTGAGCCGCTGAAGGCCTTCGTCATTCCCGGCGGGAGCCGCAAGGGGGCAGCGCTCCACGTCGCCCGTACGGTTTGTCGGCGGGCCGAGCGCCGAGTGGTCCGACTTCAGCGGGAGGTCGAGATCCCATCTCTGGTCGTGATCTATCTGAATCGCCTCTCGGATCTCCTCTTCATGCTCGCGCGTGTCGCGAATGTGCGCACGGGTGCCGGTGAGGTAACCTGGTAAGCCAGGCCGAGCTTCGCCGCTCGATCCGGGTCGCGCATGGCCTCCTGTCGGAAGTCGGCGCGATCGCCCAGGAAGTCGCCCCGGCCCACCGTTACGCCGTCATCACCGACTCCAATGTCGGAATCAGGTACGGCGAGACGGTCATCACCAGCCTGCCAAAGGGGGCCGCCGACCTGCTGATTTTCCCGGCCGGAGAGTCCAACAAAACCCGGGAAACCTGGACCCGTCTGACCGACCAAATGCTGGCCAAGGGCTACGGTCGCGACTCCGCGGTGATCGCCCTTGGCGGAGGGGTCGTCGGGGACCTCGCGGGCTTCGTCGCCGCCACTTTTATGCGTGGAATTCCTGTCGTCCAGGTACCCACTTCCCTGATGGCGATGGTCGACGCCTCGATCGGCGGAAAGACGGGGGTGGATACCTACCTCGGGAAGAATCTGGTAGGGGTTTTTCACTTTCCGGCAGCAGTCCTTGTTGATCCACAAGTCCTTGCCACACTTCCACTTAGACAATTGCGTGCGGGACTTGCAGAGATTGTCAAGCATGGCGTAATCGCGAACGAAGCTTATTTTCTTGAGGTCGAGGGTAGCACCAGAAAGCTGTTGGATAAAGACGGTCCGGTGAGTGACAGTATGCTCTCCGTTATCGTCAAAAGCATTGAGATCAAGGCCGATATTGTCTCACGTGATGAGCGGGAGGATGGCCTTCGAAAAACGCTGAATTTTGGCCATACGATTGGCCACGCCGTCGAGGTGGTGAGCGGCTACTCCCTGCTTCATGGGGAGGCGATCGCCATCGGGATGGCGTTGGAGGGGAGGCTCGCCGAAGCCATCGGCGTGGCCCAGACCGGAACCGCTGATGCGATCACAAAGGCGCTCCAGACGGCCGGACTCCCCACCGACCTTCCGCAGCCTTTCGAAAGGGGTGCGGTACTGGAAGCGATGAGGTCGGATAAGAAGGCGAGGTCTGGGAAGACAATGTTCGCCCTGCCCCTCCGGATAGGTGCAATGGCGGGGGCAGATACGGGTTGGACGGTTTCAGTCAGTGACGATCAGCTACGGGAGGTGCTCGCATGAAAATCGGCAGAACTTCTCGGCGTACCTTCGCACTCGAGGCCGCTAACGAGGAAACCCACCCCCAGGCGGAGGTTCTTCGCACCATCATCGCCGTCGCCTTTGCGGTCGCGGTCATTGCGACGGGCGCGATTGCCCTCCCGTCGCTGGCCCCGGTCGCGGCGAGCGAGGAAATAGCGACGCCGCCCCTGCCGCAGCTCGAGCCCCAGGTCCTGGCAGACATCGAAGGTGTTCACGAAGAGGCTGGTATGCTTCGCGGGCCACTCACCGAAACCGTCGCCAACGTCACGAGAAAGCTCCCGGCAACGGCCGCCCGAGTTGCCAGAGTGACGACTGCTGTAACCAGGCCGATCGCCAGCGGCGTCGAGGCAATTCCGGCGACGATCGCGCGCGCCACCGCCCACGAAGCAATCAGGATGAAGAAGGGGATCATCCCTCTCATCCCGTCGAAGTTCGCACGGGCGCAAGATGGTGTCACCATTCCAGTCTCGCTCACCCAGTACTGCGTTCAGGGCGAGACCCGCCGTGGACGCCAGACACGCCACGGCATCGTCGCCGCCGACCCGCGCATCTTCCCGCTCTCCCGCTACGTCGAAGTTTTCCTCGGCAATGAGTATCTCGGCAGATACCTGGTCGACGACACCGGTGGCAATGTGCTGGGCGCCACTCTCGACATCTGGAACCCGGACTGCAAGGAAGCAGCGCGCTTTGGTCGCCACTGGGGGAGCGCGACGCTCGTCGCGCGCGAAGTCGAGGAAGTTCCCAACGATTCGATGGCGCCGACGAGATGGGACGGCCTGGCCAAGCGATAAAAATTCAGTTCGCAGTCGGCTCGCACCTCGCAGCTAGTTCGTATCTCGGACTTAGATCGCAGCTCGGAATGGTCTGTTGGCTCGCAGCTCGCAGCCTCTAATTGGCCTTACAATTGCTCGATTCCAGCCACGAAAATCCAAACCAGGAACTGAAATGTCCTCGTTCAGCACTTACCTGATCGGATTCATCGTTCTCATTATCGGCTTGGCGATCGCCGCCATTCTGGTCGGCGTCTCACAGACGTGGGTGATTGTTGGTGCGATCATTCTGATCGGAATCGCCATCGTAACGGCCACAACCCGAACGAAGACCAAAGATCCGCCGACCACGTAATGGCATGAAACGTGGCTGTTGACGGCTGACTGCGCCCCTAGTTATCCTGCGCGTCCAGCAAAAAAAGGGGCGCGCCACCCAGGCACGTCCGTCCATAGTGTCTCTACCAAGAGGCGTATGCAGACCACGGGCGAGAGTAGATCCAAAGGTTTCTTCCGTTCGTCCCCTTCCACCGCTTTCGACCAGTACCTCCAGGACATCCAGAAGCTCCCACTCATTACCGACGCCGAAGAAGAGCGTCGACTTGCGCGACGCGCGCAGGCTGGAGACGAAAAAGCAGCAGAGCGGCTGGTCACCGCTAACCTCCGATTCGTCATTTCCTACGTAAAGAAGTATCAGGGCCACGGCCTTGATCTCGGGGAGTTGGTGGCGATCGGCAATGAAGGGCTCCTCAAAGCAGTGCGAAAGTTTGATCCGGATCAGGGCGTCAAGTTCATTTCTTATGCGGTGTGGTGGGTAAGACAGGCAGTACTGAAGGCCCTCGCAGAGCAGACACGGAGCGTGAGGATCCCGCTCAACCAGAATTCGCAGCTGATCAAGCTCGCCCGCGCACAGACAGTTCTCTCCCAGGTTCTCAAGCGCGATCCAACTGACAACGAAATCGGTCGGCTTCTCGAGGAAACCCCCGACGCCGTTCGTTCGGCAAAGCAAATGTCGGCGACGGAGATCTCGCTCGACGCGCCCATCGATCGTTCCGATCGCGAAGCGTGTACGCTCGGCGAGCGTTTCGCCGGCGTCGATGGCGCCGAGATCGAGGACGTTACCGATTTCCATCTGATGCGCGAGTTCATCGACCGCGTTTTCCGGAAATACCTGACTCCGCGCGAGAGAAAGATCCTTCATCTGTACTACGGCCTCGAGCAGGGGTCTGACGCGATGACGCTGGAGAAGATCGGCGCATTGATGGGCGTCACCCGT
>JBKPDS010000189.1:0-7469 GCA_046727995.1 Gemmatimonadota bacterium
ACTTTAGCATAGCGTCGTGGTGAGGGTAGATATCAAACTGGTTCGTCGTTTTCGAGGACCGTGGGCCGAGGACTAAGAGCATTGATAATCGCGGACTAATTGAGGATCGAGGACCATCGAGGACCATCAAGGACCGTCCTCAGTTGTCCGTACTCCTCGATTAGTCCGCGATTATCAATGCCGTTGGTCCTCGGCCCTCGGTCCTCCTCTTCAAGCCGCTCCAGCAATCGCGCTCCCATCCCTAATGGTGAGCCAATCGGTTCGAACCCGATCCCATTCCTGAATGAGCAACCCCTGCTCCTCGAACACAACGCGGATCTGGCTCGGATCGTAGCCGCCGATCTCCTCGAGTACGGGAATCAGCACGCTCAGCGCGTCGTCGCTGATGACGGTGCGGCGAGCGATCTGGGCGATGTGCCGCGTTTCCGACGCCGCGATGGTCAGTCCTTCACCGCGGTTCACGTGCAGCATGACGTGGATGTCGGAGCTTCCATCGCCGACGTACACGATGCGGTCGGTGGGCAAGCCGAGCCGCAGGCGCAGCGAATCGACAGCGGCGACCTTTCCGTAGCCGGCAGGAACCTGGATGACGCTCTCGATTTCGCCGGTTTCTTTATTGAAGTCGAAGTGCGCGCCGATGATGTGATCCGGCGGAACTATGCCTTGCAACGCGGAGTGCACGACGAGCCAGGGCGCGGCGGACACCACGTAGAAATCGAATCTGAATCCATCGATTCCGTCTTTGAGGAACTCGGCGAGCAGCGCGATGTTCCGTTTCAGACGAATGCGGCGGCCGACTTCGATCAGGTGCTCTTCGCGCACCGCACGAAAGTCGGGATCGTGCCGCAGCAGGTACGTCAGCTCGGCACCTGATTGCACCAGGTTGAGGCGCGACAGGTTGGCGACTCGTTCCTGAAAATCCGGAATGCCGAGCATCTCGGCCAGCACCAGACCCGAATCGTTGAAGCTAAGGGTCTGGTCGAAGTCGCTCACGAGCAGGTAATACTTCCTCATCAATCCTCCATTGGCGCTCGGAATATTTCGTCACCGGCGCGCCCGTCCCGGCGACAAAAGCGAATCGCCCCCGCATCCAATCGGAACGCGGGGGCGATTCTTGGGCAGCATGAGATGTTGTTAACCTCTTCGCCATCGCGCACCACGCGTCCCGTCCCCGCAATTCTTTGCAGGGCCGAAAATCACGTTGGAGAGCCGATGAGCGTCGAGAGTCATTTTCTTTGAAAAGCGTGCAAATAATGATGAATGCTTACGTTGCAACCTACTTGAGGCACTGTAGTGACGTCAACTTATAGACGATTGTTAAGCCTTACAGCGTCACAACTTAGTGTATCAGGCGCGTAAAGATTTCCGCGGCACCCCCAATCACTATAGTAGTCTCACGTGATGAGTGCGGATCGAGGGGTCCGGACCAACTAATCAGTCCGGAGTGCGTACTAATTGAGGAGTCCGGGCCCACTGCGGAGTGCGGGCAAACGGCGTAGCCCACCGCAAGCTTTTCGAAGGCGTGTCCTCGATTCCGAAATCCTCAATCAGTCCGAACTCCGGACTACTGTGTTAGTCCGGACCCCCCAATCCGAAAAACCGTCCGCAGCCCTCAATCCGCACTAAACAGTGCATATCGCTACTGCTTCCGCCAGCGATTGTCGCGGATCTTTGGTAGGAATGAATTCCTGCGCGACGAAGCCTGGGAATCCCGCGTCGGCGATCGCCTGCATCACCCGGTGATAATTCAATTCCTGCGTCTCATCGATCTCGTGGCGGCCGGGGACGCCGCCGGTGTGGAAGTGTCCGATGTACTTGATGTTGTCGGTCACCGTGCGGATCACGTCGCCTTCCATGATCTGCATGTGATAGATGTCGTAGAGCAGCTTGAAGCGCGGTGAGTTGATCCGCTTCGCCAGCGTCACGCCCCACACCGTATGATCGGCTTGATAGTCGGGGTGGTCGACTTTGGAATTGAGCAGCTCCATGCACAGCGTCACGCCATGCTGCTCCGCAAGTGGGATGAGAGGAGCGAGGCCGCGGGCGCAGTTTGCCCACCCTTCTTGGTCACTCTGACCCCGTCTGCTGCCCGGGAAGCAGATCACGTTCGGCACCTTTGCCGCCGCCGCGCGTGGAATGGCGTCACGATAGGCTGGAATTAGCCAGGCGTGATTTTCGACTCGATTGAATCCATCGGTCAGACGATTCTCTGGATGCGGCACGGTGGCGTATCCCATCGAGCAGACCAGACCGTAACGCGGTGGCACCCCCCAATCATTGGGCTCGAGCAGGTCCACCCCCTGCATGCCGAGGTCGCGGCACATTTGGCACATCTGATCGAGAGTGAATTTCCCCCATGGCCAGCGCGAAGCAGACAGCTTGAGCCTCGATTTCGCTCGCGCCGCCCGCGGAACGAGAAGCTTTGGATCGGCCGAATCCGATGTCGCAGCGCGGGCGGTTCGGGCTCTGGCGAGCCCTGCTACTCCGGCGATGGTTCCCGCAGCAAGAAAGCGGCGTCGCTTCATGTGTTCCTCGTTGACGGATGCAGGCCGAACTTGAGAGCGATCCGGAGGGCTGTCAAGCAAGGTTTTATGCTGGACATCGTAGCGCTGGACCTCCAAAAGCTCCAGATTTTGCGCGGCCTCGCTTAAGAGACCGGGAAGGTACAGCTCGGACGTCCACTCTCATCCACGGACCGAACGCAATGAGCAACCTCAGTCTCGTAGACATTCTCGTCATCGGCGGCTACTTCGTCCTGTTGGGCGCAATCGCCTACTGGGCGGCCAAGCGCGAGAAAAACGTCAGCTCCGACTTCTTTCTGGCAAGCCGAGACGTGGGTTGGCTGGCGGTGGGAGCGAGCCTGTTCGCTTCGAACATTGGAAGCGAGCATCTGGTCGGTCTTGCGGGTACCGGTGCGGCGAGCGGTTTGGCGGTCGGCCACTTCGAGTGGCTGGCGAGCTTCATTCTACTCCTGCTCGGCTGGCTGTTCGTGCCGTTCTACCTGCGTAGCGCCGTGTACACGATGCCGGAATTCCTCGAGCGCCGCTACAACCCCGAATCTCGCTCGTACTTCACCTGGGTGTCCATCGTCGGCTACGTGCTGACGAAAATCAGCGTGACGCTTTTCGCCGGCGGCATCGTGATGCGCGCTGTCACCGGGTTCGATTTCTGGACCAGCGCCGCGATTCTCATCGTCATCACCGGACTCTACACGATTTTCGGCGGATTGCGTGCGGTCATCTACACCGAAGTGATGCAGGCAGTGGTGCTGATCCTCGGATCGGTGACGTTGATGTTCATCGGCCTCCACGCCGTCGGCGGATTCTCCGGACTACGCGCTTCGGTGCCGCCGGATTTCTTCTCGATGTGGAAGCCGATGCACCACAAGGATTTCCCATGGACGGGCGTCGTCTTCGGGGCGCCGATTCTTGGCATTTGGTACTGGTGCACCGACCAGCATATCGTCCAGCGCGTGCTTGCCGCTCGCAACATTAAGGAAGCGCGGCGCGGGACGATCTTCGCCGGCTATTTGAAGATCCTGCCGGTTTTCATTTTCGTTCTGCCTGGAATCATCGCCGCTGCACTGTACCAGGATGTCCGCAACGGGCAGACTGATTCCGCGTATCCGATCCTCGTCACTCGTCTCCTCCCGATCGGATTCAAGGGGCTGGTGCTGGCAGGAATGCTGGCGGCGCTAATGAGCTCGCTCGCCTCTGCCTTCAACTCGGTCTCGACTCTGCTGACGTGGGACGTCTACCGAAAATGGCGGCCCCTTGCCTCGGAAGCACGGCTGGTTTTTGTCGGTCGTGTGACGACTGTGGTCCTCGTATTTGTGGGACTCGCCTGGATTCCAGCGATGAAGTACGTCTCTCCACAGCTCTACATCTACTTGCAAAGTGTGCAGGCGTACATCGCACCACCGATCGCTGCGGTCTTCTTGCTCGGCGTCCTCTTTCCGCGCCTCAATGGCAAGGGCGCGCTGGCGGCGCTATGGACGGGATTCGTGCTCGGCTTCGCACGTCTGGTACTCGAGCTCGACAAGTCGCATTTGACGCCTGGAGCGCCCACGTACTGGTACGCTGACATCAACTTCCTCCACTTTGCCGCGCTGCTGTTCCTGCTGTGCAGCCTAATTCTTATAGGAGTGAGCATTATGACTCCGCCCCCGACTCCGGAGCGCGTCGCAGACCTGACGGTGCAGACCGTTGCTCCCTCGGCGGCAGTGGAGGTCGCGCCAGTGGAGAGGAATCTGGAAATCGGGCTATCGGTGCTGCTCGCGGCTACCATCGGGGCGCTGTGGATAGTGTTTAGATAGAAACTGCAACTTACGACTACCGGCTGGGGGCTTTGAGCGGAACGGCTAGGGGCTTTGTGCTAAAACCGATGTTCTCGAGTTAGCCCGTTGCCCCAAGCTGCTCCGCCCACGGCTCCCAGCCGGTAGTCGTAAGTTGCTTTTTTTACTCCGCAAGAGCCATCGCACAATCAATGATTCCCGCCATGCAGTAGGTTTGCGGAAAATTGCCCCACTGCTCGAGCGTCCGAGTATCCAGATCCTCCGCCAGCAGCCCGTGACGGTTGCGCGCGGCCAGTACTTTCTCGAATAACACTCGTGCTTGTTCGCGGCGCGCTCCGCCCATTGCTGCCAGCGCCTCGATGTACCAGAACGTGCACACCAGGAACGCGTTCTCCGGATAACCGAAATCGTCACGCTCCACATAGCGGTAAACGAAGTCGCCGTGTTTGAGCTGGTTCTCGATGGCGATGACGGTGCTGACGAATCGCGGGTCGTCGGCGGGAAGGAAACCAAGCCGAGGCATCAGTAGGAGACTTGCATCGAGTGAGTCGCCCTCCATCGTCGCCGTGAACGCGTTCAGCGTCGCATTCCACGAGCGGCGTGAAATCTCGGCGTGGATTGTGGCGGCGCGGGAGCCCCAGTATTGCGCCCGATCTTTCAGCTTCAACGCGTCTGCGTATTTCGACAGCCGATCACACGCCACCCAGCACATCACGCTGGAGAAGGTGTGGACGCGCGCGGCGCCACGAAGTTCCCACAATCCGGCGTCGGGCTGATCGTAAAGTCGCGCGGCATGCTCGCCGAATCTTTCCAGACGCCTGAACAACGTCTTATCGCCCCCGCCTGAGCCTTGTGCACGGAACAAAGCGTCGGCGCTCAGCACAGCTTCCCCATAGAGATCGTGCTGCGCCTGTTCGCTCGCCTTGTTGCCAACGCGCACCGGTCCCATTCCGCGATAACCCGGCAGACATTCAGCGAAGTGCTCCAGCGGAATCGGTCCCCCATCAATGTCGTAGATCGGAACGAGCCGCGAATCGTTCGTCTGGTCGGCGACGCCCAGTACGAATGCGACGAAGCGCTCGATCGACCGAACATCGCCGAGCCGGCACAGAGCGTCAGCGGTGAAATAGCCGTCACGCGGCCAGCAGTACCGATAATCCCAGGTCCGTCCCGTGTTGGGAGCTTCGGGAATCGAAGTAGTAACCGCCGGGATGATCGCGCCTGTCGGCTCGTAAACATTGAGGGCAAGAGTGATCGCCGCTCGAACGACTTCGTCGCGCCATTGGCGCGGCGTCGCCAGACCTTTCACCCAGCGCAGCCAGTGATCTCTTGTCTCTTCGAGCATCGCTGCTCCGATCGTCGCCAGATCGCCGGTGGCTGGTTGATCGGCGCCGAACACGAGCGTGATCGTCTCGTGAACGAAGAAGGGGACAGCGTCGACGATCGGCTCCACGGGCGCGTTCAAGATCAGATGGAGTGGTGGTTCGCCGTCATAGCTGATGTGATTACCTCGCGGGGACGGACTGCGTTTTCCACAACCGTAATCGACCGCGGGTCGGACTCCAACACGGATGGCCGGTCTACCTGCGATCGGCTTCAACTGCCGCACGAGGAGCGGCGGACAGTATAGCTCCCCGTTCCTCTCATAGCGCGGACAGAAGTCGGTGATCTCAACGCCGTTGCCGTTGTTGTCGAAGAGTCGGGTGACGAGGATCGGCGCATTCGGCACATATTCCTGCTCGACGCGATCCATCCCCTCGAGCTCGATGGTGAACGTCCCGTTCGCGTTCGGGGGATGATCGCCGGCGAGCAGCGAGCAGAAAACGGGATCGCCATCGAAGCGGGGGAAACAACACCACACCACGCCGCCCTGCGCGTCGATCAGTGCCCCGATGCGGCCGTTGCCGACGAGCGCCAGGTCGAGGGAATTCATCGGCGAACCGTAAACCAGCACTCGCCCACAACGCAAGGCGCCGCCCTACTGACGCGAGGGCGTTCGAGTGCCACATTATTGGCGATGCCGAAGCTTCGCCGTCGCCTACGGCTTTTCCTGCTCGCGTGCTTTTTCGCGGGCGTCGCCGGTCCCGCCGCGGCCCAGACCCGCGTTCAGCCCATTCTTGGGTTCCCTGAAGCCGGGCTCGACGACCCGGCGGCATATCAGGGCTACCAGACCCGCTTTTTCCGCGACACCAAAGGAAACGTCGTCCAGGTCTATCTCGACGCGCGGAGCGGACGCGTCGTGAATCTCCTCGCCGACGCCGTCGACGAGAGCGTCGGCTTCACGGTGCGCGATGGCGACGGCAAACCGATCCGCCTCGAGTGGGGATCGCCGGACGCAACTGTGTCGCAGGATGGGAACCGCCGCACCGTCGAGTACCAGCTCACCGCCAATTCGCCCCAGCTCCTGATCGGGTGGATTCTGCTCGGCTCGATGCGCGTGGAGCGCGACCTCGGCTACTCCGGCCGCGGGCTGGAGGCGTACGACTGGCCGACGTTCCGGCTGCGCGAGGAGGAGGAGCTGATCGCGAATCTAGATCGACTGGATCCCGCCGAGCGGCAGCGTCAGATAGGAATGCTCGGCACTGGATTCACATCCGAGTTGCGGGCACGATTGGAGCCCGACCTGCTGACGACAGGCGTGCGTGGTACTCGCGGTGTGACCGCGATGCAGACCACTCTCGACGGAAAAAACAATCTCCAGCTCGACCTGGTCCCGGATCCGGGCACTGCCGCACTGGTCGTCAACCTGCCGGTCGTATCGGTGCGGGCGACGGGCAGGCAGCCGATCCGGTTTACGGTACGCGTGACGACCGATGGCCCGTCGCTCAATCCGCTGGCGCGAGATCAGATTTTCAACAGCGCCTTCCTGCGATTCCTCAACGATGCGCGCGTCGCCGCCAACAATGCGCGTGGGAAGTCGAGTGCTGCCGAAGTCGCGAAAGTAACGCGCTATCGACTGCTCGAGCGTGATGTGCGCGGGACGGAGCTACTCAGCTCCAAAGAGAAGCTGATGGCCGGCCTGCCGAATTACGCGACGTACTTTGGCCGCGACATGATGATGACATCTCTCATGATGCAGCCGGTGTGGACCGATGCCATGCCCGAATTCGTCATCGCCAGCGCGCTGAGGAAGCTCGGCCCCGAAGGAGATGTTAGTCACGAGGAAGCGCTGGGC
>JBKPDS010000190.1:0-9313 GCA_046727995.1 Gemmatimonadota bacterium
AGCGAGAAGCCCTCTAGAACTTTCTTGGGACCGAACGCCTTGTACACGTCGATGAGCTTGATCATATCACAAACATGAACATAAACGGGAAGGAGGAAAGAGCTAGCTCTATGGACCACTGAGGTCGCTCAGGCGAAAAGACAACTGCCTGCTGGGCGCTGCTTAAAAAAAAGGGACGAGCATCTGCTCGTCCCTTCCTTTGCCGTTCAAAAAGTGGTTACGCCGCGAACGATCCTAGCGCACGACCGACATCACCCTCACGCAACCGCTTCAATGCACGGTCACGGAGCTGACGAACGCGCTCACGAGTCACTCCGAGAAGAGAACCAATCTCTTCCAAAGTATGCTCCCGCCCGCCTTCCAGCCCAAAGTACAGGCGAAGGACCTTCGCATCACGCGGAGGAAGCGTCGACAAAGCAGTCTCGATCTCGTCGTTGAGGAAGCGGTTCATCGCCTCTTCCTCGGTGTCGGGCATCTCGTCGGCGACGAAGCGCTCGATCAGCGATCGATCGCCCTCGGGATCCATCGGCGCATCCAGACGCACATCACCGGTGTTCAGAGCGGCCAGCGACTGCACTACATCGACTGACAGACCGGTGAGCTGAGACAGCTCCTCGGGGGTCGGCTCGCGACGCATCTTCTGGCGCAGGATCTCCGACGCCTTGATGATCCGCGACAGGTCCGCAGTCCGATTCAGCGGAACGCGAACGGTGCGACCCTGACGCGCCAGCGACGACAGAATCGCCTGACGAATCCACCACACGGCGTACGAGATGAACTTGACGCCCTGGTCGGGATCGAACTTGCGGGCAGCCGTAAGCAGACCGACGTTCCCCTCGCCAATCAGATCGATGAGAGGCATGCCCCGGTTCTGGTATTTCTTTGCTACGGAGATCACGAAGCGCAGGTTGCGCTGCACGAGCTCCTGGAGAGCGTCCGGGTCACCGGCACGAATCCGACGGGCAACCTCGATCTCCTCGGTGCCTTTGAGCAGCGGATAGGTGCTGACCTCATATAGGTACTGATCGAGAATGTCCCTTTCGGGCTCGTTGGGAGCGATTCCCGCGACGGCCGTTTTCCGGCGACGCTTTACTTCAGCCATTAGTGCACACCTCTTGGTACTACAGTGAAAGCCTATGCGAATGCAGCCTTGCTACAGGCCAGCAATGCGAGCGAATGAGATTGGTTCGACAACCCGAGAACGCGAAATCGGACGCGTTCCTTTGTGATCGAAAAATTCAGGTTGAAGAAGCGCTGCAAGATACCGGCCGTTGGCGATTTAGCCAGAGTGAATTTCTTGACTTCGATACTACCCTTGGATATCCTTCGCGGTTCCTGCCGGGTCTGGGCGAGACCGGCGGGGACAATGCCGGGGGTGTAGCTCAGTTGGGAGAGCGCTTGAATGGCATTCAAGAGGTCAGGGGTTCGATTCCCCTCACCTCCATGGCTCGTGGTGAGACGAGAACAGTTGTTTGTTCGCGGGAATAGCTCAGTTGGTAGAGCACAACCTTGCCAAGGTTGGGGTCGCGGGTTCGAGTCCCGTTTCCCGCTCTCGGGTGCGCAGAAACGAGCTACGAACGAGAGTTGGTATATCGGGTCTACGGTTCGCAGCAGAGGGGCGGTTAGCTCAGTTGGTTAGAGCGCCACGTTGACATCGTGGAGGTCACAAGTTCGAGTCTTGTACCGCCCATCCTCGCGATGCTGAGGAATGAAATACCCACTTTAGTTCGAAGTTCGAACTAGTTCGAACTTCGAACGAACGGTTTCGAATTGCGAACGAGAGTGGGTATATCCGATCTAGAGTTCGCAGCAGAGAGTGGGTATATCGGGCCTATAGTTCGCAGCAGGCGCCCGTAGCTCAATTGGATAGAGCATTTGACTACGGATCAAAAGGTTGGGAGTTCGAGTCTCTCCGGGCGCGTTGAAAGCCCCGGGCCATTTCGGCCCGGGGCTTTTTGTATATTCGATGGTCGAGAAGGTAGGTGAGCATGAACACGATCAAAGCGATCCAGTCGTGCGCTGCGTTGTTGGCACTGGCGGCATGCGCGCACTCGCGCTCTATCCTCGACCAGGATACGCCCGACACAAGCACACTGACGGAGAGAAGTCAGATCGACCTGGCGCAGCTGACTCCGGAACAGAGAGACTCGATTGTTGCCCAGCAGGCACGCGACTCAGCCCAGCTCGAAGGCATCGGCTTCCTCAAGCGGGAATCCACCTTCACCGACGCCTACTTCATCGAGCCCGACGAAATCGCTGCCATCCAGCCCAAAGTGATCGCGGACATCTTCCGACATGTCCCGGTTTTGACCGAGCGACCAGGCCCTCCGGGCACGCGGTTGCGCGGCGGCCAGGCATGCTTCCTCACCTATGTGAATGGGTCGATGTTACGGGCTCGGCTCCCCAACGAGCTCGATACTTTCATTCGGGCGCGTGACGTTCTCGCCGCCGAGGTCTATCCGCCCGGCCAGTCGCCGCCGCAGCCGTTCGCCAGACCGAGCTCCCGCAGCGAGTGCACCACCGTTGCTCTCTGGACCCGGTCGCGGCCGAGTGAATAGTTCAACGCTCGTCATTTGGCGGTGCGGTGGGCGCTTGAACTGCACAACCCTCGCAATCTGGACGCGCTCCTCGGTTGGATGACCGGTTTTCCGGTCACCCAACCGGGCCCCCGCTCATTGCGTCTGGCTCTTTACCTGGTTGCGATAAGCTTCGCTGGCGTAGATCGCGATCTCGACGCGACGGTTTCTCGCTCTTCCTTCCTCGGTGTCGTTCGGCTGGATCGGCTCTGATTCGCCTTTACCCGTCGTCCGCAACCGATTTGCGGGTACCGACAGCGACTGGAGATAGGCGCTGGCGGCCAGAGCTCTCCGCTGCGAGAGGTCGAGATTGTAGGCGTCTGTCCCGACGCTGTCCGTATGCCCAACAATCAGAACGTCAGAGTTGGGATACTTCTCGAGACTGCTCGCCAGCTGCTGCAGGTTTGATTTTCCCGCGGGAAGAATCTCTGTAGAGTTGAAGGGGAACAGTATTCCTGAGGGGAACGTTACGGCGATTCCCTCTCCAACGCGCTGGATCGTCGCACCCGGAATGTTCTGCTCGAGCTCCTTCGCCTGCTGATCCATCTGGTGACCGATGATCGCGCCCGCAGCGCCGCCAATCACCGCGCCGATGATTGCTCCTCGTGCGGTTGAGCCAGTCTGATTTCCAATCACGCCGCCGACCGCCGCACCTGTCGTGGCCCCGATAACAGCGCCGCGCGTCTTCTGACTCATTCCCGCGCATGCGCTCAGCACGACCGTGCCGCCAATCAGGAGCGCGGTCAATGCACGCGAAGTCGTAGTACTTGTCATAGCACCGTTCCTTGTTAAGGCGTTTGCCGGAATTCGTACAAGTTGGGTGCCAGCCGTCAGAACCCCTGGCCCATGCGTGCAGTGAACTTCCAGCGTCCGCGTGTGTCAATCGCGCGGGTAATTCCTGCCGCCAGGGCGCCATTGAAGAAGGTGACAAGAAACTCGGCAGACGCGCGAACGCCGTCAGTCGGATGCGAGATGGGTACCGTCAAACCAGTGAGCGTATCAGTCCTGGTACCAAGCTCGACCAGCGCACGCTGAGCTGCGGAATCTGAAATCTCCGCCCAGCCGGCGTGAATCCCCGCCGCGACACCTGGAGCGATACCGGGGACGATCAATCGACTCGGCAGGAGTATCGGCGCGCGCAGGAACGGGAACGTGTAGCCGAGGACGGCGCGTCCAATCGCCGCGTTGTCTCCCGCAAATTCCTTGTAGCCGTATGCGGTCAGGCCTTCATCTCCGCCCAGCTCGAACAGGACCTGTGGTGCCGGCTTCTGAAGCAGAGTACCCGCGTCGCCACGCGCATACAGCTGAAACGGACCGATCTCCCGGCGCGCGGCCAGACGAAACTCCAGTCGCTGCCAGCGGAGATTCCCATCGGCTCGCTCGTAATAGAGCCTTGCTCCAACGCCTCGATCCACGAACATCCCGCTGATTTCCGGATTGAGATCGAGCGCAGCCACGCTTCTGAAATAACTGCCTGCCCGAATGCCGCGATTCGGCCGGAAACCTTCGCCCGGTCCGACGAAGATTCCCTGGGATACGTTCTGCTGCACCGCGCGATCGCGTCCCGGACCAAACTCGAGGCGAATCAGCGATTGCTGCTTGGTGCCCAGCGTTCTACTGACGAACGCCGTCGCACTCTGACGGTCGAGATAATCGAAATTGTCGGTGCTCCCCAGCAGTGCGGATAGCGTCGCGCCCCACGAGAACGGCAGCTGAAAGTCATTGGTATTCGCCAGAGCGCGCTCGACGCGGAGACCGGTCGTAGTTCTGGTCGTCCGCCGATCGAGCACGAACGCGCCGCGCGCGGTCTGTTCAGCCCACGCCCATCCCACCGATGCGTGAGCGGAAACCAGCGGCGATGAGACGCGCAGCTCCTTGTCGACGGCGAGACCGGTGAACAAGCCTTCGATGCGGTTGAACCGAAACACCTCTCCGAGCGTTCGCGGCGTGAAGCGAACACCCCTCGTGTCTCCGGTGGTGCGCCACTCCGCGGGAGCGAGATCGTCGAGCTCGCCATAGTAGACGTCGCTGCTGGCAGCGCCGATCGGACGCTCCCAGCCCTTGAATCGCTGCTGGTCGCCGCTCGACGCGAAGGTGAGGTTGTGTTGCACGCCCGGAGGCGCCTCTGGTCCGGTCCACGAAGAGTCGTTCGGTCGGTAGTCGTCGAAGCGCGAGACGATCCGCACAATCGTTCTGAAATCGCCGAAGGTTGCGATCCGCGCCTGGATCTCCGTGCGCTGAAACGCGGGCAGCCAGTATTCGCCATTTACTTCCTGGTTCACCAGCTCGACGAACGACGCGCCACTTACACCTGGAATCCTGCTGCCCGCGCTGATGGTGACCTTGCCGTTGCGTACTTCTACCAGACGCCCGCGCATGCGCACGATCTGCTTCCAGTCAGCGTCGAGATAGATGTCGCCGAGGAAAAGAATTGCATCGCCGGGCGCATCCGGCCGCGGCCTCACGCGAATCCGCGCAATCGGAATTCGTCTGGCGTTGGAGTAAAGAGTGACGGCCGTGTCGCCACCCTCATACAAATAGTATTGATCGCGACTGGCGGCGAGCGGGTGAACCGCCAGGCTGCGGCGCCCGGCGCTCATGACCCGGTTTGCATCGCTCGCCGAGGTGACCCCAAGCTGGAGGCGATTGCCGTAGAGTGTCGGGATGGTCCAGCCGCCGAAGAAGCTCATTAACGAGAACGTCGGGCCGATGGACTGGTTCCGGTATCCGATCACCCGCTGGTCGTAGCGATCCGGAGCACGCCACCGCACATCGCTGGCGATCTGCTCAAGCTGAGTGGTGCGCTCCCGACCGCCCGAGTCGAGGACGACGATGGACATCTCCGTTTCAATGCGGGCGCGGTAGGCGCGCAGACGTTCGGGAATTTGCGCGTTGACGCGAGCGGCCTCCGCGAGGAGTGTGGCGAGGGCGCTGGAATCGGTTGGCGCTGTGACCGAGGGCACTTGACCGAGACCGGGTCCTGACCACAAAACCAGACCGAGCAGTATGAAAACGGAGTTGGTCGCTGACTGTTTCAAATCTCAAGTCTCGCAGTTGATCGAGCTTGTTGTACGGAACCGGACAAACACGTAGCAATCTTTCGCCCATCGTAGAGCGCCAGCCATATTCGTCGGCTCCAACACTTCCAGACACCTAAGCGAAAAGAGAGTAGCAGAGTCCATCCACCTGGAACGGCAACACGCCCGTGCCGGCCCGGACATTTCCGTCCCTTTCACCTTTCTGTCCCACCAATGCAAAAATCGTCTGGTTTCTTCGTCGCTCTCGTGTTCACCGCCGCGTGCTCACGCGCGCCCGAACCCAAAACCGTTCCCGCCCCGCAAAGAGCAGTTGGTCAGGGCGGCGACACGACGGCCAGAGCCGCGGGCGACTCCGGTCGAACAGGCGGCGCGCCGGCGCAGCCACGTCCGTACAACCGGGTCATCACACGCGACGCAAGAACCCGGCGCGGAATGTTCGCCGTGCACCGAGTGAACGACAAACTCTACTTCGAGATCCCGCGGAAGGAGCTGAACAAGGACATGCTAATGGTCGGCCGTTTCACCAGAGCGGCAGCGGCCAACCCCCGCGCTCCCGGCGGGCAATTCGGAAACTACGGCGGCGACCAGTTCGCCGAACGGACTCTGCTGTGGGACCGGAGCGGGAACAGGATCATTCTTCGCTCGCCATCCTTTGCCATCGTGGCGGATACCGCGGCGCCAGTTTATCGCGCCGTCCAGAACTCGAACTATCCGCCGATCATTGCCGTGTTCAATGTCGAATCCTACGGCCCCGACAGCGCCGCCGTCATCGACGTAACGCGATTATTTACCACGAGCATCCCTGAATTTTCGGCGATCCGCGGGAATCTGGACGAGCGTCGCAGCTATGTCGAGAACGCTGTCGCCTTCCCCGACAACGTCGAAATCGAAGCAACGCAGACCGGCACACCGGCCCCCACGCCGGTTCCCGGCGGTGGCGGGGGCGGTGGCCAGGCCGCCGGGCCACAGCCGGCGCAGAGCGTTCTGGCGCACTGGAGTCTGGTTCGGCTCCCCGAGAATCCGATGATGCCGCGTCGTTTCGACGAGAGGGTTGGATTCTTCTCGATCAATCAGGTCGACTTCGGCACAGCAGAACAGAGATCGGCGGATCGATCCTACATCACTCGCTGGAGACTGGAAAAGAAGGATCCGAACGCGGCGCTGTCCGAGCCGGTGAAGCCGCTCGTTTACTACGTCGATCCGGCGACTCCCGATCAGTGGAAGCCATGGATCCGCAAAGCGATTCTGGATTGGCAGCCGGCATTCGAGGCAGCGGGATTCAAGAACGCGATCATACCGATGGATCCGCCGGCAAACGATCCGGACTGGTCGCCCGAAGATGTGCGCCACACGGTAATCCGCTGGTTGCCATCTACGGTAGAAAACGCGGTCGGTCCACACGTTCATGATCCGCGTACCGGCGAGATCCTCAACGGCTCGGTGCGCATGTTCCACAACGTGCTCAACCTGCAGCGGGATTGGTACTTCACGCAGGCCTCGGCAGTCGATCCGCGCGCCAGATCGCTGCCGTTCCCGGATTCGCTGATGGGTCGGTTGCTGGAGTTCGTCGTCGCCCACGAGATCGGCCATACCCTTGGGCTTCGTCACGATCAGATCGGCAGCTCGACCTACCCGGCCGACAGCGTGCGCAGCGCGACCTGGGTGCATCGCATGGGTCATTCGCCGTCGATCATGGACTATTCGCGCTTTAATTACGTGGCGCAGCCGGAAGACAACATCGCCATCCCCGACATCGTTCCCGGCATCGGTCCCTATGACAAGTTCGCCATCATGTGGGGCTACAGTCTGATTCCATCGGCGCACAATTCGGACGCCGAGCGGCCGACGCTCGATCAGTGGGCGCGGATGCAGGACACGATTCCATGGTATCGCTTCTCGGAGAACAACGAAGGCGGATACGGAACCCTCAACGAAGCCGTCGGCGATGCAGACCCGGTGAAGTCGACCGGACTCGGCTTCAGGAATCTGCGGCGGGTCGTCAACTACATCTCGGCGGCAGCCACCAGGCCGGGTGAGGACAACGATGATCTCCGCGAGCTATACGATCGGACGGTCGGCCAGTGGGCGACCGAAGCCGGACACGTGGCGACTGTCGTCGGCGGAGATGCCGTTCAGTACAAGTCGGGAAGCCAGCCGGGGGCGGTTTACACGCCGCTCTCCAAGGCGCGGCAGCAGGAAGCGATGCGCTTTCTCGATGAGAACGTGTTTCAAACACCGACGTATCTGATACAACCGGCGATTGCGCGCAGGATCGAAGCAGGCGGAATGATCACGCGCATCACCAACGCGCAGGCGCGAGTTCTCACCGGATTGCTCAACGACCAGCGGCTCAATCGCCTGCTCGAGAATGAGGCTCTGGCGTCGAACAGGAACGACGCGTACACACTGGCGTCGATGCTCACCGACCTGCAGCGTGGCATCTGGACAGAATTGGATCGATCGCAGGTGACGATCGATCCGTATCGGCGCACGCTGCAGAATCAGTTTCTGTCCCAGCTCAATGCGAAGCTGAATCCGTCGCCCGCGGGAACGACGCCGGTGCCGAATTTTCCGGGTTTCACCCCGCCGCCGCCGCTGCTCGAGGACGCGCGGAACGAGCTCAGAGGAGAACTGGTGACCCTTCGCGCGGACATTCGGCGGGCGATTCCGCGGGCGGCAGATCGCGAGACTCGCCTGCACCTCGAAGGGGCGGATCACCAGATCGGGGAAATACTCGAGCCCAAGAAATAGTTTCGACAAAAAAAAGGGGGCGGCTTTTGGCCGTCCCCTTTTTTTTTATAACTGTGTTGCCTTAGGCGCAGGTGATGACACCGTTGACCATCTGGCAAGTCTTCGCCGACTGAGTATGAGTCGCGGTCGCGCTCCACGACGGGGGCGGACCAGCAACTGCAGTGACGACTACCGTGACGTTCTGTGAGGGACTAAAGCCCTGGAGCGGCGACGCGGTCGTCGCGGTTCCGGAGAAGTAGGCACCACCGTTGTCGGCGGCGTACTGCTCTTCGTAGGTCGCCATGTTGCGAAGGTCAGACTTCATCGCTGCGACGTATGCCTTGTCCTTCGTATTTGCGAACTTCGGGATCGCGATCGCGGCGAGAATGCCGATGATGACGACCACGATCAGAAGCTCAATAAGGGTAAATCCCTTTCTAGTGCGTGACATTAGTATCTCCTTTACGGTTGGCGACGGCGAGACACTGCCGTCACACATTAGAGACTCGGTGTTTACCACTACCGCAACCATATGGTAAAGCACAGAATGGTCTCGACTCCCTAAAGTTCGTAAGTCGCCACCTTAGCTAGACTTACACTGCTGAGCTAAAGTCGGGTAAGAGGCGGCGTCGTTGCAAATTGCCACGCCAACTGCAATTTGCCGGAAAAAAAACGGGATCGGCGCTAGGCCGACCCCGTTCTTGCTTGTTCCCCAGCCAGCGACATCAGGTGCAGACGATAACGCCGGTGGTGTTGGTGCAAGTCTTAGCCGACTGCGAGTGGGTCGCCGTGGCGCTCCAGCTCTGCGGCGGACCGGCGACGACGGTGGCGACGATGGTCACGTTCTGCGACGGAGTGAACCCTTGCAGAGGCGACGCGCTGGTGGCGGTTCCGGCGAAGTAGGCACCGTTGTTGTCGGCGGCATACTGCTCTTCATAGGTCGCCAGGTTGCGAAGGTCAGACTTCATC
>JBKPDS010000191.1:0-6117 GCA_046727995.1 Gemmatimonadota bacterium
GCGCCACCTCGGCATACATTAGACTCCCAGCGCCGAGGAATCCTTGGACGACCTCCTTCACGAGCTCCAACAGACGTTCGGGAGCACCCACTACACCATAAAGAGGGAGCTGCGCGCCGGTGGAATGGCCCGCGTGTTCGTCGCTCGCGACGAAGGCCTCGGCAGAGAGGTCGTCGTCAAAGTCCTGCCCCCCGAGCTCACCTACACTTTCTCGGCGGCGCGATTCGCCCGGGAGATCAAGCTCGCCGCGGCGCTCCAGGAACCGCACATCCTGCCGGTGCTCACCGCCGGTCAGACTGCGGGCGGGTACCCCTACTATACAATGCCGTTCGTGCGCGGCGAGTCGCTGCGCGCGCGGATCAGAAAAGGCCCTGTTCCGGTGGAGGAAAGTCTCGCCATCCTCCGCGACGTCGCGTCCGCGCTGGCCTACGCGCACCGCCAGGGCATCGTCCACCGCGACATCAAGCCCGAGAACATTCTGCTCAGCGAAGGCACGGCGGTCGTCACCGATTTCGGAATCGCCAAGGCCGTGCAGGCAGCGCGGAAGGAAGTGGCGCCCGAGATAACGCAGCCGGGGGACAATGTCGGCACGCCGATGTACATGGCGCCCGAGCAGGCAGCTTCCGATCCGGCGACAGATCAGCGAGCGGACATCTATGCGTGGGGCGTCGTCGCCTACGAATTGATCTCGGGAAAACATCCCTTCGCCGAGCATACATCGTCGCCGCAGAATCTGCTGGCGGCGCAGATGTCGGATCCGCCGCGGCCGATCACGAACACCAACTCGAGAGTGCCGCGGCACATCGCCGCTCTGGTGATGCGCTGTCTGTCGAAGCGCGCCGCGATGCGCCCCCCAAGCGGAGCGGACCTCCTGGCGGCGCTCAACAATCCATCGAGCGGGCGGTTCCCGCGACTCAACGAACCGGTGAGTCGCAAGGCCGGCGCACTCATCGCCACGCTGGTGATTGCACTGATTCTTGTCGCCAGCGTGATGTGGCGCGCGCGAGATACGTCGGACAGGCCGCCACTCATCGCCGTGCTGCCGTTCGACACCGAAGGACCCGACGCCGACTCGAGCTTTGCCGACGGACTGCGTGATGCTGTCACGGGAAAACTGGCGCGTCTCGGCGGACTGAGCGTCATCGACCGGAAGAGCGTTTCGTCGCTGGCGACGTCACCGGGAACGAGTGCGCAGCAGGCTGGGAAATCCGTCGGCGCCGATTATGTGCTGACGGCGTCGGTGCGCTGGGCGAAGGGTAGTGACGGCCAGCAGCAGGTGCGAGTGAGTCCGGTTCTGATTCGTGTGTCAGACGGCACGACGAGCTGGGCCGGCGAGCCCGAGGTCGTGTCACCTGCGGATCCTTTCACCATTCAGGCAACGATCGCGACCAAAGTTGCCGAGGCGCTCGATGTGGCGATGGTGCCGCGCGAGCGCACGACGATGACGATGCGGGCCACGGACGATACGGGTGCCTTTGCGGGTGTCGTGCGTGGCAAGCGCATCCTCGAGGAAAATACGGCTGCGTCGTACTCAGAATACGAAAGAGCCTTGCGGGAGTTCGAGCGCGCCTACGGGCGAGACCCGCGTTACGCCGATGCCGTCGGACTGGCAGGGCAGACATTGGCGGTAATGTCTTATTCGGGCGGGACGAAGATGCTCGACTCGGCCTCCGCCCTGGCGCGGCACACTTTGGAAATCGATCCAACCCAGCCGAACGCCGTGGCGACATTGGCTTTTCGCGGGTTCAACCGACCCGCCGAAGCTCTCGCCATCCTCAGACGAGCGGTGCGCGACAATCCGTCCAACGTCGCGCTCCTTGCATACGAACAGTCCGCGCTGCTATTCGTCGGTGATTCTGCCGGCGCGTGGCAGGCGGTGAAGCGCGTGCTTCCGCTGGCGCCGGCATCGAAATCAGTACTTGCCAATAGCTTCACGACAGCGGTCGCACTACGGCGGTACAAGGACGCCGCGGATATCGTGACGCGAGAGCGGGCGCTCGATCCGTCGGCGCTCGTTCCAATCTTTCACGCTGCGACTCTCGCTGAAAAGCTCGGTGACAGAGCGGGTGTCTCGCGCGCGGTGCGCGAGCTGAGGGCGCGCGGAGGCAGAGTGGGTGCGACGGATGGAGAGCTGCTGCGAAATGGTGACGCAGCGCTCCAGAACGAGCTCGCCACGGGCTCACTCGCGTCATTCATGCCGGGCTCCGCTCTCGACAGCGTGAACTTCTACGCCGAGAAGGCGGAGCTTTTCGCGTCGCGCGGAAATTACTTACGGGCGCGGTCGCTGGCGGATTCCGCGTGGCGTCTGGAGAAGCGGATGGCGGACGATCAAAATCTGTCGATCTATGTGCGGCGCACGCAGTACGAAGTCCTGGCGTGGCTCGCCGCATTGCTCGGCGATCGGACAATGGCGCTGGCGATGCTCCAGAAAGCCGGAGAGAGTCCGACGATCACGGCGTATCCCAGGGGTGTCGAAGCGGTGCAGTTGTCGTGCACCAAGGCGGCGGTGTACGGGTTTTTGGGCGACGCCGAGACGATGATGCCCTTTGCGCAGCGCTGTTTCACCAGCGCGAACGGCTATCCCGTCGCTTATCTGAATGATCCCGAGTTTGCGTGGCGCAAGAACGATCCGCGTTTGCAGGTACTCGTTGAAGAGCAGGCGACAGCGACACAGGCCAGCCGATAGTGCTGCAATCACGCCGACGCAAACTGCCTCTGTCGCTCGTTTTTCTGCTGCTCGGCACCTGCAAAGGCGATGTTACGCCGCCGAGTGAGACGAAACCGCCGAATTCGCAGGCTGTGTCGGTGCTCACGCAGCACAATGACAACAGTCGGTCAGGGTGGAACGGCAACGAAACAGCGTTGACCACCGCCAATGTCAACCCTCGCCAGTTCGGCGAGGTCTTCACCGTCTCAGTGGACGACCAGGTATATGCCCAGCCACTGGTCGTCGGCCATGTCCTCATCGGCGACAGCTACCACAACGTCGTCCTCGTTGCGACGGTCAACAACACGGTCTATGCATTCGACGGAGACGACGGCAGACTGTTCTGGCTTAGGAACTTCACGGCGCCGGGCATGCGGCCGCCGCGAAACACCGACATGACGGGCGCGTGTTCCGGCTCGTATACCGATTTCAGCGGCAATATCGGGATCGTCGGTACGCCGGTGATCGATGCACCCACAGGGACGATGTATTTCGTTGCCCGGAGCACCAGCGGCCCCGCGTTCGTTCAGTTCCTGCATGCCGTGAGCATCCTCGATGGGCATGAGACGTCCGGCAGCCCAACGCAAATCACCGCCACGTTCCCCGGGAATGGCGACGGCAGCGTCGGCGGTGTGATTGCATTCGATGCACAGCGCCAGAACCAGCGTCAGGGTTTGACGCTGCTCAACGGCGTCGTCTATGTGAGTTTTTCTTCCCACTGCGATTGGGGCCCGTACCATGGATGGATACTTGGATACGACGCTTCGACAATGCAGCAGCGGATTGTCTACAATGACACTCCCAACGGAGACTCGGGCGGCATGTGGGAAAGCGGTACCGGCATGGCTGCGGATGCCGCGGGCAACCTGTACGTGGTGACGGGCAACGGTACAGTGGGGGACGCCGGTGATCCGACAAATCCAACCAATCGCGGCTCGAGCGCCCTCAAGCTCACACCGTCAGGTTCGACATTGCAGGTGGCGAGTTACTTCACGCCCTACAATTACCAGTACCTCAACGACCAGGACCTGGATTACGGCGGAATGGGCGCGCTACTCATTCCCAACTCGAGTCTGTACCTGACTGGAGGCAAGGACGGGAAGCTTTATCTGCTGAACAAGGACGACATGGGCGGCATCCTCCCATCCTCCAACAACGTGCAGCAAGTCGTTCCGCTGGGCGGCAACAATGTCAACATGCATTGTCAGGCTGCCTACTACAAAGGAAGCTTGAAGGAATTCGTCTACGTGTGGTCCGAGAATGATCCGTTGCGTGCAATTCCGTTCGACCGCGCCAGCAATTTGCTGAGCACACAGAGCCAGGTTGTGTCCAATGCAGCGGGACCGACTGGGCAAAGCGGGGCGATCCTGTCGGTTTCGTCCAACGGTTCCCAGGATGGGACCGCCATTCTCTGGGCATCATACGCATCCACCGGTGATGCTGAACATGGTGTCAGCCCGGGGATATTGCGAGCGTTCGACGCGAATGACGTAAGCAAGCAGCTTTGGAACAATCAGCTGAGCCCCGGCGACGCAGCGGGCAATTACGCGAAATTCGCCGCTCCAACGATCGCCAACGGACACGTCTATCTGCCGACTTTCTCCAACCAGGTTGTCGCGTACGGATTGAAGTAGATCCGTCATCGAGCAGTTTGCAGCGAGCTCCATCCTCTCCTGAAACTGCGGGCCGCCCCAGCCGTAATAACTGGAGACATAGTTATGGCGACGCCGAGCGGACTGTGCGGCGTCGCCTTCCTGAGCCCTGGGAGATCGGCAATGACCCCGGTACAGACTTACGCGCGCGTCGCAGGAATTCTTTTTCTCATCTCGTTCGTGGGCGGCTCCTTCGGCGAGTTCTACGTGCCTAGCACATTGATCGTTTCCGGCGATCCAACCGCCACCTTCAACAACATTGCTAGTCAGGAATGGCTGTTTCGACTCGGGTTCGCCGGATACCTGCTGGAGGGGCTGTGCGACGCCGCGCTCTCACTCGTGCTCTACGTCCTGCTGAAGCCCGTGCACCGCAACCTCGCCCTGCTCGCCGCGTTCTTCGGGTTGATCTCGACCGCGCTCTTCGCGGTCTGCGAGATGTTTTTCTTCAGCGGGCCAATGCTGCTCAAGAACCCCGTCTTTCTGCAGACCTTTTCGCGAGATCAGCTCAATGCGCTCAGCTACTTGTTCATCCGTGTCTATGGTTACGGTGCCGGACTATTCATGGTCTTCTACGGATCTGCTTCGCTGATTCGCGGCTACCTCATCTACCGCTCGGGATACCTGCCACGCTTCCTCGGCGTGCTGCTCGGCATCGCCGGCGTGGGGTTCATCCTCAAGAACTTCACCCTGGTGTTGGCGCCAACGTACTCGTCTGATTTCCTGCTGCTGCCAGCACCGATAACTGTGCTGGTACTGACGCTGTGGTTCCTCATCAAGGGAATCGACGTTCAGAAGTGGGACGCTCGCGTCATCGCTATGAGGGCAATCGACCAGCCGTCGCTTAGTTAGTCGTTGCAGGGAGCAACGGAAATGTCGTTACAAAGCGAGCGCAGTGGACGGGAGATTGCCGCCGGACTGCTTCGAATTGTGCTCGCGGGTTCCAGTAATCGCAAATATAACTCGTCCGTGGTATTGTCTCCGGAAAGTTCCGCGGTCTTCTTTGAAGCATGACCATTCGCATCCTCGTCGCTGACGATCACCCCGTAGTCCGCGCCGGTACAATCGCGTTACTCGCCAACGAGTCCGACATGGCGGTTGTCGCAGAAGCGGCCAATGGAGCCGAAGCGGTCGCGCTCTACGATTCTCATTCGCCCGACGTCGCGCTGATCGACCTGCGGATGCCGGTCATGGACGGGATCAGCGCAATGGCGTCGATATTTTCCGCGCACCCGGAAGCTCGTCTCCTCGCACTCACCACGTACGATGGCGACGCCGATATCTATCGGGCACTCGATTCCGGCGCCTGCGGATATCTCCTCAAGGACATGCTGGGCCGCGAGCTGGTCCAGGCGATTCGCCTTGCCTCATCCGGGAAGCGTGTGATACCGCCCGGAGTCGCGACCAGGTTGGCGGAATTCACGCCGCGGGTCGATCTCACCGAGCGAGAGGTCGAAGTGCTGCATTTCGCTGCGAAAGGACTTCGCAACAAAGAGATCGCCCAAGTGATTGGGCGCACGGAGGGAACGGTGAAAGTTCACCTCAAGCACCTAATGGCAAAACTCGGTGTCGAGGATCGCACCGAAGCCGTCACCCTCGGACTCCAGCGGGGAATCATCCACCTCGACAGTTGACCGACAGCGGTCACTGACTTTGTAACGAATGCAAACTTTTCTTGCCGGGCTACTGGCGGTTCAAGCCCGGTAGCCCGATTGTCGTAGCAGACGTGCGCAGTCTCTCACCGCGCCAACTGTACAGTTG
>JBKPDS010000192.1:0-6326 GCA_046727995.1 Gemmatimonadota bacterium
CATCGTGCCGGGCAGTACTTCGTCAACACCTATAAACTCGACAGCCGGCCGATCTGGGAGATGGAAGTTCTCACCACCCACGAAGCAGTACCGGGTCATCATCTGCAGATCGCCATCGCGCAGGAGCTGGAAGGCATTCCCGATTTTCGCCGCTACAGCGGTTACACCGCCTTCGTCGAAGGATGGGGACTCTACTCGGAGAGCCTCGGCCCCGAGCTGGGCCTGTACAAGGATCCGTACTCGAAGTTCGGTCAGTTGACGTACGAGATGTGGCGAGCGATCCGTCTGGTGATCGATACCGGCATTCACTCACTCGGCTGGTCGCGACAGCAGGCGATCGACTACTTCAAAGCGAACAGCGCCAAGACGGAGCAGGACATCGTCCAGGAAGTCGACCGCTACATCGTGATGCCGGCGCAGGCGCTGGCGTACAAGAGCGGAGAGCTGGAGATCAAGGCGCTGCGCAAGTACGCGGAGCAGCAGCTAGGATCGAGGTTCGATATTCGGGCATTTCACGATCAGGTGCTGAGTCAGGGAGCGCTGCCGCTCGACGCTCTCGATGCGAGAGTTCGCGCCTGGGTGGACTCGACTCGGCCTCGCAACTAAAGAAAGCCCTCAGCCAGACAGGTGTCTGACTGAGGGCTTGTAGTTCAGGAGTCCGATCGGTTTCTATGGATCTCGAACCGTCTGGCTCCACGAAGCGCCGCACACATCCGCCTTGGCCCGGTTCGGGTCACTGGTGTCGAGGCAGTTGGTGTTCGGCTTGCCCTTGGCCGCCGGATCGCGGTACTTGAACCGGAAGTCAACCAGCGAGCCGCTGGGCGGGTTTTGTGATACAGTCGCTGTGAAAACCGCGCCATGTCTGGCGTCGAGCTTTCCAATTCCGCCGCAGACGCCGGAGGCGATAACGGATCCCTGCCAGCTCAAGACACTGTTCGCATCCCCGGTCGGCAGCCAACTCGTATTGTTGGCGGGCACGGCGTAGGTCGCGTCGTTCAGAGGGAAGCTGAAGGTGTCCGTCGCCGGTCCACCACCGATGCACGGCCCGGTGATACTCACGAAGGCGTGTACCGAGAAATTGGTCGCCGGGTGCGAGCCGTTCACGAACTTGAAGCTGTAGCCGCCGTTCACCCAGTCACCGTTGGAGATGAGGATCGCGCCTTCCATTGAGGATGGCCCGATGGTGAAAGTCTTGCCGCCGCCGGTGTTGGTCGTGGTGACGACGGTCGCGGATTGGACGAGGTAGTTGTTGCCCTCTGATCCTGCGCCGACATCGAAGCGGACGAAGTTGGCGCCGGGCGGCACGTCGATCGAGAACACGGGGGAGCCCGTGCCGACGCCACTTTGTAGCGGGGTGTAGGTGATTCCGTCCGTCGACCAGGAGACCGAATACCCTTCGCCGAGTTGGACGGAGGAGAGCGTCACGCTGGTGACGACCGATCCGGCGGTCAGTCCGGTGAAATCCAGAATGATTCCTGGAAAAATGCCGTCGCCAAAATTATCGCCGATCTCAAAATCCTGGCCCTGACAGCTCCCACCGGTCCCCACGTTCCGGCAGACCCCGAGCCCTCGTTCCTCCGTCCCGGGCGGGTCGGCGAAGCCTTTCGCCCACACGTTGTCGCCTTCGGGTGTTGGCGTGGCCGATGCAACTACAGATCCCGCCCCAGCGATGGTAAAGGTTTTCGGGTTGCCGAGATTGCCATCGCCGCCAGCCAGCTGGACAAAGTCCCAGACGGTGGTTGTGGTGGTGATGGTAAATGACGGGTGCAGGTTCGGCGCCGTGAGCGGAGCAGTGGTACTGTGCTCGTTGCAGGCGGTGGCGAACACTGCACTCGCGGCGATGGTAATCATCGCCAGCTTGAGGGGTGCGGCGCGAGGCATTGCTAGTCTCCGAGGGGGAATTGAGCGGCGCCTAACGCAATTGGCATGCGCTGCTCGGGAGCGAAATGCCCGGCGTAAGTCTGCTGAGAATCGCTGGATTGTGGCGGTGCATCGACAACTGTGACGCGCCTAGCAGGGGCAGAGTGATTTGCGAGGAGGCTGGCTTTCTTCGCCAACCTCCTTAGAGAGAATCCGATTCCACAGTCCTAGCGTCTGGTTTTCTTGTGCGCGATGTCTGGTCTCAGAGCAACCGCGTCGCGCAGATAAACGTGCGTATCGAGCTTGCGTGGCGCCCGCAATTCGATTTCGACCAGAGTTCGCAGGCAGCGCGGCATTGAGCCGGGCACCGGGATCTCGCTGGCGCAGAGCAGCGGTATGTCTACCAGACCCATCTCGCGGGCGGCCAATGCCGGAAACGCGGAAGTCAGATCCGGCGTCAGGGTGAACCAGACGCTGATGATTTCGTCAAGCTCCAGCCAATTGCGCTCGATGATTGTCTCGAGCAGCTCGCGGGTGGCGTCGGCGATGTGCTGCGGGTCATCCATCTCGACGGACGTCGCTCCGCGAATAGCGTGTGTGCGTCGCCACAAGCGCGCCCGATCCGAGACGACGGCGACGAAACGGGTGTGGTTGTCGCGGGTGTCCTGGATTCCTTCCTCCAGAACTGCAAGTCCGTAGCGATCAGCCGCTGCTCGACCCGCAATCGCACCGCGTGTCAGATCGCCGAGCTCGGCGACTTCGCGTGCGGCGCCGGCGGTGTCGAACGATTTGCCGGGCTTGATCCAGTTGTGCTGCTCGAAGAATCGACTGCATTGCGCCAGCGCAACGGGATGACTGGAGGCGCTGCGCAAGCCTTCCAGCGTCGCACCCTTTGGCGCGAGCAGGCAGTGTCGCACCGGCACCAGGGTATCTCCGATGGATCGAAGGTGCGAATGCGCGGAGAGAGCTTGCCACCCCGCCTCGACTCTGCCGACACTCGAATTCTCGACGGGAATCACACAGGCGTCTGCTTCGCCGTTTTCGACGGCGCGCACCGCAGCGGTGAAGGTGGGAAAGGGAAGATGCTCCACCGGATGTCGCCAGATCTGGGCGATGGCCGACTCGGCGTAAGCACCGCGATCGCCCTGGAAGGCGACGCGCATCGGCAGGTCGCGCGCGTGAAGGTCGCCGTTCGTCTTCGCCTTGCTCATGCCGACGGTTTTTTCTTTCAACATGTTATCCCACAAGAAAAGGTGAGGGGCGATCGGTCTGCTCGCGGTTGGGCAAACAAAAAGGCCCCCGCGCTGCGGAGGCCGAATGTCTGTGCGAGTGATCCTATACTGCTATGCGCGCGACGTCAGCCTCCGAGCTCTGTTGAACCCGTAGAAAAAAGTCGTGGCAAAGTAGAACGTGGTCACGAGCCAACTATAGGGTCGGGCCAGCGATTGGTCAAGCCGGACGTGAAACCTCGATTGCAAACAACGCGTAAAACGTCTTTACCCCGTCCGAAACCACCACCATCTTCGACTTATGCAACCCGGCCTGATCATCGCCGCCGCTGCCGCCGTCATTTACAGCGGCCGCGACAACCAGCTCAACGTCCGCATCCCGCGTGTCGAGGCGGACGTTACCGTCGACGGCGCGCTGACCGAGGCGGTATGGCAGCAGGCAGCGGTATTGACTGGATTCTCCGAGTTCTCGCCGCACGACGGGATTCCGGCGGCCGATTCGACGCAGGTGCTCGTCTGGTACTCGCCGACGGCGATCTACTTCGGCATCCGCGCTTTCGAGGCCCACGGCGGAGTGCACGCCACTCTCGCCGATCGCGACAAGATTACCGCCGACGACAACGTCCAGATCCTGCTCGGCACATTTCACGATCATCGCCAGGCGTACGTCTTCGCCGTCAATCCCTTCGGCGTCCAGATGGACGGAACGATCGTGGAGCAAGGGCAGGTGCTCACCGGCACGTGGACGCCGACGCTGTCGGGAAGAGTTGCGCCCGATCTCAGCCAGGATTTCGTCTTCACCTCGAAGGGACGGTTGACCGAGTACGGCTACGAAGTCGAGGTCAGGATTCCGCTCAAGAGTCTCAAGTATCAGTCGGGAGATGTGCAGAGCTGGGATTTGAATGTCGTGCGCGAAGTCCAGCATTCCGGGCATGAGGATTCGTGGGTGCCGGCCAAGCGCGCCAACACATCGTTCCTGTCGCAATCGGGCTCGCTCGATGGACTGACCGGTCTGTCACGCGGACTGGTGCTCGACGTGAATCCATCGGTGACGCAAAAAGTCACCGGCGCGCCCGGACCCAATGGCTGGAACTACGATCGCGGTTCGCCGCAGGTGGGTGGACGTATACAATGGGGAATTACCAACACTCTCACGCTCAACGCGGCGGTGAATCCGGATTTCGCCGAGGTCGAGTCGGATGCGGGGCAGTTCGTCATTGATCCGCGGCAGGCGTTGTTCTTCCCGGAGAAGCGGCCGTTCTTCCTCGAGGGACTCGACGCTTTCAACACGCCGAACAATCTGATCTACACGCGCCGCATCGTGCAGCCCGATGCAGCACTCAAACTGACAGGCAAAGTCGGCGCGACCGGCCTCGGCATTTTGTCGGCGGCGGATGATCGGAGTCTATCGCCGTCGGGTCGAGACAGGGCGTTCTACAACATTCTACGCGCTCAGCATGATCTCGGTGGCCAATCGCGAATCGGTATCGCATACACCGATCGCATCCTTGGCAATGACTATAACCGTGTTGCCGATGTCGACAGTCGACTGGTGTTCGGTGATGTCTACAGCGTGAACTTGCAGGGTGCAGGTAGCTTTGATCGAACGGCTGGCGTGACGATTAACGCACCACTGTGGCGCACAAGCTTTGCGCGTGACGGCAAGGAGCTCGGCATCCACTATCTGTTCGCCGGCATCGGTGACGATTTCCGCGCACGCAGCGGATTCATATCGCGTCCTGGTGTCGTCCGCGCGGACATCGATCATCGCGTAACGCATTTTAACAAACCTGGGTCGCTGGTCGAGACTTTGACCGGGGACATCACGCTCGACGATCAGTGGCAGTACACTCATTTCTGGCGTCATGGCGATGCGCAGGACAAGAAGATTCACTGGAGCACCAATGCCGGTTTGCGCGGCGGCTGGAACATCGGCGCAGGTTACTACCTGGAGTCATTCGGCTTCGATGACCAGCTGTACTCATCTTATCGAATTCTGAGGGGGGTTGGCGACACGATTCCGTTCGTGGGCCGCCCGCGTATCACCAATCACGACTACGTCTTCACGCTGTCGACGCCGCAGTGGAAGAAGTTCAACGGCAATTTGCTTTATGTAGGTGGCCAGGATGAGAACTTCTTCGAGTGGGCCCAGGCGGACATCGACCTCATTCAGCTGGCGATGAGTTTTCGGCCGAGCGATCGTGCGCGCGTGGAAGGGACGTTCGACTACCAGGATTACTGGCGGCGGAGTGACCACAGCCTGGTGGGACGCAACATGATTCCGCGGGTGAAATTCGAGTACCAGCTCACGCGCGCCATTTTCATGAGACTGGTGGGCGAATACGATCTGAGCGAGCACGACGATCTGCGCGACGAGACGCGAACGAATTTGCCGCTCATTATCGATGGCGAGCTGGCGACCGCGGTGCGGTCACGGTCGCTCCACGGCGACTACCTCTTCTCCTACCAGCCGACGCCAGGAACGGTTTTGTTCCTCGGCTACGGAAGTCGCGCCGAGGGAGATCCGGATCCGACCCAGAGGTTCAACTGGCAGCCGCTGCGTCGCGCGTCCGATTACTTCTTCGCCAAGTACAGTTATCTGTTCAGACTTTAGTCAAGGCGGGCGGTTGATCAGGTGGTGTTTCTCGCTCGAGCTTGCGGCGGGAGGAATGCCGCCAATCCCCGCCATGCAAGAGTTGTAAAGCGCTCATCGACCTCTTCAATCGAGAGCTGCCGACCGTCGTTCAGCCACCACACCATCAGGGCGACGAAGCCTCCTGTGAGGTGCTGCACCAGTGCTTCGCGGTCCGCGTTTTTGCGAGTGGCCCCGAGTGCGGCGATATCGTTGCGCACCAGCTCGGCGAGCATCTCCTGAATTCGTGAAATCACGAACGCACCGCTCTCCCGTCCAGCGATTCCGCGCCAGAGAGTGAGGCTGTCGCTGGCGTGTTCCAGCATGGCGCGGCTGAAGCTGAAGGTGCGGTTCCCGTTTCGTGATTCTGAAAGAGCATCTCGCTGCTGTCGGAGCAGGGCCGCTCGGAGATCTTCGATCCGGCTAGTCAGCAGCGTTTTCTTGTCGGCGAAGTGCGCGTAAAACGTCGCGCGCCCTACGTTCGCGCGATCGATGATCTCCTGCACCGTGATCGACTCGAACGGTTTTTCGATCATGAGAGAGACGAGCGCGTTCTGCAACAGGGCGCGGGTCCTTTGTATGCGGCGGTCCTCGACTTTTTTCTG
>JBKPDS010000193.1:0-3966 GCA_046727995.1 Gemmatimonadota bacterium
CGTCGTATCTTCGATCACGGCGGACCTCGACCAGAAAAGCCTGTTCGAGATCTTTACCGATCCTGTGCTGATGCAGCGGTTCCTGACGGTGGAGGAGCGGCAGGTGATGCGGCGACACGTGCTTTGGACGCGGCTCGTATCGCCCCGTCGTACGGTATCCCCACACGGCGAGAAAATCGATCTGCTCGATTATGCACGGAGAGAGCGTGAGTCGCTGGTTCTCAAACCGAATCGCGCTTATGGAGGCGAGGGAGTGTTGCTCGGCGCGGGTACGCCTGCTTCGGAGTGGGAAAGCGCAATCGATCGGGCACTAGCGGACGAAGACCGCTGGGTAGTGCAGCAGGTCGCGCAGATTCCGGTAAAATCGTTTCAAGTGCTCGACGACTCTGGTAAGCTGCACGTCGAGCCGTTTTATGTCGTGATGGGCATGGCCGTCAGCCGCGATGGTGTTGCATTCGTCGGCAGAGCATCGCAGCAAAACGTGGTGAACATTGCGCAGCGGGGCGGCATGTGCGCAGTCATGGTGAGCGCGAAAGCGTTGCACGGGCCAGACGCGTCGGACTAACTGGTTGGCGTTCCAGCATCTCTGGAGGTCAGTCGGGCGAGGGCATCCTCTTCGGCAGCTAACTCGCTTACACGCTGCGGGCCTCGCGCGTGAGGCGCCCAACGATCTGTTGTAGTGATAGGCGCGAGTCTCTTGCTACGCGAGTGCGCTGCCTACGAGGACGCCCTCACCCTCCTTCCCACTGATTCCGTAACTGCAGCGGCGCGGGGCGCCGCGAATGGCGCGATCGCGCGGACTGACTAGAGACGCGGAGCAGTTACAGATCTCGTGTGGGAGGCGTGGGGTGTCCTCGCAGGCGGCGTGTCGCGTAGCAAGAGACTCGCGCGCGCCGTTGTTGTTTGCGCGCGAGGCTCGATGCGTGTAAGCGAGTTAGCTGCTCGAGGTGTGGGCCAGCGATTCTGCGAACCACGCTTACGGCGCGTTGCCTTTAGTGCATCGCGGGGGGTCGGCGCGGGGCATCCTGGCGCCGGTCGAATTTGCGCGAGAGATCTTCAGACAACTCAACATCTTCAACACTGAGGATGACGCGCTCTGGTTCGAGATGTTCAGACACGGTCGGATTCCTCTAGGGATCTAAGACGTCGGCCACAGCCAGCCAATCAACGCGCCGATGGCGCTGGCGCTGAGACTGTAGGTGACAAATCGCCGCATCGACTTCTGCCCTTCATCGCTGCAGGTAACGACTGCATCACAACGGGGAGCATGAGGGCGGCCGATGAACGAGCCGATGGCCCCGCCGATAACGAAACCGAGTGCTGTGTGTTGAAGTTGTGCGGCGCGCCGCGCAACGGCGATGAGTTCGGGCGAGGCAGTTTCCTCGGCGATCGCCAGGCCTGCGGTGTCTCCGGCCAGCAGCCCTTTCACGCGGGCTACCATTCGTGCGACCGCACTGTCGAAGTTCTTGTTGGCGCCGCTGGCAGTCCGAGCCGGCGCGATGTGTTCGGTCAGCGACCAGAGGATGACACGAGTGCGCGGTTCGAGCAAACGAAGATTCAGCTGAGGGTCATAGATGAAATCGCCGATGCCCTGCGAGGTTTGGTTAACGACCGGACTGGTGAACCGGACCTCGTACACGACTTCGGCGTCTGTCGGCGAGTCCGTCAGAGTGAAGCGACCCCAGCTTTTCATCGCCGCATAGAACTGGTTGTAGAAGCGATTGGGGCCACCGGTATAGGTATCCGGGGGTGAGTAACTAACGCTTCCATAGCTGTCGCTGCCCGCGTTCGAGATGAAGACACGCTGGGCGGAAGCAATGATGGAGGGTACGGGCGCCGCTGCAGTGGTCGTTACTTGTGCGAGGGCTGGGCACGTGGCAAGGAACGAGACGACGGCCGGAACGATGCGGAATCGGGTAGCGAAGGACATGAGACCTCCTGAAAGATTCGACGCGCGGGCTGGCTGACTGGCTCTCCTTTAATAATTCGCTTTGTATACAAAAAGTGTTGGCCGGCTTGCAGCCGAGGGGAGTGGTCGGCTTGGTGCCGGCCGTTCTGCTGACGAGTAGTTCGTGTTCCTGTCGATTTGCGCTAATCTCATTCGACGCGGTAATAGAACTCCTTAAGAGGCCCCCATGAGCAAGACGCTAATCAGGATCACTATGTCGCTCGACGGCTACGTCGCCGGGCCGAACCAGAGCCTGAAGGAGCCGCTGGGTGTTGGCGGCGAGGCGCTGCACGGCTGGGCGGTCGAGCTGGCCGCATGGAGAGAGCAGCAAGGCCAAAAGGGTGGTGTCGTCAACGCGAGCTCAGCAATCATGCAGGAGATGTTCGAGAACGTCGGCGCGGTGATCATGGGTCGCAACATGTTCGGAGGAGGGCCGGGTCCTTGGAAGCCGGACTGGAAGGGATGGTGGGGCAAGAATCCACCCTATCACATGCCTGTCTTCGTGCTAACGCATCACCCGCGCGATCCACTTCCGATGGAGGGCGGCACGACGTTTCACTTCGTCACCGATGGAATCGAGTCAGCGCTGAACCAGGCGAAACGGGCGGCGGCTGCCAAGGATGTCCTGATCATGGGCGGCGCCAACGCCATTCAACAATTTCTCGCTGCCGGCGTCGTCGATGAAGTCAACATTTCGATGGTGCCGCTGTTGCTCGGCGGCGGCGAGCGCCTGTTCGACAACCTCGGCGACTCAGCTCCGCGGCTCGAGCAGACGCGAGTTGTCGAGGCGCCGGGCGTCGTTCATCTGAGGTATCGCGTCGCGCGCTAATGTCCGGGAAAGCTAGATTAGCGGTGCGATGGAAGACCTCACCACCGGACCGCTCACCAGGCATCTGTTGAAGACCACGAGCTTTATGCTCGTGACGATGATCTTCCAGACGCTGTATTACCTGATCGACCTCTACTGGGTCGGCAGGCTCGGCACGCATGCGATCGCCGCCGTTGGCATAGCCGGCAACGCCACCTTCATCGTGCTCGCGCTGACGCAGATGCTCGGCGTCGGCACGACGGTCGTCGTGTCGCACGCCGTCGGAAGAAAGAACCGCGATGATGCGCAGCTGATGTTCAATCAGGCGCAGGTGCTGGCGGTCGTTACAGGAATTGCTTTTCTGATTGTCGGGATGCTGGCGCGACTTCCGTACAGTCGCGCGATGAGCCCCGATGCCGATACCGGCGCGCTCGCGGGTCAATACCTTCTCTGGTTCATTCCGGCGATGGCGCTGCAGTTCCTGATCGTCTCGGCGGCCGCCGCTCTGCGCGCGGTCGGAAATTTCAAGGCCGGTATGGTCGTTGGGACCGGCACCGTAATCATCAACATGGTGCTGGCGCCGTTTCTGATTTTCGGTTGGGTGACAGGCCACGCGTTTGGCGTCGCCGGCGCGGCGATCTCGACCCTCATCGCAGTCGTTGTCGCAGTCCTATGGTTCGCCACCTATTTCGTGGGAAAGGAGTCATACCTTCAATTCGTGCGCGCCGACCAGAAGCCACAATTCGCGCTCTGGCGGAAGATGCTGGGCGTCGGTCTGCCCTCCGGATTCGAGTTCGGCATGATGGGAGTGTACCTGGTAGTCGTCTACGCGCTCGCGCGGCCGTTTGGCGCAGCCGCGCAGGCGGGCTTTGGAATCGGGCAGCGCGTGATTCAGGCCTTGTTCATGCCCGCTGTCGCGCTCGGTTTTTCGGTTGCACCGGTCGCTGGCCAGAATTTCGGCGCGCGCAGTCGCGAGCGCGTCGTCGACACGTTTCGCAAGGCAGCGTATATGGTCTCGGCGGTGATGGCGCTGCTGGTTGTGCTCTGTCTCATCGCGCCGCACGCGTTGATCGGCGTGTTCTCCAAGGACCCTGCCGTGCTCGCTGTTGGAACAGAGTACCTGCGCATCGTGTCATGGAACTTCGTTGCATCCGGTTTGATCTTCGTTGCGTCGAGCATGTTCCAGGCGATGGGGAACACGGTTCCGTCG
>JBKPDS010000194.1:0-8687 GCA_046727995.1 Gemmatimonadota bacterium
GGACGGGAATCTCGGAACAGGCACCACCACATATACTGGATACGGTCGCAAGTATCGACTGCAGATCGAGGGCAAGCCCGAGTTGGTTGGGAGCGCCGATCCGATGTTCCGCGGCGACGCCAATATCTACAATCCGGAAGACCTGTTCGTCGCTGCGCTCTCGTCGTGTCATCTACTGAGCTACCTTGCCCTCTGCGCACGCACGAAGATCAACGTCGTCGCCTACGAGGATCACGCCAGCGGCACGCTACTCCTCACACCCAACGGTGGTGGGATTTTTGAGAGTGTGACCTTGCGCCCTATCGTCACTGTCGCTCTGGGCAGCGACGAGAAGCGGGCGATGGAGCTCCACGAACAGGCGCACGATCTCTGCTTCATTGCCGCGTCGGTGAAGATTCCTGTTCTCCACGATCCACAGATAGTGGTCGAGGGCGCAGCGCGCCCGGCAACCCAAAGAGCGAGCGAGATCGAAGTCCAGCCTTAATGCGACGATAGCGACTCGGAACCAGCCGTGCTGTTCCTGCTCGCGCTGCTCGGAATTCCGTGCGCGTATCTCGTGGTCGTCGTCGTTCTTGTCTTCAGAGGCGACGCCCGCGGAATTGGACTCAGTCTCTTCTTCTTTGCGGCATCGGTTGCCAGCGGAGTCTGGGCAATTCTTCAGTCGCGCTCATCGACCGCCGGCATTGGTTTTCTGGGCATCCCACTGCTTGGTGGACTTGCCGGATTCCTCGGCCTTGCATTCGGTCGATGGCGCGTTGCTCCTGAACCGGCGAAAAAAGCACTCGCCTGGGTGGGCCTCGCCGGAGCGCTGCTGCTCGTCTCGTTCAACATCGCCCAGGGCGCACAGACGCGGGCCAGGAATCGCGTCCGCGACGACAAGCAGGCGGAATTCTCGGCTGAGGTTTCGCGCGATCGCGATTCAATTTCTGCCGCGCTGAAACAGAATCCCGGACGCGAGCGGGCATATCTCGACAGCAGCATCCGCGCGCGTATGAACGACCGCGCGTTTTTGCTCGCTGCGCTGCCCAACGATTCCATCTCTCCGGAGATTCTCGATACGCTGGCCAATTCCAACGACATGGGGATCGCACTCGAGGCCGTGCGCAATCCCAACACGACCAGTGAGACACTGGCGCGGGTTTATCGAACCAAATCGTATCCTGACTACTTCTTCCAGGCGCTGGCGGCGCATCGCAACACGCCGCCGGAAATCCTGCGCGAGCTTTATACTCGACCCCGCACCATCAGCGGGCTCGACATCTGGTTCGCCGGGAATCCGTCGACGCCGAAAGAGATTCTGACCCAGATCGCGCGCACCACCAACGAGCCGCACGTCGCCAATGCGCTGCTGGGGAATCCGGCGCTGGATTGTGGACTGCTGACCCAGCTGGCCGCCAACTTCATGAAGCGGCAGAACCGCGACGCCGACAATCCAGAGGTGGCGCGTATTACCCAAATGGTTCCCGTCTTGTGCGAAAAGAAGCCGGCGCAATAATGGGCGCACCAGCTTAATCTTCACCTATGGTTCTCGACCTCTTCAAATCCCGTCGCCGCGCGCATCTCCGTGGCCGCGCCGCGCCGAAAGCCTGGCGCGAGATCCTCGAGCGCAATCTGCCCGTCTTCCATCGACTGACACCGGAAGATCAGACCGAATTGCTCGGCCACACCCAGGTATTTCTGGCCGAGAAACATTTCGAGGGCTGCGGCGGCCTCGTGCTCACCGACGAGATTCGCGTCACCATCGCCGGCCAGGCGTGTCTCTTACTGTTGCATCGCGAGACCGATTACTACCCGGAGCTGACGTCGATTCTCGTCTACCCAACCGGCTATATCGCCGATGAAGAGCACCACATTGGCGGCGGCATCTGGCAGGAGGGTGGCGATTATCGCCTCGGCCACACCGGCCACCGACTCGGCGCTCTAGTGCTGGCGTGGGATGCCGTGCGCAAAGGCGCCGCCGAGCCCAATGATGGCGTCAACCTGGTGCTGCACGAGTTCGCGCACCAACTCGATTTCGAGAATCGAAGCAGCGACGGTACGCCGGCGCTGGAGACGAGCGGAGATTATCGAGCGTGGGCCCGCGTCATGAGTGCGGAGTTCGATGCGCTGCGCGAAGCTGCCGATTCGGGCGAGGATACCTTTCTCGACGATTACGGCGCAACCAATCCCTCGGAATTCTTCGCCGTGATCACCGAGGCATTCTTCGAGCGGCCGCGCGCGCTAAAGCAGAATCATCCCGCTTTGTTCATGCAGCTGCAGCGATTCTACCAGCAGGATCCAACAACCTATTCGCAGGAACCCGTCACAGCGCACTGATCATTCGCCCCAAAAAAGGAGGCAGGCGTGCTTCGTTTTTCCGTTTATCCAATGATAGTTCTCACCCTTGCCTCCGGAACGCCGCAGTCCCCCGATGTACCAGTTAGCGGTTCGGGCTCCGTATTCATCATGGTGACTTCTATTCCTCATCGCTACCAACCACAGGTCATCCGAGGAGGACCGATCAAATTCAGCGCAGTGGCTCTCGGCGCTGATCTGAAAAAACACTCTGAGTTCATGAATAGAACGACCCCGTTCATTCTGACGCTCAAAGGATCTGACGCCTATGTCATGCTGCGACAGGAGGACGGCCAGGACATGATGTTCGTAGAGGTTCGGGTCAATCCGAACCAAGCCTGTCAGACGAGTTCACGATTCACCTTGATCGTTGTGCGGGGCAGAACTTGTGGGGGGGAGTTCATGCCGGCGTCTGATCCGCGTCTGCATTAGCCCGATCACCCCACGCCGGCATTCAAAGCTCGACACGCGATATACTCCGACTGATCGAGGAACCGCCCGAGTACCGCGACACCATCCTCGACCGGCAGCGGCTCGCCAAACTCTGACGCTTTGCGGATCACCTTCTCCAGCTCCTCGCGCACGATCATGAATTCCCGGCGCAAAGCCGATTCGCTCCAGCCCAGACGCTGGCGCTGGGCGCCATGCCGCTCTGATATCAGTCGCTGAATCTCCATCGCGTCGCCCAGCGTTGCCGAGGCCGAGCCTTTCGCCTCCTCCATCACAATCAGCGCTCCACCGATGTCGGCGAGAAGTGCTGCCAGGTGATCCGCGAGCTGTGAGAACCTGAGACCGCCTGCTGCTTCGAGGTTCGGATCGGTGCGAATCCTCATCGCGATCGTATCGACAACTGATTCGACCGACTCGAGGAGCACATGACCGACATTGCCCAGACCTTCGACCTCGCGCTGAACGGTGACGGCTTCGCCGGCAATGGTTGCCGATGACTCGACGCTTTTGGCGGTCGGATCGGCCGGTAGCCAGAGGGTGAAAGTCGAGCCTTTACCAAGCTGGCTTTTCACCGTCAGGTCGCCACCCATCAGACGCGCCAGTCGCCGGCTGATGGTGAGGCCGAGTCCGCTGCCCTCCCGCGGACGCGCCTTCCCCGATTCAGCCTGGACAAATGGGTCGAAAATCGAAATCAGCTTTTCTTCGGGAATGCCGTTGCCGGTGTCGGTGACGCGGAAGCTCACGTACGATCGCTTCGGCTGCAGGCGGGTGTCCGGCTCCGGCGCCCGGGACTGCGCGATCTCCACCGTGATTTTGCCGTGCGCCGGTGTGAACTTCACGGCATTGGAAAGCAGATTCACCAGAATCTGTCTCGCCCGCTCGTCGTCGCCCCGATAGACCGGCAGCGGGTCTGGGACTGGCAGCACCGACAGCTCCAGACTGCGCGCCGCTGCCTGTGGCTGGATCAGGGCGATTGCTGCGGCGACGGTTCCCTCGGCCGAGGCGGGGCCAGAGCTCACCTGAAGTCGTCCCGCCTCGACCTTCGCCAGATCGAGGATGTCGTTCACGAGTGTCAGCAGATGCACGGCGCTCAGTCGAATGCGTCCGATCTGGTCTCGCATCTTCTCCGTAAGCGGCCCGGAGATCCCCAGCTCCATCAGCTCCGAGTAGCCGAGGACGGCGTTGAGCGGCGTGCGCAGCTCGTGGGACATGATGGCCAGAAACTCCGACTTGGCTCGACTCGCGGCTTCGGCCTCGAGGCGGGCTTCGCGCTCGTACGCCAGTTGTTGCGCGCGCTCCTGGGCCTGTTTGCGGTCGGTGATGTCGCGGAGCGACACGATCTGCACGTGCTCACCTTCCCACTCCGTCTCGACCACCCTTAGCTCGGCGTAGACCACGGCGGCCCCCCCGCGCTGGACGATGTCGATCTCCGTCGTCTCGCCGACTGTTGCCGGGAAGCCAAACGAGGTGCCGACCAGCTCCTCCGTCGAACGATCGAACAATCGCTCCGCGGCCGGATTCGCGAACCGGATCGTCCCACGGGTATCGACGATGACGATCCCGTCCGGCAGTCTCTCGATGATTGCCCGAAGTGCGGATGCCTGGGGCGGTAACTCGGTTTCGGTGATCATCGCACTGGCGGACCCGTTCTCGGGGTGAACTGGCTATTGTACAGCTTGGGCATAAGCCCTGCGTACGTAGTCCTTGCTCCATTAGTGCAACCGCTGGGCCTGATCACGCCGCCCACGGTTGTAGCGTTTGTCCAAGGCATGCCGCAACGTGCAGGTGGAGGACTTCTGTCGAAGTACATCCTGACGCTCTACGTCACCGGTACGAGTCCGCGAACCAAGATCGCGATCGAGAATCTCACTCGGATCTGCTCTCAGGAGCTCGAAGGCCGGTACGAGCTGGAGATCGTCGACGTCCTCGAAAACCCTCAACGCGCCGAGGACGAGAAGATCCTCGCCACGCCAACGCTTATCAAACAGCTCCCGCCTCCGCTTCGACGCGTGATCGGCGACCTGTCTGACAAGGACAAAGTTTTGTTGGGTCTGGAAGTGAGACCGACCCAGTCCCCCCGATCATCATCGGCACAACCCGAGGCGACAGGATGACAAAAGAAAATCACCCGGCAGTGGAAAAGCTGCGCACGGGAATCTCCAGTCTCGACATCATCGCCAAGGGCGGTCTCCCCAAGAATCGGACGACACTCATTTCGGGAACGGCCGGCAGTGGCAAGACAGTGTTTGCCGTCCAATTTCTCGCCGCGGGAATCGAGCAGGGCGAGCCGGGTGTGTTCGTGACGTTCGAGGAATCTGCCGACGACATCCGCAAGAACATGCGCAGCTTCGGCTGGGACCTCGTGGAATGGGAAGACCAGGGAATGCTCACGTTCGTCGATGCATCGCCCGACCCTGAGATCGATACCGTGGAAGCCGGTGGATTTGACCTCGGCGCGCTGTTGGCCCGCGTGCAGAACGCCGTCAATAAGGTGAAGGCGCAACGAGTCTCGGTCGACTCACTCGGCGCGGTGTTCTCACAATTCTCGGATCAGACGATGGTGCGCGGCGAGCTGTTCCGCATCGCGTCAGGTCTCAAGGGAATGGGAGTGACAGCGGTACTGACTGCCGAGCGGACGGACGATCACGGACCAATCGCCCGATTCGGCGTCGAGGAATTCATTGCCGACAACGTCATCATCCTGCGTAATGCGCTGGAAGATGAAACCAGGCGGCGCACGATCGAGATTCTGAAATTCCGCGGCTGCGATCACCAGAAGGGCGAGTTTCCGTTCACCATCGTCCCGCGTGGTGGCGTCATAGTCATTCCGCTCTCGGCGATGCAATTGAGCATGCGGTCGTCCAACGTCCGCATCTCGTCGGGCAACAAGGAACTGGACGACATGTGCGGTGGCGGATTCTTCCGCGACTCTGTGACATTGGTTTCGGGAGCAACAGGCACCGGCAAGACACTCACGGTCACGCAATTCCTCCAGGGCGGCGCGCAGAACGGGGAGAAGTGCCTGTTGTTGGCGTTCGAGGAGAGCCGCGACCAGTTGGTGAGAAACGCGACTGGCTGGGGATTCGATTTCGAGAAGATGGAGCGCGACGGGATGCTGAAGGTGATCTGCGATTATCCCGATCTGTCAGGACTCGAGGACTGGCTGGTGACGATCCAGCGGATCATCAACGACTTCGGACCGCAGCGAGTGGCGCTCGATAGTTTGTCGGCGCTGGAGAACGTGGGGACGCTGAAGGCGTTCCGCGAATTCGTCATCGGCCTGACGTCGTTCATCAAGCACAAGGAAATCACCGGCATGTTCACGGCAACGACCGGATCGTTGATGGGCGGCGACTCGATCACCGAGTCCAACATTTCGACGTTGACCGACTCGATCATCCTGCTGCGTTACGTGGAGATGTTCGGGGAGATGAAGCGCGGGCTGACGGTGCTCAAGATGCGCGGCTCGCCGCACGACAAGGCGATTCGCGAGTTCACCATTGGTAGGGGCGGAATGCAGATGGGTCGTCCGTTCCGCAACGTCACCGGAATCATCGGCGGCGCGCCGATGCACGTGAATCCGGGCGATGTGGAGCGAGTCTGGACGCAGTACGACAAAGCCGTCGACAGGCGGAGGCCGGAGACCATCTCGGGAGCTTGAGGCGGTATATTCCGTCGCCGCTCGCTCGCCCCTCGTCCCTCGCCCCTCGTCCCTCGCCCCTCGTCCCTCATGAAGCACACAGTCATCTGGCGACGCATCGATAAGCCCGGCCACGAATACTCCCGGCTGGTAGAATCTCCAACCGGCGCCAGGATGACCGGCATTGCGCTTGTGTCGCAGGACAACGTGCCGAGTTATATCGGCTACGAAGTCGAGTGCGATGTGATGTGGCATACGCTGCGGTGCAGTCTGAAGGCGACGGTCGGAGAGCAATTCACCGATCTGGACATTCGGCGTCAGGGGAAGCGCTGGACGATCAATGGCCGGGAGGCGCCGGAGGTGTCGGGCGCCGACGACATCGATCTCGGCTTCAGTCCGTCGACGAATTTGTTGCCCATCCGCCGGCTAGGGTTGAAGGTCGGGGAGCAGGCCGTCGTCAAAGCGGCATGGGTTCGCTTTCCCGAATTCACCCTGGAGCTGCTCGAGCAAACCTACACCCGCCTGGAGGACAACACGTATCGATACGAGAGCGGCAACGGCGAATTTCGTCGCGATCTCAAGGTCGATGCGAGCGGGCTAGTGCTCGACTATCCGGGCCTCTGGGAAGCGGAATCGCACACGGTCGACAACTCGAAGTGAGAAAGCGCGATCCCAACGAAAAAAAGAGAAAGCCCGAGCCACTCGGCAAAGTCGTCGGAAACTTTCTCAAGGATTCGAAACTCGAAGCGCGTGTCGAGCAGGCATCGGTGGTTCCGGAGTGGGAGCTGCTCGTGGGAAAGCAGATATCGCGCGTGACGAAACCGATTTCGGTGACGCCGGACGGGACACTTTTCGTCGCCGTGAAGACAAACGCCTGGATGACTGAGTTGTCGCTGATGGAGCCACAAATATTGCGCGCGCTGAACGCAAAGGTGGGTCGGCAGCGGGTGCGCAAGATTCGGCTCCAGCTGATGAGATAACCCCTTTATGGGATGGCCACATGAAGGACCTTGAAATCATTTTTGAGAATCGCCCCGGTGCGCTGGCCGAGATGGGAGAAGCACTCGGCAAAGCCGGCGTCAACGTCGAAGGAGGCGGTGTCTGGTCATGCGAGGGCGGCAAGCAGTCAATCGCGCATTTTCTATTCGAAGATGGAGAAGCGGCGCGGAAAGCTCTCGAGGCCGCCGGGATACGGGTAGTCGCTGAACGCGAGGTCGTCACACTACGTCTGCGCCAAGGCGAGCCCGGTCAACTCGGCAGCCTGGCGCGGCGAATGGCCGACGCCGGAGTGAACATAGAGGTGCAATACAGCGATCACTACAATGAGCTCATTCTTGTCGTCGACAAACTTGTGAAAGGGCGCGCAATCGCGCAGGCCTGGATGAGGGAGCGCGAATAGCAGATTGACGGAGCACCACTGATGAGATAAGCCTTTGTCCCACAAAGGCTTAGGATTAGCTGCTGAGCTTGCCTGAACAGCCTTGGCGGGGTTAAATTGAAGTCTCAGAAACAGTCTGAATTTTCGCACAGCTCGACACTAGTGACAAGCTGAAAATTCGCGCTGTCCTCGATGGGGATGCATTGGTCCTCATCAGAATATTTTCCCGCGAGTGATGGCTAAAACAGCAGCAGAAATCAGCACGTCGAAGTACGACGCTGGTCAGATACAGGTTTTAAAAGGTCTCGAGGCAGTAAGAAAACGTCCCGGTATGTATATCGGTTCGACGTCCTCGAGAGGTCTCCATCACCTCGTATACGAAGTCGTCGACAACTCGATCGACGAAGCGATGGCGGGTCACGCCACAAAGATCGATGCGACGATCCACGCCGACGACTCGATCACCGTCATCGATGACGGCCGCGGAATTCCTGTCGACATCCATCCCACCGAAAAAATTCCCGGCGTCGAGCTGGCGATGACGGTGCTACACGCCGGCGGGAAGTTCGACAAGAACTCCTACAAGGTGTCGGGCGGATTGCACGGCGTCGGTGTGTCGGTTGTAAACGCGCTGGCCGAGCAGCTCAAGGTGTGGGTGCGGCGCGGTGGAAAGGAGTACTACATGGACTTCGAGCGCGGCCACACCGTGACGAAGCTCAAGGTGCTCAACAAAGTCGACGTCAAGTCGCGCGGCACGACGGTGTGGTTCAAGCCAGATCACACGATCTTCACGGAGCTCAAGTTCGATTACGACACCGTGGCGAACAGGCTGCGTGAGCTGTCGTATCTGAACAAGGGTGTGACGATCACGCTCAAGGATGAGAG
>JBKPDS010000195.1:0-6651 GCA_046727995.1 Gemmatimonadota bacterium
CAGGCGGCGACAGCGAGCAGAGCTGCTCCGCCGGTGACGCTGAAGTTGTGTGTCATGGAAATCGACCTGCTTGCATTCGAGTGAATGAACCGTGAACGCAAGAACGTTGGGTCGACCTGGCGCCAAAGTATTGAAGGAAGGCGCCCCCAGTCTTTGAACGTTTCTGCTATGGTTGCGCTGCTGATCGATGGCGGCTGCGGCAGCACCACTGAAGCGTTTGCCGCCGTCATTCAGGAGCTTCACCGCGCAGTGCTCGTCGGAAGAAAAACCGCGGGCGCGATGCTTTCTTCGACCGAAGTCCAGCTATCGTCCGACTGGGTGGTCAGGATACCCGAAGCAGATTTTCACACCCCTGCCGGCAAACGTGTCGAAGGCGTAGGCGTCTCGCCGGACATCGCAGCGTCACGTCACTGGTATCGGGACAGCCAGCTCAGTGTGGCAAGGGACGCGCTCGCTCGCTAAGCGATGTTGAATCGATTCAGGTAGATCACGATGCCGAAGGCCGCCTGAACGATGCCGATTACCAGTATCGTGATGTCATGGCGGCCTCGCCAGAAGAATCGGCCGAGCAGAGCGATTATGGCGCCAGTGACGAGGAGGATCAGGAAGAAGCCCAGGATGTGATCCCGGTACGCGATGGCGTAGCCACCGATTGCTCGCGCGGCGAAGAAATGTCCGAGGAAGCCTACGCAGGTTAAGAGCGCGCCAACCCAGATCCAGCCGCGGTTCTGACCATGGACTGTGGGGACTGCATTAGAGCTGCCCATTATTCCTCCGGAGGCCGCATTGTGTTAGAGAGTACGGCCAGCGGTGTGACTTAGTGTCATCTTAGTGTCCGAGACGACCCAGAAGTACAGGATTCCCGCGAGCCGCGCCCTCCAGTCAGAGAGCCAAAGACGATCGTCGTGCCAACGCGGCGATTCGCCCATCGCGATCCCGGTCAACAGCGTCTTCACTTCAGGCGTCGAAGACTGACTTGATGGCATGACCAAAAGTGTGGGTACGGGGCGACTATCGGTAGAGAGGCCGGACCAATCGGTCTGACTCGCCATCGTACGCTGAGATTTCTTATCTCACTTTGACGACGACCTTGCCTTTAGCGCGTCCGGTCTCGACATAAGCCATAGCCTCTTTTGTCGATTCGAACGGAAAGACCCGATCCACAACTGGGCGTATGATCCCCGAATCGATGAGAGAACTGATCTCTCGTAGCTGATCTCCGCTTGCTCGCATAAGCAGAAATGAATAGCGGACGTGACGGCGTCTTGCCTTTCTTCTGATTCGATAGCTCAGAAGGCGCATTGCCAGACGCAGGATCGAGGACGCGCCAATTTCGCGTGCAAAATCGGGGTCAGGTGGACCGGAAATCGAGACGAGTATTCCACCAGGTTTTAGCACTCGCAGAGATTTTTCCAACGTCTCTCCGCTGAGACTGTTCAGAACCACATCGCAATCTTTGAGGATCGTCTCGAAATCGTCCTTCCTGTAATCGATCGCGGTATCTGCCCCAAGGCGCTTCACCAGATCGAAATTCGCTGCACTCGCTGTCGTCGCTACGATCGCGTCAATATGCCTGGCCAGTTGAATTGCGAACGTTCCTACACCGCCGGACCCCGCGTGAATGAGAACTTTTTGCCCCTTCTTCAGATTTGCTCTTTCGACAAGTGCCTGCCAGGCGGTCAAGCCGACGAGCGGGATGGAAGCCGCTTCTTCCATGGTGAGTGCTTTCGGCTTATGCGCCACGTCATCTTCGGCGATGGCGATGAATTCCGCGAACGTACCGATGCGAAGATCTCTTGGCCGCGCATAGACCTCGTCGCCCGGCTTGAACCGCCGCACTCGGGATCCGACACGGACCACGACCCCAGCCGCTTCATGCCCTAAAATGAGCGGCAAGCGATAGGGCAGAATTTGCTTGAACTCGCCGTTTCTGGTTTTGTAATCCAGAGGGTTCACACCAGCGGCGTGAATCTGGACCAATGCGTCGTTCTCTCCCACCTCCGGGTCCGGCATGTCGCCGGCCCGCACACGCTCGGGGCCTCCATAACGATCGAGGATGAATGCCTTCATTCACCGGGATAATACACGCGCTCGGTGTGTCCCTTGAGCGATGCATCTACTCGCCCGTGTTGGGCCAGTGTGCCAGGCAGAGGGTCGGCCAAGGCTCGTGGCGAATCAGCTTCCCGTAGCTCCATCTCCCGCTTGTCCCGGACTTGTCCCGCGCGAGAGACCGCGGCGCCGGCAGCAAGTAGTGTCCCTCCCATCAGTGCGGCGAGCGTGAGCACTATGACCTTTACTGTATCAGGCGGCAATGTGACCCAAACGCTCTGGATCCACGCGACAATACCGGCGCCCCAGATGCCAAGACCAGCCCACATGAGAACAGCACCAAGTCGACGCATTGTAACCTCGATCGATCCGGGAAATTCGGGTAATAAATTCCGATTGCGACTAACTACGACTGGCCTCGCAGGATAGTGTCATCTACGGGCCGCGATTGTCGCTTTCGCCGGGATGATATACGCGCTCGATGTGTCCTTTGAGCTGTGACGAATAGAAGTACACGTCCCTGAGATTCCCCGTAGTGTATCGCTGCGCTTCGTCGTTGAAGTGGGGCGAGGAGGGATTTCCGCTCTCGCCACCGGCCGTGACCGCTCTCGCACGCACGCTGTCGCCGAACTCGACTACCGCCACGAAGCTGTTGCCGCTGGTGCCGTACCACTTCTTCGTTCCCGGATACGCGCGCGCGGAAAACGACGCCAGGGATCCCCACCTCGAGTAGGTAAAAGGAACCGGGATGCTCGGCGCAGCGTCGTCGAACTTGGGCGCGATATCGTCGGTGATGCGCTGGAATCGGTTGATTTCTCCCCACGGCGTCTGCCAGTTGCCGAAATCACTTTGGAGCTTTGTCGTCGCGGCGGCGAGGGACTGAAGCCGCTCCGCGTCCGTCGCGCGTTCGATCACGTAGGTCTCGGCCGACATCGCTGCCTGGCGGGCTTCGGCGCCGACGCGATTGAACAGATCCCCTCCCCAAAAGACGGCGAGCGCCGTCGGGATGGAATTCGTCCCCCACCGGTAGTCCCACGCGCGCAGCGCGGAGATCGGACCGGCAAGGTTTGCCCTCAGCGGATCGGACGCTGGAAGATTGTCGTAAGACTTGAGCAGCCCCGGTACCATCCGCGCGAAGGAGGGCAACCAGCTGTCGTAAGCCGCCGAGATGAGGGACGCGATCGTGAAATCTTTCTTGTCCGGAAGAACCTTCAGCGCGTGGCGTCCGCGGGATGATTCCTCCGTGCTCGTGTCCACGTAAACGGGAAAATCCGAACGCTTCGGGCTGAACGACCCAGCCGCCGACCACGGCCAGTTGTTGCTGTTGAAGACCCAGCCGTTCGGCGGATTGACGGCATTCGGAGATTCGTCGATCGACAGCACACCTTTCCACTCGGTGCGCGGATCGCTCCCGTCGACGGGGTGAGTCCAGTCGAACGATGTGTCGCGCCGCGGGATGAAATTGGAATGGAAGTACGCGATGTCTCCGTTGGCGTCGGCAAACGTCGTGTTGTTGGACGAATTGGTGTGCAGCTCCATCGTCTGGCGGAAGGATTTGAGATCCCGCGCCTTCATTCGCGTGAACGATTGGATCAGCGCGTCCATCGGCTTCTGCATCAGTCTCACCGCCACCCATTTTCCGCTCTGCTCGCGGACGATCGGTCCGTGATGGGTGTGGTAGATCGTGAAATCCTTTTGCGCCATTCCTGCGGCGGTGCGGTAGCGGATGACGGCTTTCTCCTCCGTTACCGGCCGCTCCTCGGCGCCGTAGCGATAAACGAAGTGGTCACCGCGTTTCGTTACGATCTCGAGATACTCATCGATGTTGTCGGCGTCGGTGGAGGAGTGCATCCAGCCCGCGCTGTCGTTGAAGCCTTGATAGACGAAGAACTGTCCCCACGTCACCGCACCGTAATCATTCAAACCCTCCTGACTCGTCACCTGCACTTCGGCGCGGAAGAAAAACGACGTGTGCGGGTTGATGAGAAGGAGCGCGTGATGCGAGAGCGTATTGGCGGGCGCGATCGCCGCACCATTGGATCCGCTTTCGGCGTCGCGTCCAGGTTGCAGCGCCGAGCTCACGTTTCCTGAGCGCCCTCCGTAGAACGCTGCGAGCTGGGTCAGCTTGACCGATTCGATGTCGGGGCCGATGCTGCCATCGCTGAAGGCGAGCGGCATCCACGGCTCGAAGCGCGCGATGACTTTTGGCTTCACCTGGGGATGCTTATATAGGTAGTAGTTCAACCCATCGGCCCACGCGTTCATCACCGATTGAAGCCAACGTGGGCTCCGCGAGTAAATCGCCTTGAGCGAATCCGGATTGTTGATCAGCCGCATCCTGAGGTCGCGATAAATCGAGTCCTCACCGTACCACTCGGCGGCGCGTCCCAACGCGTCGAAGTAGTTGGTCTCGACGCGATTGAAATCGTCCTCCGCCTGGGCGTAGAGGAGACCGAACACCGCATCGGTGTCCGTCTTTCCCGAGATGTGCGGAATCCCCCAATCATCGCGGGTGATCGTGACGGCGGCCGCTTCGCGCGACCAGCGGGCGAGGTCGGTACGCGACGGGGTAGGGGATTGCGCGACGGCGGTCGAGGTGAGCGCGGCGCAGAAGAGAACGAGTTTGCTGAACGATTTGATCATGAATAGAAGAATGCACAAAGATCAGAGCCTGCAGTAGGTCGAGCAGTGATTGCGCAACTCGCGACTCGCGCGCAGAATAAGAGTCCCTCATCATCCTGCAGGGCACTTTATGAAACGGTCTTATTTCGCGATTCTGACGCTTGTGGCCCCCATCAGCCTTGCTGCGCAGCAACCGCCCGCCGGGCCACCGGCAAATCCGATCACCACCTCATTTCGCAACCGGATCTCGGCGTTGCATCGCAACATCGCGCAAGCTTTCGATTCTATCCCTGAGTCGAAGTTCAGTTACAAGCCGACACCGGCGCAACTGAGCATAGGATTCATCGCCCAGCACATCGCCAGCGACGACTACTTCTTCTGCAACAATTTCGGCGCGATGAAGGGAACACGGGCGGCGGAAGACACCGCCACTGCCGACTCAGTCAAGGCAACCTGGCCGAAGGCCAAGCTTGTTCAGAAACTCAAGGATTCGTTCGCCTTCTGCGACCAGGCGATCGCTCAGCTCGATGACGCCAAGCTGGGAGAGTCTGTGACGATCTCGTTTGGTGGGAACTCCCGAAGTGTGGCGCGCGCGAATACGGTACTTGGGCACGCGCTCGACCTGGCAGACCACTACAGCCAGCTTGCGAACTACATGCGCCTGAACAACATGCTTCCGCCAACAGCACTGCCGCGTCCCCGTCCCTCAGGGAGCTAGCCAGCGGCCGGGATCTCTCTCGCTACTATCAGCCCGCTAACACGGCGTCGCAGACGCACGCGCCACATCCAATAGAGCAGGACGACGAGCGGCGCGACGCCGAGGGCGGATAGCAGCGGCACCACGCGAAGCGGTGCGGGGATGAACTTCTGCTGGCCGAAGAAGAATGACCCGGTCGCGACGAAGAGTCCGAAGCACATCCGCCACAAGTGTCGCGCGAGTCGCCGTGTGCCTCTCAGCGCGCCTTCGCGAATCATCCGCAAGTCGCCGATCGCGGCGAGCAGGCAGATGGTACCGAGAAAGAAAACCATTCCGGCGGGCACACCGGCCAGCATGTGGTGGGGTTTCTGCCAGACAACGACACCCTGGGCGAACAACATCGCTGCCGCCGCAAAGGCGAAGATCATCAGTGTTACGTCGACGCCGCGTCCGGCCCATGACAAGGGCTTGACCGTGGTCATTGCCGTGAAGACGAGGTAGCAGACGAAAAGCCCGCCCACGACTGATTTGCCTTCGTACGCCGAAATCACGGAGGCCAGAATGCCGGTGATGATCATTGCGCAGGTGAAAACGATGCCGCTCTGCTTGTGAAGCCGCCCTCCCTTGGCGACGGCAAGAGCAATGGTCCCCGTCGCCAGCGCGATGAGCGCCGCACCAAAGTGCGTTACGAGGGTGAGCCAGATTATACCAGACGACGTCGCGATGGTGACGTGTTGCATAGCATGTAGAGCGAGAGGCGGGAGGCGAGAGGCGATATTCGAGGGTTGGAGGAAAGACGCAGCTGTTGTGGCAAACGCTTGCTAGGTCCAGATCGACGACGCTGCATGAGCGGCGCGCTGTCTCCACCGCTGCTCGTCGACGCCAACGGTGAGCAGCCATCCAATCGTCAGCAGCGATCCGATCAAGGCGTACACAGCCAGATACAGGAACAGGCTCATTCCCAGCGGCGGTGACAGAAATGTCAGCCAACCGAATCCGCCGATTATTCCGATGACGCCGAGCCAGCGTGGCAGAAAGCCGGATCTGTAAATCAGCCATCCCTGCAACAGCGTGGAGAATCCAAAGAAGGCGAGGGCGATCGCAGCGCCGTTGTCGTTGATCCTTATCAGCAGCAGCGCGATAGAGTCGAGTTGCTCCTTGTTGAACACACTCAGGTACGAAGCGTCGCTGCCCATGCCCAGCACCAGCAACGGGGCGAAGTAGAACAGCCGGCTGAAGATTTTGATCCCGCATCCAATCAGCTCGAATGCCGCGGCCAGCAT
>JBKPDS010000196.1:0-3218 GCA_046727995.1 Gemmatimonadota bacterium
CCGGTCCCCACGGACATCATCGTCGGCAGCTGCACACGCCACGCGTTCATTCTCGTAAAGATCGAGATGATGAGGATGGTGACGCCGAACGCCATGAAGATGCCGCCGATTCCCATCAGTGCCGCAACTAACCCTCCGCGCATCGATTCCCTCGGTTGGATTTTGACGAAGGATAATCGATATGCCTATCGCGCTGGAGTCAGCACGATGTTGCGATACTCGATTGGGCCGTGGTCGCCCTGCAGGTAGATCGGCCCCGGCGCACCTTCGTTGCTGTCGATAGCGCCGCCGGTGATGCCGGGAATCTCCTGATTGCAGATGACCTGCTTGCCATTGGCGACGACGGTGACCATCCGTCCGACCAAAGTAATGTCGTAGGTATTCCACTGCCCCGCAGGCAGAGCGGCGATCTCGCTGGGAGTGATGAATCCGTAGATGCCGCTGAAGCGATGCGAGTCAGGCTCGCGACCATAGTCGTCCTCGATCTGGACTTCGTGGCGCCCCCGCAAATAAACGCCGCTGTTACTCTCCTTCGGATATCGAAACTCGACATGAAGTTTGAAATTTTCGAACGTCCGCGCCGTGCGGAGATTGACACCGGAGCGCGGACTGGTGAGCACACCACCGCGAACCGACCACTGATTGGGTGAGCCCATCGGCGCCCAGCCGGCGAGATCGTTCTGATCGAGGAGTCTGATCGGCGCGCCCCATACCGGCGGGCGAGTGCGAATCATGCGCGGTGCGCGCACGGCTTGCCAGTTGAGCGTGGTGTTGTCGGGGAAAGTCATCCGTCCCACCAGGCGATCGCCTTGCAGACGGCCCACCACCCGCAATTCGCCGTTCCCATTCTCCCACTGGTGGGGCACCGCGAAGCGCAGCGAGTCTCCGGCGGTGATGATCTCGGTGATCGGGCGCACGCTGCCCACGATGCCGACGATGCTGCCCACTAACGCGTCGCGGCCGGATGAATCGATCTCGATCCACGATGGGGCCGTGCCGGTCGCGGTGGTGATGGTGACGTCCCAGCGTCCGATCAGCCTGACATCACGTGGTTTCGACGCTACCGGATGGGTGGTTGGCGTTGTTGCCGCGCCGGATAGGAGCGCGGCGAGGATCAAAGCGAAAAACCGAGTCATCGAGCTTTCTCCGGATCAGGCGTGGCCGGCCCAGGATGGCTTACCGTCGTACGGGATGCACGGATCGTAGCGACCAGGAGCCTCAACGTAGCGTTGCACCTGTGTCATGCCGATCTCTGACGTAAAGTACCCCAGCAATGCCAGTTCTTTCATCATGCGGAAGTACTTGTTCGGCGGCTCCTCAGTGATTTGTGTTGCCTTGACTGTCTGCGGTGTTGGCGGATTCTGCTGGCGCTCGGCGAGAAACTCGTCCGACTTTCTCTTCGCCTCCGCCCTCATCTTCTCGGAGTAGTCGAACTGTGCCTTGTCGAGGGTCTGCAGCATTTCCAGCCGCTGCTGCGGAGTCGCGTCCATGAAAGTTTTTCCGTACTTGGATTTCATGGCCTCGTTGAGCTTGCCCATTCCGTCACGGAAAATCTTGTCGTCCTCCGCGCTGTAGGTGTCTTTAACCATCAGCGCCATGAAGGCACCCGTCTTGGCAGCTTTTGCTCCGGGTGTGCTTGTTGTTGGAAGGATGGTGTCGGCGATCTCGTCGAGATATGCGATCTCGTCGGGAGAGAATGGCGCGCCGAGTTTGCTTTCCGGCCGGCAGCCCGTGATCAACGCGTTGCCACCGATCAACGCCACGCCGCCGAGCAGGGCCGTCACACGCAATACTGCCTCGCGCCGCGTGATCAGCTCGGGCGTGTCGAGAATTCCGATATCGCTATCAGTCATTGATGGCTCCGATCAGATGTTGCGGCGTTTCAGCTCGTTGACCGCGAAGTCCGCGGCCCGGGCCGTCAGCGCCATGTAAGTGAGCGAAGGATTCACGCACGCGGCCGAGGTCATGCACGATCCGTCGGTGACGAAGACGTTCGGTGCGTCCCAAACCTGGTTGTTTCCGTTGAGCACGGAGGTCTTCGGATCGCGTCCCATGCGCGCCGTCCCCATCTCGTGAATGCCCATGCCGGGGAAGTAACCGCCGTCGTACACCATGACGTCCTTCACGCCGCTGGCGTTGAGCAGCTCCGCCATGTCGACTTGCATGTCGCGGCGCATCTGGTGCTCGTTGTCGCCCATGGCGCAATCGATGGCGATCACCGGCATGCCCCACTTGTCTTTCTTGTTCTGGTCGATGCTGACCTTGTTGTTGTGATTGGGCAGCATCTCGCCGAACGCGGTTGCGCCGATGCTCCATTGGCCGGGCATCGCCGCCGCGTCCTTGAACGCGGCTCCGACACCGAGCTCGGCAACGGCGCGGCCCCAATCCTCCCGGCCGGCACCGCCCTGATACCCGAAGCCGCGCAGATAACCCCGCTTGTCGCCGAACAGATTTCTATAGCGCGGGATGTAAAAGCCGTTTGGGCGATGACCGAAATAGTACTTGTCATCGAGTCCTTCCAGCTTGCCCTGCGCCCCGACGCGGAAGTGATGGTCCATCAGGTTGTGGCCGAGCTCACCCGAGCTGCTGCCAAGACCGCCAGGCCACACATCGGTTGCCGAGCGCATCAGCAGCCACGTCGAGTTGAGCGTCGACGCGCAAAGGAAAACGACCTTCGCCTTGTAATCAGTCACCTGATTGTTGACGGCGTCCATCACCCGCACACCCGTCGCCCGCTTCGTGTCCTTGTTGTAGAGAACCTCGCTCACGATCGACCACGGCTTGAGCGTGAGCCGGCCGGTTTTCATCGCGTGCGGCAGAGTGGACGACTGTGTGCTGAAATAGGCGCCATATGGACAGCCAAGCCAGCACGCATTCCGATACTGGCACTGGGTTCGGCCGTCGTGCGGGACGGTGAGATTCGCCGAGCGACCGGGAATGATCCGGCGATGAGGTCCGAAGATCTTGTTCGCCTTGTCAGCAACAGCCTGCTCGCCACAGTTGAGCGGCATCGCGGGAAGGAATTGCCCGTCGGGGAGCTGCGGCATTCCCTCGTGCGAGCCGTTGATCCCGGCGTGCTTTTCGACGTAGTCGTACCATGGAGAGATGTCCGCGTAGCGAATGGGCCAGTCGATGGCGACGCCTTCCTTCGCGTTCGCCTCGAAGTCGAAATCACTGTGTCGATAGCTCTGGCGTCCCCACATCAAAGATCGTCCGCC
>JBKPDS010000197.1:0-3595 GCA_046727995.1 Gemmatimonadota bacterium
CACCTGCACCCTCTGTGTGTGGAAGGCTGCTGACGCGATGATCGAGTGGATGCTCGTCCAACCCGGCATGGACAACGTGCGCTCGATCAATCCCGTCGTCGGCGAGACCAACGATGGTTACGAGCTCAACGTGGCGATTCGGTCGCGTCCCATAACTGCGCTGCAGGTGCGACAAGCGTTGACCTCTGCAAAGGGTGGCGCGGTTGAGGAAGGCAGCGTCGGCGCGGGCACCGGAACGCGCGCGTTCGGATGGAAAGGCGGGATCGGAACGTCTTCGCGCAAGACACCGGCATCAGTCGGCGGATACACCGTCGGCGTTCTGGTACAGAGCAACTTCGGTGGAGTGCTGCAGATCATGGGCGCGCCAGTCGGTCGCGAGCTGGGCCAGAGATTCTCTTCGAACGGAACACGGACGAATGCAGACGGCTCGATATTGATGGTGGTCGCGACCGAGGCGCCGTTGTCCGATCGCAATCTCAAACGACTCGCGTCTCGCGCGTTGATGGGTCTGGCGCGCACCGGCTCGGTCGCCGGCAACGGGTCGGGTGATTACGTGATTGCCTTTTCCACCGCGCCGGAAGTGCGTCGTGCCCGCGATGCGCCGCGACTGACCACAACGGAGATGGGAAACACCGAGCAGCTCTCATCGCTGTACGAGGCGGTAATCGAGTCGACCGAGGAAGCGATTTACAATTCGTTGTTCAAGGCGAAGACGATGAGTGGTAAGGGTGGGGCGGTTGAAGCAATTCCGATCGATCGCGTTCGCGAGATACTGGCGCGCTACGGAATCCGACCTCCGTAGGGCCATGGACGCGATGCTGGCTGCACGCGTGCGTCTGAGTTTGCAGTCCTTGACTGCGGTGGCGCTCATCGCCTGTGCTCACGGTAGTCCTAACCTGCCCAGAACCCCCGACCGTGCTCAACCATCTCCTCTAAAGCAGGCCGAGTGCTATAGCCTTTCATACAACGATTCAACGGGAGGCGGAGAGTCGCGTCTATTTCCTACGTGGATCGAGATACTCCCTGGGCCGGACTCCGGCGCCGTCAGGGGTCGCCATCACGCATCGGTTAGTGAAAGCGATTGGGAATCCCTTCTGGCGTACTCCGGCTGGAAGAAAATCGCGGCCGATTCACTCGAGATTTTATTCACCGGGCGCTCCGAAGGAGTCAGGATTCATGTCGTCCACGTTAATAGGGGTCTCACGGGTCGGGCGACCTGGTTAACCGATATCACTGGTATGCGGACACCGTCGCTTCCTCTGGTCGGAGCTCGAGAGTCGTGTCCGGTGGTCGGCCCTGGTTAATCGGACTACTTTATCTGCCTAATGGTCTCAGGGAACTCGCTTGATTCGGGATCTCGAGAATACCGAGCGAAAGCAGTCGAAGCTGCGCGAGCAGTACTCGAAGGCAAGGTCGGTATCATCGAAGGTGCTCGTCAACTTTCCACACTAGCGCCGGAATTGGTTGCTGACTGGAAAGTCGATCCTGACTTTCTCGTGCTCGCTGCGCTCGATAGCGAGACCGACGATTTGCCCGTAGGCGCCCAACGGAAACTTTGGGACAAAAAGGCGCTGGCAGAACGCGACCCCACCATCTCGCGAATCGAAGCCGACGCCAGGAAAAATGTCGAGACAGCCTGTCGAAATATTCTCCGCCGTTTCGAGACGACGTGATGAATCCGCAGGTGGGTCCGGAACGACGGACGTTATCTGAGACGACGCGCTGATTCCTGGCGATCGTTTGGCCAGATGGTCGCCAGGAAATCGTTAGGTTGAACGCATGAAGTTGAAATCGTCTCGATTCTTCCTCCTCCCACTCATCGTGTTCGCGCTCTGTTTCGCTGCGTGCGGCGGGGACTCCGGCGACACTAACGGCAATGGACCGGCCGTGCTCCCGCCCGGAATGCAGCCCCCGCCGACGTCCAACGCCGATGCGCGACCGCCGGCAGTCCCCTTCGACTCCACCACGCCTCGCACCACTGCTCGCGTCGTCCGGAGTTTTCCGCACGACACCGCCGCGTACACTCAGGGCCTGCTGTTCTATCGCGGACATCTGCTCGAGAGTATCGGCCGTCTTGCGCTATCGGATGTGCGCGAAGTCGATTTGACGACGGGAAAGGTTCGTCGCCGGACAGCACTGCCCGCGACAGAGTTCGGCGAGGGAATCGCAGTCGTTGGCGATCGTCTCTACCAACTGACGTGGCGCGGCGGTCGCGGCCACCTTTACAACCCCGCCACCCTCGCCCCGATCGACAGCTTTACCTACGCCGGCGAAGGATGGGGACTCGCCACCAACGGACGCACGCTTTACATGAGCGATGGCACCAGTCGAATCCGCGTCATCGACCCCGCCGGATTCCGCGACCAGCGCACGATTCAGGTGCGAGAAAGAGACAGCACCGTCTGGATGCTCAACGAGCTGGAGTGGGTGCGCGGAGAGCTGTGGGCGAACGTCTATCAGACCGATCTCATTGCCCGCATCGACCCGGCCACCGGGCATATCGTCGGTTGGATCGATATCGGGAAGTTGCTAACGGCCGCCGAGCGCGAGGATGTTGCGAACCGTGGCGGCGTCGCCAACGGCATCGCCTTCGACTCGGTCAGGAACACGGTGTACGTGACCGGGAAACTGTGGCCCCATCTCTTTGAGGTCGAGGTCCGACACTAATTCGGCAGGAGGAGGAGGTCGGTCCTGGCTTGCCGTCGCGCGCTTTGCGCGGATATTCCTGAGCCTCGGCTTTGGGAGTGTCCGTGCAGTTCCGTTTGCTGCTTCCTCTCGTCGCGACCTGTCTCGCGACGCGGCAGGTATCGTCTCAAGTAGCGGGCGCGCCGCACGCTGCGCCGCCAGCTGATTCCGGGTTCAGAGTCGTCCTCCTCGGCACGGGAACGCCAAATCCGCGCCCCGACCGATTCGGGCCGAGCACTCTGGTGGAAGCGGGATCGGAGCGGTTGGTATTCGACTGCGGGCGCTCGTGTACGACACGCCTCTGGCAACTCAAGATCCCATTGGGAACGGTGAAGCTGTTCATCACCCATTTGCACTCAGACCACACCGTGGGCATTCCGGATCTCTGGCTCACCGGCTTTCTCTCGAATCCGTACGGACGACGCACCGGTGCCTTCCGTGTGTGGGGACCCGCCGGTACGGCTGCGATGATGACGAAGCTGCGTGAGGCGTACGACGCCGACATTCGCATCCGACAACCGCAGCAGGGCGTCGAGATCAGCGCAACGGACTTCGTAGAAGGGCCAGTCTACAATGAGAACGGCGTGCGGGTGACAGCGTTCAAAGTATCACACGATGACATTGATGCGTACGGATTCCGGATCGATTATCACGGGCATTCGGTCGTGCTGTCTGGCGACACCCGTCCATCTGCCAATCTGGTCGCTCACGCGCGTGGTGCGGATGTCGTCGTTCACGAGGTCGCGATGTCGACATCGGACGCCGGAACCAGGACAATCGCACTGCTTCATTCGACTCCGGAGCAGGCGGGCGAAGAATTCTCTCGCATCCGGCCGAAGCTCGCGGTCTTTAGCCACTTCTCCCTGTTCGGCACACCCGAGCCCACTATCGACGAGCTGCTGGCGAGAAC
>JBKPDS010000198.1:0-28060 GCA_046727995.1 Gemmatimonadota bacterium
CCGTGGCACCACGCCTGCTTCGAGCTCCATAACGGCGCGGCGTCGTGCGCGCCGGCGCTGAACGATCTGCCGACGTACGACGTGGCAGTCGAGAACAACATCGTTCGCGTCATCCGCAAGCGTGATCCCGGACAGGTGAAAGGCGAAGGACATCGCATCCGGGGATCACGGGCGCCGGATCACGTCCTGTTCGAAGAAATTCCCGTCAGCGGGCCGAAATCGGCGGTGATCATCGGCGGCGGCGCGGCGGGAAATGCGTGCGCCGAGATGTTGCGACGGGAGGCGTACCGCGGGCCGATAACAGTTATCGATCCGGATCCCGACGCGCCATACGACCGGCCCAATCTCTCCAAGGATTATCTCGCCGGTAATGCGCCCGAAGAATGGCTGCCGCTTCATCCGAAAGAGTTTTACGAGACACAGCGAATCGAGTTCGTATCGGGGGTTGAAGCAACCAAACTCGATACCAAAGCGAAGAAAGTACATCTCAGCGACGGCTCGACGCGTGAATATGGCTGCCTGCTGATCGCGACTGGAGCCGCTCCGATTCGGCTCGACGTACCTGGCGCCGATCGCATTCTCTATCTGCGCAGTCTCCGCGACTGCCGGGCGATCATCGATCGGATTGGCAAAGCCAGGACGGCAGTCGTCATCGGCGCCAGTTTCATCGGGCTCGAGGTCGCTGCCTCCCTCGTGACGCGTGGACTGAAAGTCAGCGTCGTCGCTCCCGAAAGCCTTCCTCTCGAGCGAGTGCTGGGCGCGGAGCTCGGCGGGCTCGTGAAAACAGTTCACGAAGAAAAGGGAGTCACGTTCTATCTCGGCCGGACCGCCAAAAGTGTTGATGAAAAGGGAGTCGTTCTCGACGATGGATCGCGGCTCGATGCCGAGCTCGTAGTCGCCGGCGTCGGTGTGCGGCCAAATCTAGAGCTGGCGAAAACTGCCGGGCTGAAATTGGACAACGGGCTCGCGGTAAACGAGTTCCTCGAAACCAGCGCCAGCAGTGTATTCGCCGCCGGAGACGTTGCGCGCTGGCCGGATGCTTATTCGGACGTGCGTTTGCGCATTGAGCACTGGGTGGTGGCGGAACGTCAGGGCCAGGTTGTCGCTCGCAACATGCTTGGTTACCGCGACCGCTTCGATGACATTCCATTCTTCTGGAGCGCGCACTACGACAAGCTGAACATCCACTATACGGGCCACGCCGAGAAGTGGGACGCAACGAAAATCGAAGGCCACGTCAGCAAGATGGACTGCGCAGTTTCCTACATGGTGAACGGGAAGCGTCGCGCGGTGGCGACGATCAACCGCGATCGTCGGAGTCTCCAGGCCGAGATCGAGCTGGAGACGGAGTTACTGCTCAAGCCACCACCCCTCGTCACAATAGAAGCCCAAGAGGCCTGAACTGAATGGCAATAAGATTGTTTGATGCCGACCCACTGGATGAGGTCGGCGAGGCTAACGACTCGCCTGAATTCGAGGACCTAGTCCGGCGCCAGCTCGAGCTGCTCGGCGAAGATCCGCATCGCGAAGGCCTGGACAGAACTCCGGCACGCGTCGCAAAGGCACTCCGGTTCCTGACGCAGGGTTACAACACCACGGCCGAGGAAGTAGTCGGTAACGGGGTGTTCAAGGAAGAACACGACAACATGATCATGGTGCGCGACATCGAGCTCTATTCTATGTGCGAGCACCACATGCTGCCGTTCTTCGGGAAAGCACATGTGGCGTACATTCCGAATGGCAAGATCGTGGGCCTGTCAAAGATTCCACGGATCGTGGATGTCTACGCTCGCCGACTGCAGGTGCAGGAGCGGCTGACGGAGCAGATCGCTGAAGGGTTATGCAGTGTTCTCCATCCAAGCGGCGTCGGAGTAGTGATCGAAGCGTATCACCTCTGCATGATGATGCGCGGGGTCGAGAAGCAGAACTCGAGGACGATTACGTCCGCTTTGCGGGGAGCGTTCCGCGAAGATCCCAAGACCCGCGACGAGTTCCTTCGTCTGGCGCATTCCGACAATGGGGTGCACCGGTACTAATGGAATTATCGATCATTGGGCTGGCTCGAGCCCAGCCGAACTCAGCGGCTGATCGCGAACATCCGCCCGACGTCCTGTTCGAATTCATGGACGCGGGCGTTTTTCGTTTGCTCATCCCAATGCAACACGGGGCCGACGATGTCAGCGGCGCGGGCAGCGACGCTCTTCCCGTGATCGTTTGTCTCGAACGCCAAATGGGTGCGTCTGATAAGCAGGTCGCTGAGGGTTTGTGCTTTCTCCCGCGTCACTCCGTAGACGAGATGAGCGCCCGTGTACGGCAGCTCCGCTACGAGTCGCTCTGCCAGACGCGAGTCATCTCGCTCGAGCTGCTCGATCTGCGCGGCGCGGTCCGCGCCCGGTAGCTCGACGGAATCGGTATCCGCCGGTCGCACCTTTACACCGAGCAGCTGCTGCACGCGATCGACGATCTCGGCAGCCATCGATCGATACGTGGTAAGCTTGCCACCGGTGACGTGAACGATTCCTGAAGAATCGACGACGATGCTATGCTCGCGGGAGACGGCGGTTGGATGTTTCGATTGTCCACCCACCAGTGGTCTGATCCCGGCCCAGGCGCTCACCACATCGTCGAAGGTCAGCCGGACGCGCGGGAAGTACGCGTTCGCCGAACGCAGCAGGTAGTCAACGTCGCCGGCCGAAGCATGTACGTCCTCTGGGGATTCATCGGTCCACGTGTCGGTGGTGCCGATGATTGTCTGTGGACCGGCGGGCAGGCAGAACATCACCCGTCCGTCGACGGCAGAAATGATGGTAATGGCGTCCCGGTTGCCGACGCGCTCTCTGGGAACGCTGATGTGGACTCCCTTGCTGCCTCGATGCCGCTGCACTCGATCGCCGGAGATTTGATTCTGCCAGACTCCAGTCGCGTTCACCAGCACGCGCGCTCTGATCTCCCGTGTCTCACCTGAATGTTGAGATGTGACGGTAGCTCCAATTGCCTTGCCGTTCTCGCGGATGATTTCGGTCACTCGGGTGTGACTCGCCACCAACGCGCCGTTCTGATCCGCCGCAATCGCATTGGCAATCGTCAGTCGCGCATCATCAGTGCACGCATCGAAGTACACCGCACCGCCGGTCAATCCAACGCTGGAAAGCGACGGCTCGCGTTCCAGCGTTTCCTTCTCGTTGAGCGAGAGATGTCGGCGCGATCTGCCGAGCGCCATCATCTGATAAAGGAACAGACCGGCGGCGAGCTTCAGCCTGCCGACGCGCGCGCCACGATAAATCGGCCACGTGAACGCGAGCGGCTTGACGAGATGCGGTGCGATCCGCAGCAGCGTCTCGCGCTCGCGTATCGACTCCCAGACCAGATGCAACTGCCCGTGCTCCAGATAGCGGATGCCACCGTGTACCAGTCGTGACGAACGGCCCGATGTCCCGCTGGCGAAATCGTCGCGCTCGACCAGTGCGACCGCGAGTCCGCGCATCGCGGCATCACGCGCGATGCCGCAACCCGTGATGCCACCCCCGATCACGAGGACATCGAATTTTTCTCCCTGATTTCCGGGCATCGCAATCGCGTCGAAGTTGGTACGAGCCAGCCAAAGTATAAGGAATTTGACCGCAAGATTCGGATATCGTGCTTTCGCCTGCCTCCCCATCATTCGGCACGATCGAAAAGTCAGACCGTTTTCAGGAGAGACAAATGCAGTCCTTTCGACTGGTTCCAGTGGGAGACAAAATCGTACTGATCTTCGAGCCGGATCTCCGCCAACTCCCGTCGGACGGAGAAGCGGACTACATCCGGATGCTGGATCGGCACACAGGCTGTTATGATTTTGGTATCGACGGAGCAATCGAGAATGAAGGCGTCAACGAAGTCGCGACATGGCTCGGAGGGTATTCCTATGAATGAAGCAACTGCGTGGGAATCAGTGCTGCAGAGGGATGCCTCTGCCGACGAGCGCTTCTTTTACGGCGTCACCACGACGGGCATTTATTGCCGGCCGTCCTGCCCATCACGTAAACCCAAGCGTGACAACGTCGCCTTCTTCTCTTCCATCGAAGCAGCGGAGCGCGCCGGATTTCGCGCCTGTCAGCGCTGCCGTCCCAATCGGGCCAAAGCTCCCAATGCGGCCGTCCAGGCCGCGCGCAGCTATATCGATCAGCACGTCAGCGAACTGAGCGACGAGCGCATCACCCTCGAGCGCCTGGGCGAGCATTCAGGAATGAGTCCGTATCATCTGCAGCGGAAATTCAAGGAGACAGTCGGGTTGACTCCTGCTCAGTACATTCGCGCGCGCAAAAGCGAGAGACTGAAGGACGAGCTGAAGCGGGGCGAGACGGTGAGTCGCGCGTCGTTCGGTGCCGGCTATGGCTCGAGCAGTCGGGTGTACGAAGACGCCCCAACGCGGCTGGGGATGACACCCGCGACGTACAAGAGCGGTGGATCCGGGGCGCACATCGATTACGTCATCGCCAGGACATCTCTCGGATCACTCCTCGTCGGTGCCACCAACCGCGGGGTGTGCGCCGTCACTCTTGGCGACAACGCCGAGGTGCTGGAAGAAGCGTTGGAGCGCGAATATCCGGCGGCGTCTCGAAAGCGGCTGAGCGAGCCGTGGAGCGCGCTCCGCAACTGGGTCGAAGCTGTCGTCGCTACGGTCGAGGGCGCCGGATCGCGCGCTGATATTCCGCTCGATGTGCAAGCATCCGCTTTTCAGTGGAAGGTGTGGCGCGAGCTGCAGAAGATTCCATTCGGCGAAACCAGATCCTACAGCGACATCGCCAATGCGATCGGATCTCCTCGTTCGGTGCGCGCGGTAGCGAATGCGATTGCGAACAATCGCGTTGCCGTCGTCATCCCCTGCCATCGTGTCGTCAGGCAGGGCGGATCGCTCGGCGGGTATAGATGGGGCGTCGAGCGCAAGCGCAAGCTGCTCGCGAAAGAGCGTGCCACCAGAGGAGAGAGCACGTCCTAGATAGATAAACGGCGCCCGTCTAAGTTCCCTGCATGGCAACGTTTGGGAACGGGCGCCGCGTCGCGATCGTCGCCGGCGTGCGAACGCCGTTTGCAAAAGCCGGGACTGCTTTCAAGTCCATCTCCGCGATCGAGCTCGGCAAACTGTGCGTCGCGGAGCTGCTGCAGCGGACGAACCTCGACGGAAAAGAGGTTCAGGCGCTGGTGTTCGGCACGGTGATTCCTTCAGTCGTCGAGCCGAACATTGCGCGCGAAGTTTCGTTGATGCCACTGCTTCCGAAGGGCGTCCAGGCCTACACCGTCAGCAGAGCCTGTGCGTCGGCGAATCAGGCGATCACCGATGCCGCTGACCAGATCGCGCTTGGCAATCTCGATGTCGCGATCGCCGGCGGCGCCGAGTCACTGTCGAACATTCCCATTTTGCATTCGCGTGGAATGGCCGAAACGCTGGTCGCGGCGTCGAAAGCCAAAACCCTCCCCGCACGCCTCAAGGCTTTTGCGCGACTCCGTCCGAAAGACCTCATTCCGATTACGCCGGCGATCGCTGAGCCGACCACCGGCGAGACGATGGGTCAGTCGGCGGAGAAGATGGCGAAGCTCAACTCGATCTCGCGCGAGGAGCAGGATCACTTTGCGCTGCGGTCACATCGCCTCGCTGCGGCAGGCACTGCTGATGGCCGACTCACCGCCGAGATCATGCCGGTGTATGTGCCACCGAAATTCGACAGCGTGCTGACATCGGACAATGGAATCCGCGAAGACACCAGTTATGAGCAGCTGGCCGCGCTCAAACCGGTATTCGACAAGAAGTACGGCAGCGTTACCGCGGGTAACTCTTCGCCTCTCACCGACGGCGGCGCCTGCGTTCTGCTCATGAACGAGGAAAGGGCAAAAGCGCTCGGGTATCCGCCGCTCGGCATCATCAAGTCCTACGCGTACGCGGCGCTCGATCCGGGAGAACAGCTTCTTCAGGCGCCCGTGCTCGCCGCACCTGTTGCACTGAAGCGCGCCGGCCTCATCTTGCAGGATATCGACCTCGTCGAGATGCACGAAGCTTTTGCCGCTCAGGTGCTGTCGAATCTGAAAGGCTTCGAGTCCAAGTACTGGGCAGAGCGCGCAGGATTCTCAGAGCCGGTCGGCGAAGTTGACCGGGCGAAGCTGAACGTCATGGGCGGCTCGATCGCCATCGGGCATCCTTTCGGAGCGACCGGCGCTCGGATTACAACTACGCTGTTGCACGAGCTGCGTCGGCGTGGTGGTCAATTCGGTCTGATGACCGTTTGCGCGGCAGGCGGAATGGGCTTCGCGATGGTGGTGGAGAGGACACGGTGAGCTCGACATCCGAAGTGACGATCGGAGGACTCGTCGGAACACGCTGGAAACCCGCGTTATCGGTCGAGGTAACCGATGGCATCGCCGTCATCACTTTCGATCTTCCCAACGAGTCCGTCAACAAGCTGAGTCGCGCGGTGAAGGATGAGTTCGTCGCGCTCGTCACCCGGCTGGAGCGAGACACCACGGTGCATGGCGCTGTCCTCATCAGCGGCAAACCAGATGTCTGGATCGCCGGAGCCGACATCGAGGAGTTTCTCCAGCTCAAGACGGCGGCGGATGCCGAGCGACTGAGCCGCGATGGCCAGATGCTGCTCGATTCTCTGGAGAGACTGCGAGTTCCAGTCGTGGCGGCGATCCACGGCGCTTGTCTCGGTGGCGGACTGGAGACGGCGCTCGCATGTCGCTATCGCATTGGTACCGACCATCCGAAAACCATTCTCGGACTTCCTGAAGTCCAGCTTGGACTGATTCCCGGCGCCGGCGGCACCCAGCGTCTGCCGCGCAGAATCGGCCTGACCGCCGCGCTCGATCTGATTCTCACCGGAAAGCACGTCCGCGCCAAAAAAGCGTTGCAGCTCGGGTTGATCGATGAGCTGGTGCATCCATCGATCCTTCGCTCGGTAGCGATTCAGCGAGCGCGTGAAGTGGCGGAAGGAAGAAGAAAGAGCGATTCGCACCATGGCGGCGTGAAGGGCGCAATTCTCGACGGCAATCCTGCGGGGCGTGCACTCGTGTTGCGCAAGGCGCGCGAGCAGACGATGGCGAAATCGCGTGGACACTATCCGGCGCTCATCGCCGCCATCGATGTCGTTCGCGCCGGCTACGAGAGAGGCGTGGCGCACGGCTATCGCGAGGAATCCCGCCGGTTCGGCGAGATGGCGATGACCGACGTCTCTCGCCAATTGATCTTTCTCTTCTTCGCCACCAACGAGCTCAAGAAAGATCCAGGCGTCGACCCATCGCAGTATCCCGAGCTTCCTGTTTCGTCCTTCGAGCCGCTGCCGGTCGAAAAGATCGCCATCATCGGCGCCGGATTCATGGGAGCGGGAATCGCTTCGATCGCGGTGCAGCACGGAAGTCTGGTGCGGCTCAAGGATGCGGATCACGGGCGGGTAGCCAAGGGATACGCCGCCGTTCGCGATGTTCTCAAGGAACGTCTCACCAAAAAGCAGATCACCAGAATCCAGTACAGCGACTACATGGCGCTGCTCGGAGGCACCGTCGATTACTCCGGCTTCGGCAACGTCGACCTGGTGATCGAAGCCGTGTTCGAGGATCTGGCGGTCAAACACCAGGTGCTGCGCGAAGCCGAGGCGGCGATCAACCCGACGGCGATCTTCGCCACTAATACATCTACCATTCCGATCCACTTGATCGCGCAGGCCTCCAGCCGTCCGGAACGCGTGCTGGGGATGCACTTCTTCTCACCGGTGCACAAGATGCCGCTGGTCGAAGTCATCACGACCGCCGAAACACTTCCGCAGGTCACTGCCACTGCGGTTGCGTACGCGAAGAAGCTGGGCAAGACGGTGATCGTGGTGAACGATGGGCCCGGCTTCTACGTCAACCGCATTCTGTCGCCCTACATCAACGAAGCGGGGATTCTGCTCGACCAGGGTGTTGCCGTCGACATCATCGATCGCGCACTCGTCGACTTCGGGTTCCCCGTCGGACCGATCACCCTCATCGACGAGGTCGGACTCGATGTTGCCGCCAAGGCCGGAAAAATCATGGCCGATGCTTTCCCCGATCGGATGCAGCCAGCCAAGTCGCTGCAGGCGGTAGTTGCCGCCGGACGTTACGGCAGAAAATCGCAGAAGGGGTTCTACACCTACGACAAGGAAGGAAAAAAGGGCGAAGTGGATCCTTCGGTGTACACTCTCTTCCTGGCGCCGGGCAGCGTCCCCGTCGTCAAGACGATCGCTCCCATGACTGCTCCCGAGACGCCATTGATTCCGGAAATGCCTGCAATACAGGTGCAGCAGCGCACGATACTGACGATGCTCAACGAAGCAGCACGCTGCCTGAGCGACGGCATCATCAAGTCGGCGCGCGACGGAGACGTTGGCGCGGTCTTCGGTATCGGATTCCCGCCATTCCGCGGTGGGCCCTTCCGCTACATGGATTCGCTCGGCATTCAAATCGTTGTCCAGCGACTCGAGGATCTGAACGCGCGCTTCCCGGGCCGATTCGAGCCCGCCGAGCTGTTGCTCGAGATGGCGCGTCGCAGACAGGTCTTTTATCCAGACGAGCGCTCGTGAGGACAGGAGTACCCGCCGAAATGCGTTGGTCGTTAGTGGCGACAGCGGCAATGATGGCGGCGTCGTGTGCGCACCCCATACAGCGGGCGATCACTCCCGCTGACTATCCGCGCACGCGTCCCGAGCTGACCCATTATCAGGAAACATCGCACTATGCCGACGTCCGGAAATTTCTCGACTCGCTCCGAACGCTGCGTGCGCCGCTGGCGTTCGGCTGGATCGGCAAGACGAGCGAAGGCCGCGACATTCCTTACGTAATCGCGTCGCGACCCGTCGTGTCGACGCCGGCCGCCGCCAGAAGCCTCGGACGCCCCATCGTTTACGTGCAGGGCAACATCCACGCAGGCGAAGTCGAAGGCAAAGACGCGCTGTTGGCGCTGCTACGCGATCTTGCATTCACGCCCCGCCCCAACGCCCTCGATTCCATCGTCCTGATCGCGGTGCCGATCTACAACGCCGATGGCAACGAGCGCTTCGCTTCACAATCGATCAACCGCACCGAGCAGAATGGCCCCGAGCTGGTGGGTGTACGCGCCAACGCCCAGAATCTCGATCTCAACCGCGATTACGTGAAAGCGGAAGCACCAGAGACGCGCGCTTCGCTGGCGATGTTCAACGCCTGGGACCCGGACGTCTTCGTCGACCTGCACACCACCGACGGAAGCTTCCATGGCTATGCGTTGACTTACTCTCCGTCGCTCAGTCCTGCCGCTGTGTTCGGTGGCGTTTATGCGCGAGACTCACTGCTTCCCATTCTCCGCCAGCGGATGCGGACTCGCGACGGATTCGAGATCTTCGATTACGGCAACTTCGTTTCCGATGAGCGGGGCTCGGTCAGAGACAGCAGCGTGCGCGAAGGTTGGGCCACCTACGATTCGCGTCCGCGCTTTGGCACCAACTATTACGGTATTCGCGGCCGCATCGGAATTCTGAGCGAAGCCTATTCACATGACTCCTTGGCGCGCCGCATCGCCTCGACCTACGCCTTCGTCAACGAGATCCTCTCCCTGGTTGCCGAGAAGGGTCAGTCGATCCGGTCGCTCAGTGCGCGCGCCGACAGCCAACCGCTGGCGTGGGGTCGCTCTCCCGACTCGTTGCAGGTGGTCGCTGTTCGCTCCGAATTCGCGACGCCGCTGACCCTCGATGTCGTCAAGGAAGATCTGATCAAGACAGGCGACTCGTCGGTGTCGCAGCCTGGAGTTCCCAAAGGCGAGCGACGTTCAGGCATTTTCAAAACCGTTCGGATGCCCGTCTATGATCGGTTCACCTCGACGCTCGACCGATTGCCACCGGCGGCGTATGTGATAGCGCCGCAGGATACCGCGGCGGTGGCTCTGCTCCGACTGCACGGCATTCGCGTCGAGCGCTCCGACTCGGCGTGGACGGCTCGCGGCGAGACCTTCAGCATCGATTCCATCATCACGTCGCCCCGCCCGTTCCAGGGACACCGCGAAGTGCGGCTCAAGGGAAGCTGGCAGCGAGGGCTGCAGGCGCTGCCGCCGAAGTCCTTCATCATCTCCACGGCGCAGCCGCGTGGAGCGCTGATCGTTTACCTGCTCGAGCCCGAGAGCGAAGACGGTCTCACTAACTGGAACTTCTTCGACGCCGACCTGAAGAAGGGAGGCAGGTATCCCGTAACCAGAATCTTCGACCTCTCGCGACGCGGTCGTGCCGCTGCCCGACGCTCGTCGGCTTCGGCCTCACCGCAACCGTTGTACTGATGCTTCGTAGCGCTCTGCTCTATCTCTCGAGTCAGCCGCAGATATTCAAGTTCGTCCGCCACAATCGCGTTGCGCAGAGTTTTGCCAATCGCTTCGTCGCCGGTGAGACCCTCGACACTGCGCTCGCCGCCGTCGCCAGACTGAACCTACGCGGCATCACCGCCTCGCTCGATCTGCTCGGCGAAAGCGTTCACAACGAAGTCGAAGCGCGCGCCGCCGGTCAGGAATACGTGACGATGCTCGATCGCATCCATGAGCGAAAAGCAAACGCCAACGTCTCGGTCAAGCTCACCGCAATGGGGCTCGACGTCTCGGAGGATCTTTGCGTCGCGATCATGCACAAGGTTCTTCAGCGTGCGCGGGACTACGGGAGCTTCGTCCGCATCGACATGGAGTCGAGCGAGTACACTCAGCGCACGCTCGACCTCTTCGAGCAGCGACTGTATCCGGCCTATCGCGAAAACGTCGGCATGGTGCTCCAGAGCTACCTGTATCGCACCTTTGCGGATGTCCAGCACGCCGATCTTCTCAAGGCCCGGGTTCGCATCTGCAAAGGCGCCTACAAGGAGCCGGAAACTGTAGCCTATCCCGAGAAGAAGGACGTCGACTCGAACTACGTGAAGTGCATGCAGGAGCTGATGCTGAAGGGCAACTATCCCGGCATCGCCACCCACGACGAAGCGATCATCAGGGAGGCAAAGCGGTTTGCCAAAGAACACGACATTTCCCGTGATCGATTCGAGTTCCAGATGCTTTACGGCGTGCGACGCGATCTCCAGGACCGCCTGGTGCGCGATGATTATCGCATGCGCGTGTACGTGCCGTTCGGAACCCAGTGGTACCCTTACCTGATGCGCCGTCTCGCCGAACGGCCGGCCAACGTCGCGTTTCTCACCGGCAATGTCGTCAAGGAGATGGTCGGCCGACGCCGCCGCTGATCATGGGCAGATTCATTCCCCCCGACCACTCGAAGGGCGATCCGAACACCATCGGCGGATACATGGCGGTGCACGATCGGCCTGCTGCTTTCGAGGGCAGTGATGGTGCGTCCTACAGCGTCGAGATAGTTACCGACGACAGTGGTGACAAGGAGCGCCCTTTCGCTGCCTATCTGCTATTCGTGCGCTGGCGTCACGGCGATCCTGTCGCGAGCGGACATCTGGAGACCGAGTTTCTATCCTACGCGCCAAGCGAATCAGAGGCGCGCGAAATCGTGGGCGCGCTGAGACTAAATGAAGTGAAATCGAAGCTCGATGCCCTGATCAAGGCGAAGCGTGCCGAGGAGCGTCCGTGGTGGGATGCGATGGACAGCGAGGGTAATTGACGCGCAAGGAAGGGGTCGTGCTCAAAGGGACCGGCGGAGTGTGGCACGTTCGCGCCGAGTCCGGAGAGACCCACGAGGCCTCGCTGCGTGGCAGGCTCAAGCAGGAACGTGAGGAGTCGAAGAAGCTGGCCGTAGGCGATCGTGTAGTCCTGGAAATCGACGAGCGAGGCAGCCACTGGGCGATCGCCGATATCCTGCCGCGTCACTCGCAGCTTGCTCGACGCGCTCCTGGAGAAGGGCAGGGTGAGAGGATCGTCGCCGCCAACGTCGATCAGGTCGTCATTGTGTTCGCTGCCACCAAGCCCGATCCGCACCGGAGAATGCTCGATCGATTCCTGGTGATCGCCGAAGCGAATTCGCTGGAGTCGCGCATCGTCATCAACAAAATCGAGCTCGTGAATCGTGAAGAGATCGAGCGCGCCTTCGCCGACTACGCTGCCGCGGGTTACCCGGTTCATTTCACCAGTGTGAAGCAGCGCATTGGACTGGAACATCTGCACGACGAGTTGGCGGGCAAGACGTCGGTACTAACTGGACCATCTGGGGTGGGCAAGTCGTCGCTGATGAACGCGATGTACCCGGGACTCGATTTGCGTGTCGGCGAGATAAGCGAATCTGTCAACAAGGGACGCCACATCACGGTCGGCGCGCTGCTGCACCCGCTGCCCGATGCGGGCTACGTGGTGGATTCGCCGGGGTTGCGAGAGGTCGGGATGTGGGGGCTCGCTTCCGAGCATCTCGACGAATGCTTCAGGGAATTTCGCGCCCACATCCCTTCCTGCCGTTTCGGAAACTGTACCCACCGGGTCGAGCCGGGATGCGCGGTGCTCGCGGCGGTGGAGCAGGGCGCGATCAGCGCTGAGCGCTACGATAGCTACGTGCGATTGCGGGAGGAGATGGAGCAGTCCGAGCTGAAGTGGTCGCCCAAGATGCTAAAGCGGAGAAGCTGATTTCTGGTTGATTAACTGAACTGTCTCTACTCGCATTCAACCGTAACGCGTTATCCATAGCCGCGAGACGATCTGCTATATGTGTTAAACGATCTCTACCGTCCAATCGATCTGTAAATCCGGCCGCAACGATTCCCTAACCGAGCAGTACTTGTTCGCCGACAGCTCGATCGCCTTCAGCGCCTTTTCTTTCTCGATGCCTTTTCCGCTCATACGGAAGTTGAGCGTGACATGCTTATAACGCCGCGGGATGGTGTCGACGCGCTCACCAACTACGTCGATCTCCAGCGACTCCAGTGGCGTTCGCTGCTTGGCGAGAATGTCGATCACATCGTAGGAGACACACGTCGCCAGAGCAGTGAGCAGCGTCTCCGGCGGGCTCTGCCCCGTTTCACCCTCGCCGTCAATGCGGGCCGTCGGTCCATTGGGACGGCCCGCATCGAAGCGATGTCCACCAACCCACGCGACGTGGATCAGCGACGGTTTGGTCGCGGTGGGCGTTGCGGTGGGAGCTGTCACTTCTCCGGACCCTTCTCGATTGGCGCCCGCACGGCGTTACCCCACTCCGTCCAGCTACCGTCGTAATTCCTGACGCGGTCATACCCGAGCAGATAGGTGAGAACGAACCAGGTGTGCGACGACCGCTCGCCGATGCGGCAGTAGGCGACGATGTCATCGCTCTTCTTCAGGCCCTTTTCGCCTTCGTAAATCGCGCGCAGCGAATTCGCATCCTTGAAGCTTCCATCGGGATTGGCAGCTCTCGCCCACGGCACACTCCGCGCGCCTTTGATGTGGCCGCCGCGCAGCGTCCCTTCCTGCGGATAGTCAGGCATGTGGGTGCGCTGGCCGGTGTATTCCTCCGGTGAGCGCACATCGATCAACGGTCTGCCGGCCGCCGAGTGGTCAAAGACCTGCTTGAAGAACGCCCGGATCTTTTCGTCGGAGCGCTTGGGGGCTTTGTAATTGGTGGCGGGAAACTGTGGGACTTCCGTCTTGAACGGCCGGCCTTCCTGCTCCCACTTGATGCGGCCACCATCGAGCAGCTTGGCGTTGGTGAATCCGAACAGCTGGAACACCCAGAACGCGTATGCTGCCCACCAGTTGTTCTTGTCGCCGTAGAACACGACGGTGGTATTCTCGTCGATCCCCTTTTCCCGCAAAAGTTTCTCGAACTGCTCCGACGACACGTAGTCGCGCAGCACCGAGTCGTTCAGGTCGAGATGCCAGTCTACCTTCTGTGCACCGGGAATGTGCCCGGTGTCGTACAAGAGGACGTCTTCGTCGCTCTCGATGATTCTGATTCCAGGGTCGTCGAGATGTTCGGCCAGCCATTCCGTGCTCACGAGAACTTCAGGGTGCACGTAACCCTTGCCGGCGATGGTCGGATCGACGGCCGTAGCGTTGGTAGTGATAGTTGCTCCCATGGTCCGCTCCTGAAAAAGGAGAGCTCTAGCATAATCAGTCCAGGTTCGCGGTCATGCAAGGGCGGAACAGACTTGCATGCTCGGGAAGCAAGTGAGCCGCGCGAAGGGTGGACTGAGTGGCGTCAGCTGTATCTTTGCCTGATGACCGAGAAGATCCATCCGGAGATGGAGTCGTACTCTCGCCACGTGCTCGTTTGCACGGGCGATTTCTGCTCGCCCGATCGTCGCGGCCGACAGATTTACTCGCTGCTCGCTGAGCTTCTGCAGCGCGAGGATCTTCTCTTCGGTCCGACTCGCGTCAAACGCGGTGAGACGCCCTGTCTGGGGGTGTGCGCCGAAGGACCGATCGTCGTCGTGTACCCCGAGGGAGTCTGGTATTGTCGCGTCACGCCGGCGCTGCTCGAGCGAATCGTCGTCGAGCATTTGAAGAACGGAACGCCGGTCCAGGAAGCGGTTTTTCACAAACTCTAGCGCTTTTTCTTTGTCTGCCTCGTCCGAAACACCAGTATTGGCGCGGACTCGGTTGATTGCTTTAACTTTCCAGCCACACGGACTGTCGTAGTGAACCCGCCCAACCCCTTCAATCCACGCAGACTCGCGCTTGGGGCTGCGAAAAAACTGATCTTCGAGAATGAGGACCCGGAGACAGCGCTCGAGCGCCTCGCCGGCCTTACCTCGATCGACAAACGCGGCCTTTCCAGCCCGGAGAGCAAGTCAATGTCACGTTCGCGCAGCACGATTCTGAACAACCTCGACGAGATGTACCGCGAAGCTTTCGAGCGGGCGAAGGCAGCGGGCGACCAGAATCAGATGGCGACTCTCGATTTCGCCTACAGACGGGAACAGCTCTACTTCGAGATTCTTCTCGACGTTCGCGACGCGCTTGAGCGTCGCTAGCCTGCGCGCGCGTCCAGCCCGGAGCTCCCGCTGAACTCGCTCTGGGGCTGGATCGGATTCAACGTCGTCGTTCTGGCGATTCTCGCCCTCGACCTCGGCGTCCTTCACCGCCGGGAAGCCAAAGTCTCGGTAAGAGAAGCAGCGACCTGGAGCGCAGTGTGGGTTGGCCTGTCGCTGTGCTTCGCCTTCGCCGTCTATCGGACGCTGGGGAAGGAACCTGGTCTCGAGTTTCTGACCGGCTATCTGATCGAGTACGCCCTTTCCGTCGACAACATCTTCGTCTTCGTGCTGATCTTCTCCTACTTCAACGTCCCGGAGAAGTACCAGCACCGGGTGTTGTTCTGGGGAATCGTCGGGGCGCTGGTGTTGCGCGGAGTTATGATTGTCGCCGGTTCAGCGCTGGTGACCCGCTTCGCCTGGACACTGTACATCTTCGGGGCCTTCCTCGTTTTTACCGGCTTGAGGATGGCGTTGCAGAAGGACGACGCCGCGTATAATCCGGAGCGCGACCCCGTCCTCCGATTGTCGCGCAAGCTCCTTCCGGTGACGAACGATTACCACGGCGACAACTTCTTCGTGCGCACGCCGGACAAGGATGGAAGGAGCCGCCTGGCAGCGACTCCGCTCTTCATCGTGATGGTGATCGTGAACACGACCGACATCATCTTCGCCACCGATTCGATTCCCGCCATCTTTGCCGTCACCCGCGATCCGTTCATCGTCTACACTTCGAACATCTGCGCCGTGCTCGGACTCCGCGCCCTGTATTTCCTGCTCGCCGGCGTCGTCGACAAATTCGTCTATCTCAAGCTCGGCCTCTCCATCGTTCTGATCTTCATTGGGTTGAAGATGCTTCTCGAGGCCTTCGTCCACATTCCAATCGTGGCGTCGCTCGGCGTAGTGGGGGCGGTACTCGGTACCTCGATCTTCGCATCCGTGAAATGGCCGGGTGAAGGGCACTAAATCGCCCCTGTGGGTTACGGTTAGAGCAAAAGGAACGTCTTTGGCCGTACCTCTCCGTCTCACCCACAAACAATCGGGATTTCAGCATGAGTTTCGCTTCGCGCCTCGTGGCTGGCGCTGTTTTCGCGCTCGCTCCACTTTCGCCAATCAACGCTCAGAACGCCGGCAAGACGCTGGCAATGGACTTTCGGGCCACGGTCTCAATTCAGGGGACGCCGGACACCGCTGTCATGACTGGCCACGCGGTCGGCAACAGCGACAAAATGCGACTCGAGGTCAGAGGAACTCCATCGCAAGGGAGTAACCTGACGTCGGATAGCGTGGTAACCATGATCGTTACCGACAGCGGCAAGACGATCACATTCATCGACAGCAAGAAGGCGCAGTATTTCCAGGTCCGCCCCGCGGAAATGGTCTCCCAGGCGCAGCAGATGGGCGGGATGAAGATGGAATTCTCCGGGACGCAAGCGAAGGTCGATAGCCTCGGCGCCGGTCCGTCGATCCTCGGTCATCCGACAACCCACTATCGCGTTACAACCGGGATGACGATGACCGTGAATGCCATGGGCCAGCAACAGGTCGTCAAATTCGCCAGCACCGCTGACAATTATTACGCCACCGATCTCGCCGCGTCGCTGAATCCCTTCTCCAGCGTAACCAGCGGCGACATGGCCAGCATGTTCGCCAGCAGCAACGCCGATTTCGCGAAACAGCTCAAGGAAGTGCGCGCCAGGCTGCCGAAGGGGACGCAGCTTCGTGCCCTGAACTCGGCTACCATTGTTGCTCAGGGACAGACCCGGGTGACGACTAGTGCTGCCGAGGTGACAAGTCTGCAATGGGTCAACTCTGATCCCAAAGCCTTCGACATTCCCGCCAGCTACAAGCAGGTACAGCTGCCGGGCTTGGCGCCCGCCAACTCCGGCGGTGCCATCCCGCCGAAGTAACGTCGTGGGCCTAGCACAAAAAAGGGCGGCTCGAGTGAGCCGCCCTTTTTTCTTCCGCACGTTTAGAACTTCATGATTTCTTCGTAGGCTTTCCTGAAGTCTTCCACCTGTGGAAGGATCGCATCCTCCAGACGAGGCGCGTAGCCAACGAAAGTATCGGTCGACGCGATACGTTTGACCGGCGCGTCGAGCCAGGCGAAGCATTCGTCGGCGATCGCAGCCGAGATCTCGGCGCCGAATCCCCACGACAGAGCGTCTTCGTACGCTACGATCACACGCGAGTTCTTCTTCACCGACTCGAACACCGTCTCGCGGTCCCACGGGCTCAGTGTGCGCAGGTCGATCACTTCGACGGAGATTCCATTTCCGGCGACGGCGTTCGCCGCGGTAAGAGCGCGCTGCACAGTCGCACCATAGGTGACGAGCGTCACGTCCGTGCCCTCGCGCACGATCTTCGCCTTGCCGAACGGAATCATGAAATTCGGCCCCGGATACGTCGACTTGTTGTAGATCTGCCGATAGAGGTGCTTGTGCTCGAGGAAAATCACCGGGTCGTCGCAGCGAATCGCAGTGCGTAGCAAGCCGTTGGCATCGAGGGCAGTCGCGGGACACACCACCCGCAATCCCGGGCAATGCGTAAACAAAGTCGCACCCGTCTGTGAGTGATAAATCGCGCCGCGGATGTATCCGCCGTACGTCGTCCGCACCACCACCGGCGCCGAGAAGTTGTTGTTGGAGCGCCAGCGCATCGTGGCGAGCTCGTCACGTAACTGCATGTAGGCGGTCCAGATGTAGTCGAAGAACTGCACTTCGACGACCGGCTTGAATCCACGCACCGCCAGCCCGATGGCGCGTCCGACAATGTTCGCCTCCGCCAGCGGTGAGTTATAGACCCGCGCGCCGCCGAATTCCTTCTGCAACCCCCAGGTGACCTTGAAGACGCCGCCCTTGCCCTTGACCTTCCCGAGATATTCTTCGCGCGAGACGTCGGCGACATCCTGGCCGAAGACGAGGATCTTCGGGTCGCGGCGCATCTCGTCCTTCATGCAGGCATTGAGCAGATCGACCATCGTCGTCGGCTCGCCCGAGAACTGAGGATCGTCCTCTGTGTCGAACTGCTCGCTCGTCGGATCGACGTCGGGTGAATAGACTCCGGAATAGACCGTCTCCGGACCCGGCTGCGGTTGCGCGAGCGCGTCGTCGGTCGCGGCGAGCACGACCGACTCGACTTCCTTCTGGATCTGCTTTATCTCGTCTTCCGTAGCGTGGCCTTCGCTTACCAGCCACTTGGGGAACTGGGTCACTGGATCGCGCGCCGCATCCGCTTCGCGCTCCGCCGGCGGCCGGTAAAGCTTCTCGTCGTCGGAAAGTGAATGTGAGTAGGGCCGGATCACGTGGGCGTGCACCAGCGCCGGTCCCTTTCTCTGTCTGGCGTAGTCGACAGCGCGCTGGAGCGTATCGTAGCTGGCGAGCAGGTCGCAGCCGTCGACTTCTTCGACGAAAAGATTTGGGAACGAGCGCACGAGCTTGGAGATGCTGCCACCAGCGGTGTTCACCTCGACGGGCACCGAGATGGCGTAGCCGTTGTCTTCGACCAGATAGACGGCTGGCAGTTTGAGATTGCACGCTGTGTTGAGCGATTCCCAGAATTCGCCTTCGCTGGTTTGGCCTTCGCCGGTCGAGATGAGGACGACTTCGTCCTTCTGAAAACCTTCGGTGATGTTGAGGAGCTTCGCTCTTAAAACCGCTTCCGCGGAGCCGACGCCGTGCAGGAATTGCGTCCCCGTCGGAGAGGAAGCCGAAACGATGTTATAAGCCTTGTGGCCCCAGTGGCTGGGCATCTGCCGGCCACCCGATGCAGGGTCGATCGCCGCGCCAACCGCTTCGTAAAGCATCTCCGCTGGCGTGACGCCGAGTGAGAGGCAGAGCGCACGATCGCGATAGTAGGTATAGAACCAATCGTAGGCAGGCTTGAAGATCATTCCTGCCGCAGTCAGAACCGCTTCGTGGCCGGCTCCTGAAATCTGGAAAAAGATCTTGTTCTGACCCTTTAACTGAACTTCCTTGTCGTCCAACCGCCGGGAGAGCAGCATGGTCCGGTAGGCTCCGGCCAGCTGCTCGGTGCTAAGTTTGGCGCTGGGAGGGGGAGCGCCGGGAGACGATTTGCGATCGGGAAGGGTTCTGGTGGCCATAATCTCGGCGGGTGGGTCTGGCTGCAGTTCAAAATAGCAAACTGGCCAGCTTCATGCCGTCGGTCCGCGTCCGCCCGCGACTAATAGTCAACCGGTCGAAGATAGGATTCGCCGATCCCCGTCGGGCTGACCAGCGCAACCGTGGGAAGCTTTCTCTTCCAGTGAGTCCCGGCGAGTCGTTTTCTAACCAGCTCGACCTTGTTTGGATCAAACCCCCGCGAGACGAGCGCTGCCGGACTGTATCCCGAGATCAGCCAGTTCAGAATCCTGTCGGCCTCGGCGTAATTGATCCCGAAATCTCCTTCGTCAGTTTGTCCCTCGATCAGGTCGGCAGAAGCCGGCTTCTGCACGATCACATCGGGCACACCGAGGAACCGCGCCAGCTGCCAGACCTGGGTCTTGAAGAGATCGCCGAGCGGATTGATCGGTGGTGAATCATCCGCGTGCCAGGTGAAATACCCGAGCAGTCGCTCGGTCTTGTTTCCCGTACCGACCGGAAGCGCGTGATACTTCGCCGACTGATCGAAGAGCACGATCATTCGTTCGCGGGCCATCACGTTTCCCCGGCGCGCCGGATCGGCGTCTTTTTCGTTGGACAGATAACCATCCACCGCCGCCGATATGTCGATCGTTCTCGACTGAACTCCCAGCGCGTCGATAACGAGCTGCGCGTGGGCCAGTGAATCGGGATTCGACGTTCGATACGGCATCCGCACGGCGACCACGTTTTCTGCGCCAAGTGCCTGGGCGGCAAGATAGGTAGTAACCGCGGAATCGACACCGCCGGAAAGACCGACGACCGCCTTCTCAAACGAGCGTCGCTCGAACTCCTCTCTCAGAAACGAAACGAGCCACCCCGCGGTTAGCTCGGCGTCGATCTCGAGGGGCGGGGGTCCGGCTGGCGCTGTTTGAGCGCGCATCACCGGAAGAGGCTCACTTCCATTGCGACTCGCGTCGACGCCCGATCCCGCTTTTGCATTCTTGCCAGCGCGGACGGGCGCTTCGCGCAAATTCTTCTTGGATCGCGCTGGTTTTTTGGCTTTGGTTTCCTCGTCCGGGCGTCGCGCAGTTTCTTCGCTCGATGGTGCGTCCGCGCGCTCGCCGTCGCCGTGATGCCCAGCCGGAGTGAGCGGTCCGCCCTCCGTCGGCGCATCGTCGTAACTCAGGGCCAGCCGCTCGCCAGCCTGGATGCGATCGACGTTTCGCATCAGGTGCGGCATCATCGTTTGCAGATCGGTGAGCAGGGGAGTATCGGAGCGCGCCCGCGTCAGATCCTGTGGATCGAGGGATATCGACAGGATGGCCTCGTCCCACAACGGAGCCTGGGCGCGCACTTCTCCGTGCGGACCGCAGATGATGGAGCCGCCGGAAAATGTCTTGCCGCCCTCCGTGCCGACGAGGTTCACCAGCGCCACGAAAACGCCGTGCTCTTCCGCGATGTCACGCGCCAGGCGCTCCCATCGTTTGAGATTTGCCGGCACCGGCCCTTCGTCTTCGCGTGGCCAGACTCCGCGCGCTGGAGAAGCGGAAACGACGAAGACGATCGTCGCACCGTCCAGCGCCGCCACGGTGCTGGTGAGACTGTGCCAGGCGTCTTCGCAAATCAGCATCGCCGCGCGCCCCCACTCGGTGTCGAACGCGCGTACCTCGAATCCACGATCGACGAAGCGCTCCTCGTCGAATAAGCCGTAGGTTGGGAGAAAGAGTTTGCGATGGACGTGGCGGATGACCGGCTGTTCGGCTCCCAGCGTCACATAGAGCGCACTATTATAGAAGGCGTTGTTCCACACCTCGTAGAACCCAATGCACACATCCAGCTTCCGCGGGGTAGTAATTGCGGATGTGTATTGCGCCTGGAGGTCGCGCGCGAGCGCGCCGGCAGTCAGCGCAACATCGCGGACTCCACCTTCGACGAAGTATCCCGTGAGCGCGGTCTCGGAAAAGACGGCGACGTCGGGCCGCGGATCGAGGGCGTGAATCTGCGAAAAAATTCCGGCCAGACGGGCGAGGTTGGTGGCGTAGTCGCCCTTTCGCGGCTTGAACTGAACGATAGCGAGATGAATAGAGCGATCCATCGATCTGAAGTTGCCATAGCGCAGAGGTACAATCAACCGTTGCGCGCACTAGTCGTTGCCGCGCTTGTGTTTACGCCCGTTCTGGCGGGCGCGCAGCAGCCTGCCAACGTTGATAGCGTGCCCTGGACGATCGTGCCGATGCCGCAAGCGTCGCTCGTTCTCGCGCGCGACGGCTCTCTCATCGGTGAGATCGGCAAGGAGATCCGCACCAGCCTCTCCATCAAGTCGCTTCCGAAATACCTGCCGCAAGCCTTCATCGCCGTCGAAGACCACCGGTTCTATCAGCACGATGGTGTCGACGTCGTCGGCATCGCCGGCGCCCTCAAGGACAACATTTTCGGCGAGCGCCGAGGTGCGAGCACCATCACCCAGCAGCTCGTCGGCAACATGCATCCGACCCTCATCGACCGCTCCGACCGGAGTCTGGGACGTAAGCTCGACGAGCAGGCGGCGGCGCGGGAGATGGAGAAGCACTACACCAAGGATCAGATCCTCGAAGCGTATCTGAACCAGATCTCTTTTGGTCATGGCTGGTACGGAGTTGAGAGCGCAGCGCGTCATTACTTCGGGAAGAGCGCCTCACGACTCACGCTCGCCGAGGCAGCGGCGCTGGCAGCGATGCCGAAAGGACCAGCGCTCTACGATCCGCTCAAGTATCCCGATCGCGTTCGCCAGCGCCGCAACGTCGTGCTGGCGCTAATGGCCGATCAGGGATTCATCACCGAGGAGCAGGCGAAAAACGCGCAGGCGTCTCGTCTCACCACATCACCGAATGGCGGTTATTCGGCGTACTCGCCGTGGTTCGTCGATGTCGTACGCGTGCAGGCGACGCGGGCCGGCATTCCGGTGACTCAAGGTGGTTACCGTATCTACACCAGCCTCGACCCTGTGCTGCAGAATGCGGCTACCAGCGCGTTGGCGGAGGAGACGGCTGCGCTCGAATCGCAACCTGACTATGCGCACCCGAAATACACGCCCCCCAAGCCCGGCGCCAGGTCCACGCGCACGACGGACTATCTGCAGGGAATGGTGGTGGCGATGGATCCGACTTCGGGAGATGTAAAGGCGTTGGTTGGCGGCCGCGATTACAACGACTCGCAATTCGACCGCGCCGTCGACGGTATGCGACAACCCGGATCTTCGTTCAAGCCAATCGTCTACGCGTTGGCAATCTCCGACAGCATTACGCCGAACACGATCTTCGTCGACACGGCGCTGACTATCAATCTTCCCAACGGCACCGTCTACAGTCCGGAGAATTCCGACGGCCAGTTCCTCGGCCCGCTGACATTGCGCGAAGCGCTGGCCAAGTCACGCAACGTCGTCGCCGTGCAGCTCGGCGAGAGGCTGGGGATGGATTCCATCTCGAGTCTCGCGCATCGAATGGGACTCAGCTCGAAGATTGCGCCGGTTCCCTCGAGCGCGATCGGGGCATCGGTTGTTCAGCCGCTCGACCTCGTGGCGACCTACACCACTTTTGCGAACCTGGGGACGCCGGTCGAGCCGCGCTTCATATACCGTATAGAAGACAGGAACCGGAAAGTCGTGCTTACCCGCGAGGTGAAGGCGCTGGCGCCGGCTTTGGATCAGCGCGTTACCTACGTCGTGCGCGACATGATGCGCGAGGTCGTCGAGCGCGGCACTGCGTCCAGCATTCGTCGATATCTGCCCGCCTCCGTTCCTGTCGCCGGCAAAACCGGGACGACCAATGACAACTCTGACGTCTGGTTCGTCGGACTCACGCCGGACCTGGTGGCCGGAGTCTGGCTTGGCTTCGACAAGCCGACGCCTATTGCTCCGGGCGCGGCCGGCGGATCGCTGGCTGCTCCGGTGTGGGGAAAGATGGTCGCGCGCTATTACGCGTCGCGGCCGGAGATTCTCACCTCTCGTTCCTTAGATCCATGGGCGCCGCCCGTTGGTGTTATTCCCGGCGACGTCGACCGGGCGACGGGCGAGCTGGCGACGGATCAAACACCACCGGATCGTCGCTACACCGAGTATTTCGTGGAAGGAACCGAACCGGCGCCGCTGAAAGCGGACCCGTGGAAAATATTTGGCTGGGGCCCGATCATTTTTTAGCGGGAGGCGGGAGGCGGGGAGAGCAGAAAGGTTTCTCTACGTGTCATCTCTTCACAGTAGTCGCCAACTAACGACCGTCTGTCCGGGGAGGCATAACGGCTCCCCTCTTTCTTTGCTTTTGCCCGAAGCTCCCAGCCGCTCCGCCCACAACCGCTCCCAGCCGGTAGCCGTAACTTGCAGTTGCTCTGCCTATGCAGCTCCCTTGATCTCGAGCGGCCTTGCTTGTTCGCCCGGCTCCGCCGGCACGAGGGCGAACCGCAGCACCTCGTTCAGCGTCTCCACCGGATGGAACTCCAGAACGTTCCGCACTTCCTCTGGAACGTCCTCGATGTCCGGCTCGTTGTCCTTCGGAATGATGATGGTCTTGATTCCCGCGCGATGAGCGCCGAGAACCTTCTCCTTCAATCCTCCGATCGGAAGCACGCGGCCACGGAGGGTGATTTCTCCGGTCATCGCCACGTCGCGCCTTACCGGCCTGTCCGACATCTCAGAAACCAGCGCGGTCGCGATCGCAATTCCAGCTGACGGTCCGTCTTTTGGAATCGCTCCTGCCGGCACGTGGATGTGCGCTTCGATGGCGCCCAGCCTGTCGCGAGGAATGCCCAGGCTCGCGGCGTTGTTCGTGGCGTAGGTGAACGCGGCACGAGCTGATTCCTTCATCACGTCGCCAAGCTGGCCGGTCAATATCAGCGAGACTGCTCCACCCGGGCCGACCTGATTCGCGGCGTCGCCTTCGCGATTACCATAGTAGCGGCGAATCGACGCCTCGACGAACATGATGTCGCCACCCATCGGCGTGTAGTACATGCCGGTCGCGATTCCGACCTCGCTCTCATCGAGCGCGTGTTCGGGGTGAACACGCGGACGGCCCAGCAGGTCTCGAACCGTCTCGGCATCGACGTTGTGCTTGACCTCTTCGCTCGCGGCAATCTTGCGCGCCAGCTTCCGGGCCACCGCGCCGATCTGCCGCTCAAGCTGTCGCACTCCACTCTCGCGAGTGTAGTTCGACACCACCGACATGATCGCTTCATCGGTGAATGTGATGTCCTTGTCGTTCAACCCCGACTCTTCGAGCTGGCGCGGCAACAGATACTTCTTCGCGATCTCGGCCTTCTCCTTCTCCGTGTAACCGGCGAAGTCGACGACCTCCATGCGGTCAAGCAGCGGACCGGGGATGTTCTGCACGAAGTTGGCGGTCGCTATGAACAGCACTTCGCTCAGGTCGAACGGAATGCCGAGGTAGTGATCGGTGAAGGTGTCGTTCTGGGCCGGATCGAGCACTTCCAGCAGTGCGGCCGCCGGGTCACCCTGGAACGACGTGCCGAGCTTGTCGACTTCGTCGAGCAGGAATACCGGATTCTTCGTTCCGGCCTGTTTCAGACCCTGCACGATGCGGCCGGGCAGCGCGCCGACATAAGTCCGGCGATGTCCGCGAATGTCGGCTTCATCACGAGCTCCACCCAACGCGACACGCACGTACTCGCGACCGAGCGATCTGGCGATCGATTTCGCGATTGATGTCTTGCCGACGCCTGGCGGTCCGATGAAGAGAAGGATCGGTCCCTTCGCCATCGCGCGCGACTTGGCTTCGAGCTTGTTGGTGATCGGCTTGTCGCCCTTCTCGCCGATGGCGAGCGATGGAGTCGCCTCGTCCTTGTCGGCGAAAAGTTTTCCGGCCGGAACTTCGCCGGTCTTTTCGACTTCGTCGGCGAGCTGCGATGCGCGCAGCTGTCTCACCGCCAGGAACTCCAGCACGCGATCCTTCACGTCCTTGAGTCCGTAGTGATCTTCCTCGAGAATCGTCTCGGCGCGCTTCAGATCCAGCTGGTCGTCCGATCTCTTGTTCCAGGGAAGCTCCGCCACCCACTCGAGGTAGGTGCGAATCACCTGGGCTTCCATCGACTCGCGGCCGGCGCGCTCCAGTCTTCCCAGCTCGCGCTCCACCTCCTGCCGCGCCTCTTTTGGCAGCTCCAGCTTCGCCAGCTTATCGCGAAGCTCAGTGATCTCCTTGCTCGAATCGTCGTCGCCGAGCTCCTTCTGAATTGCCTTGAGCTGCTCGCGCAGATACATCTCGCGCTGACGCTCGCCCAGCTCCTCCTGGACCTGCGACTTGATGTCCTCCTGCGCTTCCAGCAGGCCCACCTGCCGCTGCACGTGGACCAGAATCCGCCGGAGTCTCTCTTCGACGCTCAGTGTCTCGAGCAATCCCTGCTTTTCAGGAACGGGCAGCTCGATGTAACCGGCGACGAGATCTGCAAACCGACCGGGATCGGTGACTGAATCGAGAACCTGGTGAACGACTTCCTCGGGCAGTCCGCGACGCTCGCCGAGCTCGGCTGCCCTCTCGCGCGTTTCTTTCTGTAACGCGGTGAATGCAGGATCGTTTTCAGTTTGAGGAGTCATCTCCTCTGCTGGAACGAGAACCGCGCTCAGATATCCATCTGCTGTCGAATATTGAAGAGCGGTCGCGCGCTGCTCACCCTGCAACAGAAGCTGCACGCCGCCGAGGCCGCGCTGGATCTGCCCGATGCGCGCAATGACACCCATCGAGTACAGGATGTCCGCCGTCGGCTCCTCGGTGTTGTCACGCTGCGCAACTGCGAAGACGAGGCGGTCGCCCTTCAGGGCCGCCTCGATCGCGCGCAGAGTAGAAGGCCTACCCGCCGCAATCGGCTGGGTAAGACCTGGAAAAATCACCGTTCCCCTTAGCGGGAGAACGGGGAGTGTTTGACGTTGTGCCATTGTCCTTCCTAAGACATGAACCTTATTTAGATACTACTTTACAGCCCTCCCATACTGCATCTTTTGCTCTCGTGGATTTACGCCAGCCAGGCATGAAGTGCAACACCGGAACTGCTGATTCGACGCGCCGCCATGCCAATTAAGCCCGAAGACGAGCTAGGTAGCCATGTGGCTCAGGTTCTCTCTGCAAACTATGAGCTAGAGAACGAAGTCGGTCGTGGCGGCATGGGCATCGTGTACTGCGCGCGCGACAGGAGACTCAAACGAGAGATCGCGATCAAGGTGTTGCCGCCGGAGTTGAGCTTCCGCGCCGACATTCGTCAGCGATTTCTGCGCGAAGCCGAGACGGCGGCCCAGCTCAATCACCCGAACATCGTTCCGATCTACACCGTCGAAGAGCGCGACAATCTCGTCTACTTCGTCATGGCGTACATCAAGGGCGACAACCTCGGCGTGCGCCTGCAGCAGCACGGTCCGATGCCACCCGTCGAGGTGCGCCGGATTCTGAAAGAAGTCGCTGAGGCGCTCGCCTACGCGCACAATCGCAACGTCATCCACCGCGACATCAAGCCCGATAACATCATCATCGACGATGAGACGGGACGTGCGATGGTCACGGATTTCGGCATCGCCCGCGCGCTAACCGATACCGGCGATTCGCGACTCACCGCCACCGGCATGGCGATCGGAACCCCGGCGTACATGTCTCCCGAGCAATCCGCGGGCGACAAAGCTCTTGATGGCCGCAGCGATCTATACTCACTCGGCGTCGTCGGCTACCAGATGCTGTGCGGGCAAACGCCATTCGTCGCCAGCAACACTCCGTCGATGCTGGTGAAGCATCTCTCGGAGAAGCCGATACCGGTCGACGAGCGGTGGCCGGATCTGCCGCCCGATCTCTCTCGCGCGGTGATGATGTGTCTGGAGAAGGATCCCGCCGACCGCTTCCCGAACGCTTCGGCTTTTGCCGTCGCGCTGAGCGGCGGCTCGATGCCGACGCTCGCTACTCGCGCGTCGACTCCGGCCGTCACGCGCGATCAGCCGCGCGACCTCGGTCAGGCGATCTCCCAAACCGTTCGCGATTACACCGATCAAACCATTCGTGACGCGAACAGTCGCTATGCGCGCATCGGTCAATCCGGATATGCATCGGCGGAGCCCACTGCCGACGAATGGTCAAGGTGGAACGCGCGCGAAGTGGTGTCGTTCCGTCGCAAGCTGGCGCCTTACCTCGCCGTCAACGCCATTCTGGTTCCAATCTCTCTGTTCACCAATCACGACTTCATCGCGCTCACAGTGATGTGGACGGTGTTTCTGGCGTTCAGATACTCCAAGCTCTGGACCGCCGGCTACGATTGGCGCGACGTGTTCCGTCAGCGTCGTGACCGACTGTTCTTCGACGTCGCCGCCGAGGCGGTCGACGATGCGCGCGCGCTCTTCGACGAAAAAAAGCGTGAAGAGGTGAGGCGCCGGGCGAGAGCGCGGGGACAAGGCATGTATTCGCCCATCGCTCCAGTGCCGACGATGCAGCCGTTTCAGCCTTATCCGCGGATCGGTGGTCCGACGACCAGCCTGAGTCCGATTCCCGCGGGCGCACCGGCGCCGTTTACCGATTCGCGATACGGCTCGGCGATCCGCGAAGCAGAGAGCGATCATCGCGAGATCCATCGGCAGCTGCTCAACATGCCTCCGGACGACCGCGATCAGATCCCGGAAGTGGCGACTTCCGCGGACCAGTTGTTCCGCAAGGTCCAGCAGCTGGCGCTATCCCTGTCTGATATCGATCGTAGCGCCGGACGCGAAACCGCCGAGGGAGTCGAGAAGGAAATCGATACCCTTGAATCGCAGGCCAATCCGCTGGATTACCGCGCCAGTGAGGAGCGCGTTCGTCGGCTGGCAATGCTGCGCCGCCAGCGTCGGGCAATAGCCGAAGTAGCGCGCAAGAAGAAGGAGACGATGGAGAAGCTCGATCACTGCCGGCAATTGCTCAGATCGATGCGCCTCGAGCTGGTGCGTTTCCGAACCGGCGGACTGAACGCGCAGCCGACCGGTCTCACCATGGTTACGCAACAGGCGCAGACCGTAGTGCGGGAGATGGGGTATCTCTCCGACGCCAACGCCGAGCTGAACGCTCTCTGAAGTCGGCACCCTGCGCGCCGACTGGCGCGAAAACAAT
>JBKPDS010000199.1:0-8723 GCA_046727995.1 Gemmatimonadota bacterium
CATCGCGCACGCCGCTGCCGAGGGCGTGAAGCCGCGTCGCTCCCAGCTTTTCATCTTCGTCACGGCCGAGGAATCGGGATTGCTTGGCTCACAGTACTTTGGTGAGCACCCCACCGTTCCGGCGTCGAAGATCGTCGCCGCGCTCAACATGGATATCGTGCCGCTCAACGGCCGCGTCCGTGATCTCAACGTGACGGGCGACAACAAGAGCTCGCTCGGTCCGGCGCTGGCGCGACTCGTTCGCGCCGATGGAATCCGACTGACTGCCGACGCGCATCCCGAAGCCGGTCACTTCTACCGCTCCGACCACTTCTCCTTCGCCAAGGTCGGTATCCCTTCCGTTTCGATCGGCGGCGGCGATGACTATGTGGGGCGGCCAAACGGCTGGGGACTCCGACAGTCGGAAGACTATACGGCCCACCGTTACCACCAGCCGTCCGACGAGTATCGACCGGATTTCGATCTATCAGGCGCGGCGGAACTTGGTGAGATCGTTTACCGCTTCGGTTCCAGTATCGCCAACGCGGAGTCGGTGCCGACCTGGAACGCGGATGCGGAGTTCAAGTCGCTGCGCGACGCTTCACGGAAGGGACTCTGAGCTCCATCGGGAGCTCGCGATGAAGAAAGTTCCGCGCGCTTCGCGCGCTGCACACGCAGGGACGGCGTTACGCGCCGATCCTTTGCTGGCATTTCGCGAGGAGTTTCCGATCCTGGCGAACACGAACTACCTCGTCTCGAACTCGCTGGGCCCGATGCCGCGCACGGTTCCGGAGAAGCTCGCGGAATACGCTCGCGACTGGGGGGAGCTCGGTGTGAAGGCGTGGAACCGTGGCTGGTGGGAGCAACCGGTCACAGTGGGCGATGAGATCGCGCCCCTCATAAACGCCGACAGCGGCGAAATCGTGATGATGCCGAACGTCACCATCGCCCAGACGGCGGTGCTCTCGGCCGTCGATTTTCCGAAAGGTCGCGACACGGTGGTGATGACGGAGCTGGATTTCCCATCGGTGCGCTACGCTTATGCGGAGATGGCGCAACGGTTGGGCGCTCGCGTCGTCAGCGTCCCGTCGGACGATGGGATCGGGATCGACATCGACAGAGTGTTGCAGACCATCAACGAAAGGACGCGGCTGGTCGCCGTCTCCCACGTCCTCTTTCGCAGCGCCTATCTGCAGGATGTCGACGCCATTTGCCGGCGAGCTCACGAGATGGGTGCGCTCGTCTCGCTGGATTCTTTTCACGCCGTCGGCATCGTCCCGGTTGACGTGAAACGGAGCAAGCCCGATTTTCTCACCGGTGGCGTACTCAAGTGGTTATGTGGTGGACCGGGCGCCTGCTTCCTTTACGTGAGTCCAACGGTCCGCGATAAGCTCAAGCCGGCTCTTACCGGCTGGCAGGCGCACTCGCGCCCCTTCGCCTTCGAAGAAGAAATGGAGTACACGACCGGCGCCTTCCGCTGGCTGAATGGCACCCCGGTCATTCCTGCGCTCTACGTTGCCGCCGAGGGGCCGCGGATTCTGCGGCGCGCCGGAATCCCGGCGATCAGGGAGAAGAGTCTTCGCCTCACCTCACGCCTGATCGAGCTCGCCGACGCGCGGGGCTACACGGTGAATGCGCCGCGCGATCCCCAAAGGCGCGGGGGAACGGTTGCTTTGGATGTTCCGCACGGCTACGAGGTGACGCAACACCTGTTGTCGCGGAACATACTGGTCGACTATCGCGTAGGTGCTGGTATCAGGATTGCGCCACACTTCTTCACCAGGGAGGACGAATTGGAGGAGGTGATTTTCGAGATCGACACCGCGCTCGAGAGCGGGAGTTGGCAGCGCTTTTCAGAGAAGATCGCTGTCGTCACCTGATCTGTGCTGGGGAATTTTCGCACCGGTGCCTGAGCAGCGGCGTCGGCGGATGTTACTACCTTGAACAATCCAGTGTCTAAAGAGTACAATAGACTTAAACTCGACTCCTCGGAGGGTGCGTAGCGATGCCAACACCTTTTTTGAGTTCTGAAGAGTACGACGAAAGAGCGCATCAGCTGTATAACGAAGGGCAGTATGACGAAGCTCTTGACGTACTTCGTGAGGGACTCGGCCTCTATCCGAACTCGGTGGAGCTCCACATAGGAGTTGGCTACGCACACCACGCCCGCGAAGAATACGCCTGGGCCCGTCGCAGCTTCGAGGAAGCACTCGTTCTCGATCCCGACCACGAGGACGCGCTCGCCGGACTCGGCGAAACCCTTCTGAAATTCGGACAGGAAGAGCAGGCGCTCCGCAGCTTCAGACACACTCTCGAACTTGGCTACCAGGACGATGTGGAGCTGATGCTCCAGATCGGACGCGCGCTTTTTCGCGAAGGTCTGATCGAGGAATCCAAGCAATTCTTCGAGATCGCCGCGCAGCAGACGCCCGACGCCGCCGAAGCCGTCTCGTGCATTGGCTACGCGGAGCACAGACTGGGCAATGATGAATCGGCAATATCGACATTGCGCCGGGCCTTGCAGATGGATCCCGATCACACCGAAGCGCGGATCTATCTCGGCAACATCTTCTACGATCGCGGCGACTACGAGGCCGCGCTCTATCATCTCGATCGCTCGACTCCCGAAGATCACTGGGACGAGCTGGGGATCTGGAGACTGATCGAGCTGAAGAAAATGATCTATCGCCTGCGCGACAACGATCCGGAGCTGCGTCCGTGGGAGGACAGGCTGCGCGATCTGTCTGGCGAGCTCGACGACATCGACGAGATGCTGGCCGAGATCGAAGCCAAGGCGATGGATGCAGCCCAGAGCGAGGCGAAAGGGCAGCTCGAGCTGTTTGGAGCGCTCCTTTCCAGTTTCGCCGATGTAAAAACGACCCCCGAGTCACACCGCATCAAGACCGACGATGGCAACACATTTGAAGGAACGTGGGAGGAAATCGTCGACAAGATGCGCGATGCAAATTGCCTCAAGGAAAGTCCAAAACCGGAGCAGGATGCAGAGAGCTTCATTCGACGTAGCGCGGATGCCGGGCTTTTGCGCATCCTGAGATGAGTCCGCAGAACACACCGGGCGCGCTCGCCGCATTGAACGGCGCGCGCCCTGTTCTGGCGCATTTCGACACCCCGCGCTCGGCTGAGGATCTCGCCGCCGACATCATCGATCTCTGGACCGGCGCCGAAGGAGCGTTGCAGGCGCTCGTTGGAAACTCCTCACTCACCGGACAACAGCTCGTTCGCGCGGCGCGGCAGGCCGAGGTCATTACCCTCGACCAGGCGCACTCGCTGCTCGAGTTCCTCGCCGCGCGCGATCGAGCCAATCGAACCAGCTACAAGCCCACGCAGGCCGACGGCGATGCAGCCGTTGACGGCTTCCGAGCGCTGGAGTCCGCTGTGACTGGCGCCGCTCCGGTCAAGCGATCGACGCCGGCGACGAGTCCACAGCAGGCAGCATACACGCCCCGGCAACAGCGTCCGGCAACGCAACCGCCTCCGCCGCCTCAACCGGCCTCTCCTTACGCACCACCATCGGCAGGGGGCGGATATCGCCAGCCGCCCGCCTACGCCGCTCGGAAGATGGCCGGTCCGCCGACGATCGAGCTTCCCGGCGCCTTCATGTCGGAGGGTCCCAGCACCGGCAAGACACCACCCGCCACGGGTGGGGTCGGCCGCGGTCAGGTCGAGCATGCACTCGCCGCGGCGGAAAGCAGAAGTGTTTTCCAGCGAATCTCGGCTCCCGTCTGGATTGCCATTGCAGTCGTAATCGTACTCGTCGTCGGCGGGTTTCTCTTCTTCAGTCGCGGGTCGGGCACCGGTGACAACATGACTGCCGGCATCGACGCGATGCGGAACGGGCAACTCGAGGCAGCTCGCGGCGAATTCGCCAAAGCGGTGAAGGCGGATCCAAACGCTGCCACACCGCACGTATTTCTGGCCCGGCTCTCGCGCAATCAGGGCGATCTGGCGACGGCGCGCGCTGAGCTCGACACCGCGTTGCGACTCGAGCCGCGGAATGCGATCGCGCTGCGCGAGATGGGTTTGGTCCTTTTCTCGAGCCGCCAGTACGACCTCGCTCGCAGATTCTTCATTCGATCCGTGCAGGCGAATCCTCAGGACCGGGCTGCGCAGGGTTATCTTGGCTGCTCACTCATGCGACTCAATCGAGTGCAGGAAGGAACGAATTTCATCACCAAAGCGGGCAACGGGCCGTGGACATCCTGCCTACAGCCTGCGACGACCACAGCGCCGCCCCCGCCATTGTGATTGAATTCAAAAACGTCGGGAAGACTTACAAATCACTCCTCGGCAACTCGGTAAAAGCGGTCGAGGAGTTTTCGTTGGTGGTCGCCGAGGGCGAGATACTCGGCATCGCCGGTCCCAACGGTGCCGGCAAAACGACGCTCATCGCGATGATGCTTGGCTACCTGCGGCCGACAGCCGGCAGCGTCGAAATCGACGGCCTAGGCGCCCGGCACTACGTCGAGCGGAATGGCATCGGTTACCTGTCGGAGCTTGTCGCAATCCCACCGAAATGGCGCGCATATACCGCTCTCGTCCGTTACGCCACGCTGGCGGGCATTCCTGACGGCGAGATTCATCAGCGCGTCAACTACGTAATCGAGCTGCTCGGACTCACCGAGCATCGCGACAAGAAAGTGAAAGCGCTGTCCAAGGGCAATCTGCAGCGCCTCGGTCTCGCCCAGGCTCTGTTGCGTGACGAGAAGATTCTGGTTCTCGACGAGCCGACGCACGGACTCGATCCCGTCTGGACGCAACGCTTCCGTGACATCGTCGACGGCTTGCGCCGCCCCGATCGTACGATTCTCATCGCATCGCACAACCTCGACGAGCTGCAGCGGCTCGCCGATCGCGTCGCGATTATCGATCGCGGCCGACTGCAACGGCTCGTCTCTACTGGTTACGAGCAGGCGGCTCCGGCGATGACTCGCTATCGAATCGCGGTCGCGCGCGGCCACGATCTCGTTCGTGCCGCGTTTCCGCAGGCAGAGGAAGCGGGGCGCGACGAATTCGACGTGACGGTGCACAGCATTCAGGAGTTGAACTCGACGCTGTCCAATCTCATTTCGCAGGGAGTACTGGTCGCCAGCGTAGTGCCCGAGCATTCGGTGCTGGAGCAGCAGTTCAGGGAAGCAGTAGGGGAATGATCATGAATCTCAGTCTTGTGAAATACTCGCTCTGGCAGTTTCGCGACTTCGTTCTCGAGCGAGGCATCGCCATCGTCCTCATCGGCTCGCTCTGGGGCTACGTCATGTTCGAGCCAATGCGACGGATGATGGGTGCGCAATGGAGGGGCGACCAGGCGTCACCAGTGTGGGAAATCGCGCTGCAGGTCGCGTCGGCAGTGGTGTCGCTTTCCGTGCTCATCGCCGTCAACGGGATCATCTCTAACGACCGCAAAGCGGGCTATTACCGATTTCTGTTCTCGAAGCCGGTAAATCCAGTCACTTACTACGCCCAGCTATTCGTTGTTTATATGGTCGGCGTGCTGGTGGCGATGATGATCCTATCCGGTCTGCTGCGCACGATTTTACCCGCCTTCAGCATTGTCAACTTCCTTCTCTACACCGCCGTCATATATGTGGCAATGGGTGGAATCGGATTCTTCCTTTCGGTCGCAACCCGATATGACTGGCTGACGCTGGCGGTGGTGTGGCTCGGCTCGCGAATTCTGCGCAGCGTGTACGGTCCGGTGAACGATTGGCGAAGCAAGGCAGTCGAGCTACTTCCTCCCGTTCACAAGCTCGACGAGGTGGCAAACTCCTTGATCGGAAGAGGCACTGCTTCCACCAGTGATGTTATGTGGCTCCTCGGCTACGGGTTGTTGTTCCTCGCGATCGGGCTTTTGATCATCCGCTACGGATCACTGGCCGACTAGCAGCTTAGATGGATTCACAGAGTATTCACCGCACCGTCCTTCCGAACGGCCTGACGGTTCTCGTTCAGGAAGATCACTCTGCTCCCGTCGTCGCCATCGTGACGTACGTCAGGGCGGGCTACTTCGACGAGACTGACCCCGAGAACGGACTCGCGCACGCGCTCGAGCACATGTTCTTCAAGGGAACCGGGAAGCGTGGCGTCGGCGAGATCGCCAAGGAGACGAAGGCGAGCGGCGGATACCTCAACGCGCACACGATCTACGACAACACTACCTACTTTACGGTTCTGCCCGCCTCAGGCTTCGCGAAAGGCCTGGAGATCCAGGCCGATGCCTACGCGAACTCGGTGATCGATGCGCGCGAGCTGGCGCGCGAAATGGAAGTCATCATCCAGGAAGCCAAGCGAAAGGCGGACAATCCCTCCGCTGTCGCGACCGAAACGCTCTACGAGCTGCTCTACGACGCTCATCGCATGCGCCGGTGGCGAATCGGCCGCGAGCCCGGGCTGCGCGCGTTCACACGCGAGATGATGTACGGCTTCTACCGCAACTTTTATCGCCCTGGCAACACCATCCTCAGTATCTCGGGCGATGTCGATCATGATGAAGCGATTCGTCAGGTGACGGAACTGTATGGTGGGCTGGAGTCCGCCCAGCCGACGCGTCATCCGGGTCCGACAGAGCCGGACCGGACAGGATTCCGCTACCGCGAGTTGTCCGGCGACATCGCCCAGAGCCAGCTGGTCTTCGGCTGGCGAACTCCGGGCACGCTTGATCCGGACACCGCCGCGTTGGATGTCGCAGCGTCGTTGCTGGCGACTGGCCGCGCGTCGCGATTGTATCGGGCAGTGCGCGAGAAGAAGCTGGCGTCATCCGTTAGCGCTTACGATTACACGCCAACCGAAATTGGCGTTTTCGTCGTCCACGCCGAGTCCGAGCCGGAAACTACAGCCGAGGCTGCGCGCGTCATCTGGGACCAGCTGCACCAGCTGCGGGTAGGGTTGATCGACGACCACGAAATCACTCGCGTCCGCCGCATCTTCGAGGCGCGCTGGGCTCGACGCCTCGAGACCGCCGAGGGGCGGGCGAATTATCTGGCGGACTGGGAAGCGCTGGGAGGGTGGCAGCTCGGCGACGAGTACTTCAAGCGCTACATGTCGACGACGCCGGATGATGTTCAGCGAGTAACGCGCGAGCATCTCGCTGAGGAGAAAGCGGCGGCGCTCGTTTACCGACCGGAGAGCGCGCCGGTTTTAGCGCACGATGCCACCGACATGAAGAGAATCCTCGGCGAAGGCGGATCAGATCGTCTGCCTTCGATTCCTCCGCACGCGGCCAAGCCGGCGTCCGCAAAAAAAACGGCAGAGTTCGAGAAGGAAGAGGCTGGTGTATCGGTGTTCCACACCGCGGAAGGAGTTCCGGTGCTGGTGCGACGGAAAGTCGGCGCTCCGATCGCCAGCATCGGCGTTTACATCGTCGGCGGCGCGATCGAGGAAGATGCGGCGACCGCCGGACTGACCCTCCTCACCGCGCGGACGGCGCTCAAGGGAACAACGGCTCGAAGCGCGGCGCAGATCGCCGAAGATTCCGAGATGCTCGGCGGCTCGATCTCGGCGAGCGCCGGCAGCGACAGCTTCGGCTGGTCGTTCTCGGTACCAACGGCACGACTCCCGGAAGCGCTCGAGCTCCTCGGCGACGTCGTCCAGCGACCAACCTTTCCCAACGATGCGTTCGAGACCGAAAGAACCGTCGCCCTCTCGAACGTGGCGATGCTACGCGACGACATGTACCGCTACCCAATGCGCCTCGCCAGCTCGGCGGCGTTCGCCAAGCATCCATACGGCATTCCTCCGATGGGAACTGAGGAATCGCTGCGCGCGATCACCGTGGAGCAGGCGAAGGAATGGCACAAGTCGCGGGTGCTGGAATCGGCAATCGTAATCGGCGTCGTCGCGGATCTCGACGTTCAGCAAATCGGTGATCTGGTCGGTGGCGAATTCGGAGCGCTCGAGCTGGAGAAGGCGCCTAAAGTTGCGAAGCCGCACTGGCCGAAGAGCGTGAAGATTGCCGCTGAATCGCGCGACAAAGCGCAGACCGCCATCGCGCTCGCCTTTCCCGCGCCTTCACGCAGCGAGGATTCGCGCTTCGCGGCGAGTCTCATCGCCACTGTGGCGAGTGGTCTCGGCGGTCGCTTCTTCGACGAGCTGCGCGATCGCCAGTCGCTCGCTTACACCGTTCAGGCGGCGGCCAGCGGCAAGCGACTCGCGGGAATCTTTCTGTCGTACATCGCGACTTCGCCCGAGAAGGAGGGCGTCGCTCGCCAGGGATTGCTGGCCGAATTCGCCAAGCTGCGCGACCAGGTAGTGTCCGCCGACGAGCTCTCCCGCGCCAAGGAATACGTCGTCGGTTCCCACGCCATCAGCCAGGAAAGCGGTGCTGCACTACTCGGCGAGATGCTCGATGCCTGGATGTTCGGAGAAGGACTCCACGAGCTGCTCGAATACGACACTCGGGTGCGCGGAGTGACGGCGGAGCAAATGCGCGACGTTGCGCGGAAATACTTTGATCCGGAGAAGAGAGTGGAGGGGATCGTTCGCGGAGTAGGAAAGACTGTCTGAGAGACTTCGCAAGGCGATGTCAGAGCTTATTGCGCGCTAGCTCTCAGACCTTTCTCTGCAATCAGAATCGCGTCCGTTGCGGTTCGGAGTCGACCACCTGCCGCGCGGAGGCCGCGCACGGAGTTGTAGTCTCCTCCTTCGTAGACGACGAGACCTTTGATTGGAACCTGGGCCGTCGCCCACGCCAGTACGTCCCAGATCGCGCGCCTCTGATTCTCCTCCCCGTG